>NZ_JBWBYV010000083.1:0-58575 GCF_056174685.1 Janthinobacterium sp. BHSEK
TCCGCAAATGCCGCGCAGAAATTCATACTGGCCAGCGCGGTCTATGCCGGCGGCATTGGCGGCATGGCCCGGACAACCGAGGGGATACGCACATGCAGCTGCTTCGCCAAGTCAAACTGTCGCGCCGGCTGGCCTTGTTGGTCGCCATCTTTTCGCTGGGCATGATCGTGTATGGCGGCTGGTCGCTGCGCGTGCTGCACGAATTGAAGGTCAACGGCCCTGTGTATCACCGCATCGTGCAGGGCAAGGACCTGGTGGCCGACGTGCTGCCGCCGCCCGAATACATCCTCGAATCCTACCTGGTCGCCTTCCAGCTGATGGCGTCCGAAGACAGGGGCGCGCAAGACAAACTGGTCGAGCGCCTGAAGGCATTGAAAGCCGAGTACGATACGCGCCACCAGTTCTGGCGTACCCAGGATATCGACCGCGATATCGCCGAGACCTTGCTGACGCAGGCGCACGCTCCAGCCGTGGCATTCTACGAGACGGCATTCACGCGCTTCATCCCCGCGCTGCGGGGGCAGGACAAGGCGGGCGTCGCCACTGCCATGGCGGCGATGGCCGCCAGCTACGACAGCCATCTGGCGGCCATCAACCGCGTGGTCGACATGACCAGCAAGCGTTCGGCCGCGTTCGAGACCGAGTCGGCCGATAGCGCGCGCTCGGCGACCGCGCTGCTGGCGGGCTTGCTGCTGGCATCGCTGGGCGTCAGCATCGCCGGCGCCGTGCTGATCAGCCGCAGCATTAGCGGCCCCTTGCAGGAGGCGCTGCGGGCCGCGCAGAGGGTGGCGGCCGGCGACCTGACCAATCGCGTCGACAAGCGCTATTCCGACGAACCCGGTCAATTGCTGCAGGCCCTCGAGGCGATGAATGGCAGCCTGTCGCGCACCGTGGGCCAGGTGCGCAGCAGCACGGAAAGCATCACCGTTGCTTCGCGCGAAATCGCGGCCGGCAATTTCGACCTGTCGTCGCGCACGGAGGCGCAAGCCAGTTCGCTGGAAGAAACGGCTTCCGCGATGAAGGAGCTGACCAGCACGGTAAAGCAGAATGCCGACAATGCGCGGCAGGCGAATCAGCTGGTGGTGTCGGCGTCGGAATTTGCCGTGCAGGGCGGACAGGTGGTCGGGCGCGTGGTCGATACGATGGGCGCCATCAATGCCAGCTCGCGCAAGATCGTCGATATCGTCGACGTGATCGACAGCATCGCTTTCCAGACGAATATCCTGGCCCTGAATGCGGCCGTGGAGGCGGCCAGGGCGGGCGAGCAGGGACGCGGCTTTGCCGTCGTCGCCAGCGAAGTGCGCAGCCTGGCGCAGCGTTCGGCCAGCGCCGCGCGCGAAATCAAGGCCATGATCGGCGACTCGGTCGAGCGCGTCGACGCGGGCAGCAAGCTGGTGGACGAGGCGGGCGCCACGATGGACAAGATCGTGACGTCCGTCAAGCAGGTGGTTGACCTGATGAGCGAGATCGCCGCCGCCAGCCAGGAGCAGAGCCTGGGCATCGAACAGGTCAACCAGGCCATCACGCAGATGGATGAAGTCACGCAGCAGAACGCCGCCCTGGTCGAGGAAGCGGCGGCCGCCGCCGGCAGCCTGGAAGAGCAGGCAGCCAGCCTGGTGCGGGAAGTGGGGGTGTTCAAGCTCGACAGCCAGGCGCTTGCCTTGGCGGCGCGCGCCTGCTGACCGTGAACAAGGGCGAGATCAAGGGGAACTGTGCGGGGCAGTCATTGCTGGCCGATCCGGCACGGCAGTTGTTCATCGATATCGCGTGGCCGAACACGCTGGACATCTATCGCGGTGCCACCGGCTTGCGGCAGGCGCGGCCAGCGCATACCCCTGCTGCGGGCATGTGCATAACCAAATAGTAATGATTCTCATTTATAATGCAGATCTATGGGGTAGCGATGGGCTGGCGCCATGGCGCCGCGGGCGGTAAAGGAGGGCATGATGGGCAGTATGCATGGCAACGAGGATTTGATCGCGCATGAGCATCGCGTGCTGATGGGCGAGTATGGCCGCGCGCAGGCGCGCTGCAGTGCGCAGCTGGCGGCGCAGGCGGCCCGCATCGCGCAGCTGGAGTCGGAATTGATGCGCGCGCGGGCGCAGATCGTGATCCGCGATACCCAGCTGGCGCTGGCGCGCGACGCACTGGCCGAACTGGCGGCCAGCGTGCCGGGCTTGCCGACGCGTGCCCGGCTGGCCCGCAAGGTCGAGTGGCTCAGCGAGCGCGTGCAGGACCTGATGCGCGAGTTGCTGCGCCTGCAGTGGCTGCCCGCGCCTTCCGTCGTGTCCGTGCCAGCCTTGCAGGCCGACGTGCGCGAAAAAGCCGTGCTCTACGTGGGCAGCTCTTCAAAGCTGGAGCCGGGCCAGGACGCGGCCGGCGCCAACGTGGCGCAGCGAGCCATCGAGCAGGCCGGCGGTCGCTTCCTTCATCACCCGGGCGGCGATGACGGCGCCGACGATGCGGCCGCGCTGGAAGCGGGTCTGGTGGCGGCCGACCTGGTGATTTGCCAGACGGGCTGCGTCAGCCATGACGCCTACTGGCGCGTGCATGACCACTGCAAGCGCACGGGCAAGCAATGCGTGCTGGTGGACCGGCCGCAAGCCATGCATTTCGTGCGCAAGGAGGCGCTGTCCGCTTTTTGATGCCGGATTAACGCCTGTCTAATCCGCATGGGCCACAATGGCCGTCCATTCGACGTTATAGAAAGCGCCCATGCTGTCCCTGCAAATCGGCCCCCTGGCTTTGCCCACGGGCCTGGTCCTGTTGTTCGTTTCCCTGTGCGTCGCCTACGGCGCGGCGTGGTGGCTGCGGAAGTACCGCCAGTTGCCGGACGCCGGCCCCCTCGTTTCCGACATGCTGATCGCCGGCCTGCTGGCGGCGCGGCTGGCGTTCGTGCTGCGCTGGCACGAACAGTATTGGGCCGCGCCGTGGTCCATCATCAATATCCGCGATGGCGGCTTCCTGGCGCCGGCCGGCGTCGCCGCCGCGCTGGCCATCGCCGCATGGCGCTGCAGGGGACCCGCCATGGCGGCCATGCGCGGTCCGCTGGCCGTCAGCGTGGCGTCCGGCGCGCTGGCCTGGGCCGTGTTGAGCGCAGGGATATCCCTCGCCTACGACAAGCCGACGGCTCTGCCGGCCGTGGCGTTGCGGGCGGTCGATGGCACGCCCACCAGCCTGGCGGCGCTGGCCGGCGGCAAGCCCGTGGTGGTCAACCTGTGGGCCAGCTGGTGCCCGCCATGCCGGCGCGAGATGCCCGTGCTGGCCGCCGCGCAGCAGGCGCGCGCCGATATCGTCTTCGTGTATGTGAACCAGCGCGAGGATGCGGCTGCCGCCAGCGCTTTCCTGGACGGGAGCGGCGCGACCCTGCGCAATGTGGTGCTCGACAGCGAAGCGGCGCTGGGCGAGGCGGCCGGTTCCTCGGCCCTGCCCACCACGCTGTTCTACGACGCGCAAGGGCGGCTGGCCGATACCCACCTGGGCGAATTGTCCGATGCCTCGCTGGCCAGCAAGCTGCGGAAGATCGCGCCCGCTCCCTGAAATGGCCTGATGGCCGAAGTGATCGAAGAACACTTGCGCGAGCCCGTGGCCAGTCACGCTGGCCACCATGGCGCTGAAAATCGCCGCCGGCTGGTGGTACAACTCCATGGCCCTGCTGGCCGATGGCTGGCATATGAGTTCGCACACGCCATCCTTGCGCTGGCCGGCGCGTGGGCTTACGGCTGGAGCTGGCTCGACCTCGTGATGGGCATCGCGGGCGCCGTGCTGGCCGCGCTGTGGGCGAAAAAGCTGATGCAGGAGACGGGCAAGGTCTTGCTGGACCGCGAGGCGGTGGAAGTGGAAAGCGCCGGCGACACGCCGCGCATCGTCGACCTGCATGTGCGGCGAGTCGGCAAGCAGCTGTATTCGTGCGCCTTGTCCGTCGTCAGCCGCGATGCCGCCTTGACGGCCGCCCAGCTGCGCGCGCGCATCGGCATCCACGAGGAAATCGTCCACAGCACCATCGAGCTTATTCGCCGGACTTGATAATGATGGGGAAAAAAGCCCGCTGATACGGGGCGTAGGCCGTATAATGTCGGCTTTTACAGCACGCGCTGTTCACCAGACAGAGAAGAAAATGAGCACATTACCACCATGCCCGCAATGCCAATCCGAATTCACGTACGAAGACGGCAGCCAGTTGATCTGCCCTGAATGCGCGCATGAATGGTCGGCCACGGCTGGCGAAGCCGTGGAAGAAGGCGCCAAGGTGTACCGCGATGCGGCCGGCAATATCCTGCAGGACGGCGACACGGTCAGCGTCATCAAGGACTTGAAGCTGAAGGGCGGCGGCGGTGTCGTCAAGATGGGCACCAAGGTCAAGAACATCCGCCTGGTCGACAGCGACCACGATATCGACTGCAAGATCGACGGCTTCGGTTCCATGAGCCTGAAAACGGAATTCGTGAAAAAAGTCTAAGCTTTTTATTCCCATCCGCGGCGCGCCTCGCATTCCTGCCGGTGCGCTGTTTTTTTATTCGGAATCCATGCAAATCGACCATCTCCGCCAGCGCCTGCGCGCCTTGGGCGCCAAGCCCCTGCACGAACAGCGCGTGCTGCGCGACTGGATACAGGGGCAGCCGCACGACCAGGGCCGGCGCCGCGCCGAAGACTTTTTGCCGCTGCCCGTGCGCGACGCCTTGCCCGCGCTCGACCTCGAATTGCAGGGTATGCTGAAACTGCTCAGCACCCATCCGGGCGCCGACGGTTCCGCGCGCCTGCTGGTGGGGCTGCATGACGGCCAGACGGTGGAAAGCGTGCTGCTGCCGCGCGATGGCTTGTGCGTGTCGAGCCAGGTGGGCTGCGCCGTCGGTTGCCAGTTCTGCATGACGGGCCGCGACGGCTTGATCCGCCAGGTGACGAGCGGGGAGATCGTCGCGCAGGTGGTGCTGGCGCGCACCCTGCGCCCCGTGAAGAAAGTCGTCTTCATGGGCATGGGCGAGCCGGCGCATAACCTGAACAATGTGATGGAAGCCATCGAACTGCTGGGCACCGAGGGCAATATCGGCCACAAGAACCTCGTGTTTTCCACCGTGGGCGATCCGCGCGCCTTCGAGCGCCTGCCGCAAGGTCGCGTCAAGCCGGCGCTGGCCCTGTCGCTGCACACGACGAAGCCGGCGCTGCGCGAACAGCTGCTGCCGCGCGCGCCCAAATTATCCCCGCGCGAACTGGTGGACTTCGGCGAGTCGTACGCGCGCCTGACCGGCTACCCGGTGCAGTACCAGTGGACCCTGATGGAGGGCGTCAACGATGGCGAGGACGAGATGGACGGCATCGTGGCGCTCTTGCAGGGCAAGTATGCGGTGCTCAACATGATCCCGTATAACACCATCGATGACTTGCCGTTCAGGCGCCCCAGCTGGGACAAGGCGCGCGCCATTGCCGCCGCCCTGCACGCGCGCGGCGTGCTGACCAAATTGCGCGATTCGGCCGGTCAGGACGTGGAGGGGGGCTGCGGGCAGTTGCGGGCGCGCGAAGCGAAGGGCAAGGTCATTCCCATCCACGCCAGCGTGACGGCGTAGGTCGGATTAGCGGAGCGTAATCCGACATTCGCCCATACGCCAACAATGATGTCGGATTACGCGGTGCCCGCTAATCCGACCTACTCGCCCCGCACTCCACCGAGCAAATCGTTTTCATTCAGGATCGCAAACGCGATCTCGGGATGTGCGGCCAGGCAGCGGCGCACGGCGGCGGGAATGGCGGCGCGCGTCTTGCGGCACAGGCCGGGCCGCTCCAGCAGGCGGATATGGAAGCCGCGCACGGTGCGCACTTCGCCGCTGCCGGGCGCGATCTGCAATTCCACGCCCAGGTTGCTTTTCAGCAGCCGCTGCAGCTTCTGCAGCTGTGCATACGTGGCAATGCCCTCGATGTGCGCCAGCAGGCGCTTTTCTTCCGTCAGGTTCAGGCGCAGGATGGCAAGGTCCGCCTGCGGATCGTCGAGCAGGCGCTCGCGCTCGCAGTCGCATAGCTGCGGCGGGCACTCCTTGCGGATTTCAAAGTCGACGATGCGCATGCTGGTGTTCCAGTGACGTTCGAATGGCGAACCGGGATCAATCAAGTATCGTCCGCCGCCTCGTGCCTGTCAATCAGCGCGGGCTGACGATCAGGCGCCAGCGTATCGGCCCCTGTTCGCTGCTGTGCTGGTGGTGGTTTTGCGGCGGCATGACGTGGCCTTCCGTCGACACGATCTCGTGCGCGCAGCCGTCGCAGCGGTAGATGCCGGAATACGGCACGGCTTCGCCGGGCGAGGTCAGTTCATCGAAGCGCGGGTGCATGGAACGGGCCACGTAGCTGGGGTTCTTGTAGTCGGCCATGGCTTCCTCGGGGAGTGGATAATGGCCCATTTTGGCACACAATCGCGTGCGGCCTTGACCGCGTGCCTTGGCGTGCGCGCCGCCCTGTGTTGTAATGTTGATCATCCCGACTCAGTACGCAAGGCCATGAGAACCCGCATCAAGATCTGCTGCATCGCTTCCATCGACGAAGCGCAACTGGCCATTGCCGCCGGCGCCGACGCGCTGGGCCTGGTGGCCGCCATGCCGTCCGGTCCCGGCCCGATTCCCGACGCGCGCATCGCGCAGATCGCCGCCTGGACGCCGCCGCCCGTGGCCACCTTCCTGCTGACGTCCGAGACGACGGCGCAAGCCATCGCCGAACACGTGCGCGCCACGCAGCCGTCCACCGTGCAGATCGTCGGCCATATCGACCCCGGCGAAGTGGCGCAGCTGGCGCGCCTGCTGCCGCACGTGCGGCGCGTGCAGGTGATCCACGTGGAGGGACCCGAGGCTTTGGCGCTGATTCCCGCCTACGCGCCCCATGTCCACGCCTTTTTGCTCGACTCGGGCCGCCCCGGCGCGGCTGTGCCGGAGCTGGGTGGCACGGGCCGCACGCACGACTGGTCCGTCAGTGCGCGCTTCGTGCGCGCCAGCCCCCGTCCCGTCTTCCTCGCCGGTGGCCTCGATGCGAATAACGTGATGGAGGCGCTGCGCCAGGTGCGCCCCTACGGCATCGACCTGTGCTCGCGCGTGCGCACGGACGGCCAGCTCGACGTCATGAAGCTGGCCTTGCTGATGGCGGCCGTGCGCGACGCGGATGCGGTGCTGTATGCGGAAGGCTAATCCACGGTCGTTACTGCGTTCATCTCGCGCACGAACGCTTCCGTAAATGCGGCCACCATGCCGCCGGCCGCGCGCGGCGAGATCAGGCCGACGACGGAATGCGATTCCTCGTCCGGCAGGGCGATGAAACGCACGCCGGGCGGCGCCACCAGGCGCATGCTGTCGGGGACGATGGCGATGCCCATATTGGCTTCGATCAGGTTCAGCTGCGAGGTCTTGCGCGACAGGGCGCGCGCCGCCTTCGGGAAGAAGCCCTGCGCCAGGCACAGGCCCGCCACCAGGTAGCTGAGGCCTCCCCGGTCCTTGTGCGGGATCGAGACGAACGCCTCGTCGCGCAGGGCGGCGATCGTCGTGCGCTCCAGAGCAGCCAGCGGCGAGGCCGACGACACGGCCACCACCAGCCTTTCCGCAAACAGTTCGTGCACGACGATATTGGCATGCTTGCGCAGGGTGGGCAGGCGCACGAGTCCCAGGTCGGCGCGGCCTTCCTCGATGTCGGCAGCCTGGTTTTCCGACGAGCCCTTTGAAACATCGAGCGAGACGCCGGGGAACTGCGCCAGCAGCCGGTTCAGCACGGCGCCGATGGCGGGCGTGAGGGTGACGGAACTCGAATGCAGCAGGCGGATGATGCCTTGCGCCCCTTGTCCCACGTGGCGCGTCTGGCGCACGGTCTCGTCGATGTCGTCGAGGATGCGCCTGGCCCGCTCATAAAAGACCTGTCCCGCGGGCGTCAGCTCGATATGGCGCGCGTCGCGCGTGAGCAGCAGGGCCTGTACTTCGCCTTCCAGCTCCTTGATCTGCCGGCTCAGGGCCGACTGCGCGATATATAACTTTTCCGCCGCGCGCGAGTAGCTGCCCGCATCGACGACTTCGACAAAATAGCGGAACTGTCTGATGGAAATCAATCGTATGCCTTTTCGAGATCGGTGACTGCCTGATTTGATATTAGCCTTGCCCCGGCGTTCGCGCTACAGTGCATTGGTCCGCTGTCACTGCGAAGGAAAGACCATGCTGGAATTGCTCGGGGTGTTGGGAGTACTTATCAGTATTATCGTAAAACTGATTTTCGTCCAGATCGGCGGCGCGGCCGAGGGCAAGGAGGACTAATATGCCAACGTCGCCACATACGGTGCCGGTAACGCCAGCGTTTTCAGGCGGCAGGCCGGTGCGGCCCCATTCCACTCCGCCAGCGGCAGCCCCGCGCACTTGAGCGCCGCCTCGCGCGCCGTCCACGCCTGCGCCAGGGCCAATGGGCGCTGTTCGGCGGGGCAGTCGGCCAGCTCAGCTGCCACCTGCGGCCCCAGGTAATCGCGCGCCAGATGGAACCAGTCGGCAATGTCCTGCACCCGCATCACGTCGATGCCGACGGGACCATGCAGGCCGATGGCGGCCAGCGACAGTCCCTCGTCATGGCTGAACGACAGGCCCGCCGCGCGTCCTGCCAGCAGCAGGCGGGGAGGGGCGCCCGGCGTCGACTCCGCCGAAATCGCCTCGATGTCCAGGTTTCGCCATTGCGCCGCCGCCTCGCGCACGGCCTGGCGCAGGCGCGCGCGCGCTTCGATGCGTGACGGCGGCGGCACAATGCCGATCACCAGCACGCCGTCTCTTGACAAGAGCACCGTAAAATCCATCAGCTGCAATCAGCTACGCAAAGGCGCGGCCGGGCAGCCCGCCCAGTTGCTGCCGGCGGGGATGTGCTCGCCCTTCATCACCAGGGTCAACGCTCCCAGGCGCGCATTGTCGCCCACCTTGGCGCTGTACAGCACGGAGCTGCGCGGGCCCATGTAGACGCGCTGGCCGATTTCCACGTGGTCGATCTTCATCACGCGGTCTTCGAACAGATGCGTCTGCGGACAGGTCAGCGCATTCAATTCGCTGTAGTCGCCGATGTGCACGCAGTCGAATTCCGTGATGTCCGTCGTATCCATGTAGACGCCGCGGCCGATCTTGCAGCCGAACAGGCGGAAGGCCAGCGGCAGCCACGGCGTGCCGCGCAGGTAGCGCATGAAGTTGGGCACGGCGATGCCTTCATACAGGTTGGTCACGCCTTCCGAAATCCACACGAACGGCGTCCACATGGGCGCCGCATGCTTGCGGTAGCGTCCCAGCAGCAGCCACTTGAACAGCACGACCACCAAAAAATTGCCGATGCCGTAGGCCAGGCCGGCAATGGCCAGGTCGCCCACCACTTCGCCCCAGCGCCCGGCGCCCGCGATCGGCATCACGTCCAGCACCAGGGTGTAGCCGACCGCGATTACCACGGCGTGCGGCGCGACGATGCGGAACGCTTCGATCAGGCTGCGGCCCAGGCGGCGCAGCAACGATGGCTTGAAGGTCAAGTGCTCGGCAAAGCCGCTGACCTGTTCGCGCGCGGGCAAATGTATGGGCGGAGAGCCCAGCCACGTGTCGCCGCTGTGCATCTGTTCATTGCGCGGCGCGTGCGTGTGCACGCCGATCAGCACGTGTTCGGGCAGCACGGTGCCGTCCGGGATATAGCTGCCGTTGCCGACAAAGCTGCGGTGCGAGATGACGGTGGGGCGCATGGTCATCCAGCCGCCGTCGATCTGCTCGTCGCCCAGCATGACGGCGTCGGCGATGAAGGTGTCGTCGCCTAGGGTCAGCATGTCTGGCACCACGCCCAAGGCCGTGGAAATCTCCGCGCCCTTGCCCACCTTGGCGCCCAGCAGGCGGTACCAGTACGGCGCGTACACGGTGGCGTAGATGCCGTGCAGGACGTTCAGGCTCGATTCCTGGATATGGCTGACCAGCCACTTAGCGCAATAGATATTGCTGTGCACGGGCGAGCTGCCCGGCTTCAGGCGGGGCAGCGCGCCCCAGCGGATGGCGGCCGACAGCAGGGCGGTGAGCACGATCAGCACGGCGCTGGCGGGGAAGGCCAGCAGGAAGTAGCGGGCCAGCTGGGTCGTCACGTCGCGCCCCTGCAGCCATGGCATCATTTCGCGCTCGTCGAACCCGTCGATCAGCACGAAGCTGGGGAAGACGGGCATGAAGAACAGTACGGCGATGAGGACCATGCCGAAGCAGAAGAACACGGTCTCGCCCGTCAGCCGCAGGCGCGAGACGGCGGGGCGCGGCGGCCGGCTGGCTGCGTCAAACGCGCCAATGTCGCGCGCGGGCGAACCCGTGTACACACGTCCGTCGGGCACCGCCGCGCCATCGGCCAGCGCCGATTGTCCCTCGAGGTGGCCAAACGCGCCTACTTTGGTATTGCCTTCCAGGATAGCGTAAGAGCTGATGCAGGCATCGTCGCCGATGCGGATCCGGCCCAGCAGCAAGCGGCCCCGTTCCACGCGGGCGTTTTCAAAGTTGACGGCATTGCCCACGCTGACGTTGTCGCCGATGGACAGCAGGTCGGGCGCGCGCAGGGTCATCGAGCCGATGACCACTTCCTTGCCCACTTTCGCGCCCAGCGCGCGCAGCCACCAGCTGTTCAGGGACGAGCCGCTGAGCAGATATGCGGGCGCCGATTCGACCAGGCGGTCGGCCAGCCACCAGCGGTAATACGTGACGCCCCACAGGGGATAGCTGCCCGGCTTCAGCCGCCCGGCGATCAGCCACTTGCCGGCAATCGCAATGGCAAATTCGGCCAGGGTGGCGAGCAAGAACACGCCGATCGAGGCGGCGATGGCGCGCGGCACGGTGTCGCCCGTGTCGCCCGTGAAGAAGTGGTAGGTGAAGAAGGGCGCCATCCACTGCGCCATGCGCAGGGTGACGAGGCCCGGCACGGCCGCCGCCTGCGCCGCGCCGCAGATCCAGCGCTTCCAGGCCGACGGCGGCGTCCAATCCGCTTCCGGCGTGGCCAGCGCGGGCGCCTCGTTCAGCACGGCGGCGATCTTGCCGATCTGCCGGTTCTGGTAAATGTCGCGCACCGTCATGTGGGCGTAGGCCGGATCGGCGCGCAGGCTCGACGCCAGGCGCGCGGCCAGGAAGGAGTGGCCGCCGAGATCGCTGAAGAAGTCCTGCTGGCGCAGGATGGGCTGGCCGGGGAACAGCTTGGCCAGCGCCGCGAACAGGGCCGCCTCGGCTGGCGTTTCCGGCGCGTCCGATTCACCCGCTTCATCAGCCGGCGGCGCGGACAATGGCATGGCCTTCAAGGCTTTCCGGTCGATCTTGCCGGACGTCAGGCGCGGCATCAGCGGCAGCAGTTCGAAGCGGCCCGGTACCATGTAGGGCGGCAAATGCAGGTTCAGGGCCGCGCGCAGGGTTTTCGCCGCCAGGGCGTCGCCGGGTGCATCGTCGCTGCCGACGATGTAGGCCACCAGCTGGTCGATGCCGTCATCCTTGCGCAGCAGGACGGCCACCGTGCCCACGCCCGGCTGCTGCGCCAGCACGGCTTCGATCTCGCCCAGCTCCACGCGGAAGCCGCGTATCTTCACCTGGTCGTCGGCGCGGCCCAGGCACAGCACCTGGCCGTCCGGGTCGATGCGGGCCAGGTCGCCCGTGCGGTACAGGCGCGCGTCATCGTCGCTGCTCGCCCAGGGATTGGGCAGGAATTTTTCCACCGTCAGGTCGGGCCGGCCCAGGTAGCCTTCGGCGAGGCCGGGGCCGATGATGCACAATTCTCCCGTTTCGCCGCGCGGCAGCAAAGTCAGGGGGCGGCTTTCGCCCGGCTCGGCCACCTGCAGCACCAGCAAGCCGTAGTTGGGCAGCGGCGTGCCGATGGTGACAGGTTCGCCGGGCCGCAGGCGCGCCAGGCTGCACGAGACGGTCGCTTCCGTCGGACCGTAGGTATTGAACATGGCGCGGCCCGGGCGCGACCAGCGCTCGACGAGGGACTCGGGGCACATCTCGCCGCCCAGGTTGATCAGGCGCAGGCTTGGCACGTCTTCTGCGAACAGAGCCAGCAGGGTCGGCACGGCGTGGAGCACCGTGACGTGGTTGGCGGCCAGCGCGCGCGGCAAGGCTTCCGGGTCCCCCGAGATTTCCTTGGGCCCCAGCCACAGGGTCGCGCCCACCAGGTAGGCGATCCAGATTTCCTCGAACGACATGTCGAAGGCGACGGAAAAGCCCTGGTAGACGGTGTCGCCTTGCGCCACTTCCAGCACGGCGTTTTCGCTGCGCAGGAAGTGGCAGATGCTGCGCTGATTGATCAATATACCCTTGGGTTTGCCCGTGGAGCCGGACGTGTAGATCACGTACGCCGGGTGTTCGGGCAAGACTGTGCCGCGCGCGGGCAGCAGTTCGCCCGGCGCGGCGGGGGCCAGCAGGCTTTCCGCCGTCCATACGGGACGCTGGACGCCGGCCTGCTCCAGGCGCGGCGCGAACTGCGCGCAGCTGACGACGCCGGCACCGTTGGCGTCATCGAGGCACACCTGCAGGCGCTCGACGGGTGTGTCTTCATCGACGGGCAGCCAGGCGGCGCCCGCCTTGGCGATGGCCGCCTGCATCAGCAGCAAAGGGGCGCCGCGCGGCAGCCATAGTCCCACGATGTCGCCGGGCTTGACGCCGGCCGCCACCAGGCGCGATGCCGCCAGGCCCGCTTGCGCATCGAGTTCCGCATAGGTGATGCGGCGCGCGCCATCGATCAGGGCGATGTGCTGCGGGCAGCGGCGCGCCGTCGCTTCCAGCAGGTCGGCCAGCACTTCCTCGCGCAGCAAATCCGGTCGCGGCGGGCCGTACAGGATGTCGGCGTGGGTGGAGGTGGTGCCTGGACTGACTGCGGTGAAATCGTTCATGGATGACGCTTATCTGTAATGCGGAATGAAGAATCTGATGGGCCGCGCATGGTGCGCGGCGCAGTTGATACATTACAGTACGCAAGACATTTCAGCGTTGCAGAACGGGGAATTTTGTAGAGTTTTCAGCCATTATGTGGCGGCTGGATCAACTGCCATGATTACGGAATGTAAATCGCGGAAACATGGCGCCGATTTGCGCCACAGTAGCCGCCGCCGGATAGCCGTGCAGGGGGCGGCCGGACAGCGCCGCGTCCGCGCAGCCTTCGGCGCGGAACTGCTGCAGCACGTAGTTGTCGACGCCTTTCGCGGCCAGGGTGGCGGCCAGTGCCAGCAGCTGTGCGTCCGGCAGCAGGTCCGGGTGGGTGGTGGTGCGGCATTCGTAGGCGACGCCGCTGGCGAGGATGGCGTCGAGGCAGGCGCGCGCCGGGTCGCCGCTGCCGGCCACGCGGGTCACATGGCGATAGTCGGCAAACGGCGCCTTGATGTCGAAGCCGACCCAGTCGACCAGGGGCAGCACTTCCTGCAGGCGCTGCGGATAGATGCAGGCCGTGTGCAGGCCGATGCCGAAACCCAGCGCTTGGACGTCCTGCATGGCGCGCCCCAGCGCCGGGTCCATGCACGCCTCGCCGCCGCTGAAGACGACGGCGTCGACCAGGCCCACGCGGCGGCGCAGCCAGGTCAGGACGTCCTGCCACGGCATGGCGCCTGCCGGCGTGCGCGCCTGCAAGTGCGGATTGTGGCAATAGCCGCAACGCCAGGGGCAGCCCTGCACGAAGACCACGGCGGCCAGCTTGCCCGGGTAGTCGGTGGCGGAAAAGGGCGTCAGGCCGCCCACTTTCAACTCAGCCATGGCAGGCGGGCTGGCCAAGCCGTGCGCCCGCTTCCGTAAAATACTGGCGCTCGTGGAATTCGCCCTGCTTGCCGATGTTGAACGAGGCGACGGGGCGGTGGTAGCCCATCACGCGGGTCCAGATTTCGCAGCGCTGGCGTTCGGTGTCGAGCAGGGTGATGGCGGGAGTGAAGTCGGGACGTGCATTCATGGCGTTTCCTCAAGTGATGGAGCAGGGTGGGCCTGCTTGCGGGCGATCAGCTCCGCGTCGCAGGTGGGGCAAAATTCATGTTTGCCGGCCAGATAGCCGTGGCGCGGGCAGATGGAAAACGTGGGCGTGACGGTGATGTAGGGCAGCGAGAAGCGGCTCAGGGCGCGTTTCACCAGCTCGCGGCAGGCATTCGCGTCCGACAGCGCTTCCGTCATGTACAGGTGCAGCACCGTGCCGCCCGTGTACTTGCGCTGCAGCGCATCCTGCAATTCCAGCGCCTCGAAGGGGTCGTCCGTGTGGCCGACGGGCAGCTGCGACGAATTTGTATAGTATGGATTGTCGACGGTGCCCGCCTGCAGGATGGCGGGATAGCGCTTGCGGTCTTCGCGGGCGAAGCGGTACGTCGTGCCTTCGGCCGGCGTCGCTTCCAGGTTGTACATATGGCCCGTCTCTTCCTGGAAGGCCACCATGCGGGCGCGCACGTGGTCGAGCAGGCGGATCGCCAGCGCATGGCCCTCGGGACTCGTGATGTCCCAGGCGTCGCCGCTGAAATTGCGGATCATCTCGTTGATGCCGTTCACGCCCAGCGTGGAAAAGTGGTTGCGCAGGGTGCCCAGGTAGCGCTTCGTGTACGGGAACAGGCCCTGCTGCATCAGTTCCTCGATGGTGCGGCGCTTGATTTCCAGGCTGGTCTTGCCCAGTTCCAGCAGGCGGTCCAGGTCCGCCATCAACGCCGCTTCGTCGCCGCGCCACAGGTGGCCCAGGCGCGCGCAGTTGATGGTCACCACGCCCAGGGAACCCGTCTGCTCGGCGGAACCGAACAGGCCATTGCCCCTTTTCAGCAGTTCGCGCAAGTCCAGCTGCAATCGGCAGCACATGGAGCGGATCATGTTCGGCTTGAGTTCCGAATTGATGAAGTTCTGGAAGTAGGGCAGGCCGTAGCGGGCCGTCATCTCGAACAGGCGTTCCGCGTTTTCGCTATGCCAGTCGAAATCCTCGGTGATGTTGTAGGTGGGGATGGGGAAGGTGAAGACTCTGCCCTTGGCATCGCCCGCCATCATGATCTCGATATAGGCGCGGTTGATCATGTCCATCTCCGCCTGCAGCTCGCCATAGCTGAAGTCCATCTCCTGGCCGGCGATGACGGGAATCTGCTCGCGCAGGTCGTCCGGGCAGACCCAGTCGAAGGTGAGGTTGGTGAACGGCGTCTGCGTGCCCCAGCGCGATGGCACGTTGAGGTTGAAGATCAGCTCCTGCATGTACTGGCGCACGTCTTCATAGCGCAGGCTGTCCTGGCGGATGTAGGGCGCCATATAGGTGTCGAAGGAGCTGAACGCCTGCGCGCCGGCCCATTCGTTCTGCAGGGTGCCGAGGAAATTGACGATCTGGCCGATGGCGCTCGACATGTGCTTGGGCGGACCCGATTCGATCTTGCCCGGCACGCCATTCAAGCCTTCGTGCAGCAGGGTGCGCAGCGACCAGCCGGCGCAATAGCCGGCCAGCATGTCGAGGTCGTGGATGTGCAGCGCCGCTTCGCGGTGCGCCGCGCCCACTTCCGGCGGATACACCTGGTCCAGCCAGTAGTTGGCGATGACCTTGCCCGACACGTTGAGTATCAGGCCGCCCAGCGAGTAACCCTGGTTGGCGTTGGCGTTGACACGCCAGTCGCGCCGGTCCAGGTATTCATTGATGGACGCGGCGACATCGACCTGGCCGCGCATGGATGGAACTGCATTTGTCGTCATGAAACCTCCAATAAACACAACATGCGGTGTTTTTATGGAGATTAATCACTAAATATAGTGACGTCAAAGGGCGCGTGCAGTTGCGTGGCGAATCCTTGATGCAGGTGAAAAAAGCATCCCCCGTTTACTTTTTCGCGCGTCCCTGGTGCAGGATGAAGCAGCTCAGGCCAAAATGCGCGGCGGCGCAGGCGGCGATGCTGATGCTGGAGGCGGGCAGCACGTGCGCCCAGATTTCCAGCGGTGAGAAGGTGCTCCAGCTGGCGACGCGGATATCGAACGTGACGTAGTTCGCCAGCAGCCAGTACAAGGCCAGCAAGCCCGTGCTGGTGGCGGCCTGGCGCACCACGGGCATGGCGCGGCGGGAGAGGACGGCTTGCAGGAACAGCAGCAGCACGCCCGGATACGCGCCCAGCACCTCGGGCGACAGCATGGACAGCGCCTCGGCGTCGTAGCCTTCCGTGGGCGCGGCCCACTGCACCTGCAGCACGGTGAGGAACAGGGTGAGCAGGAAGATCAGCAGCGGTTTGCGGGGCATGGCGGGCAATTGGACAGGGAGAAAAGGGGGGCATTTTACAGCCAGGTCAAGCAAGTTGAACGCGCGCCAGCCATGCATGCATTCCTTCACCTGCGTCAAGGACTGGGCGGTATGGGCGGGGCTATAGTCTGCACCCTGAGCCGATACAGGACTGTGAACACCATGATGCTTGAATCAACCACCGCCACCCGCGTGGCCGGACCGCTGGAACTGGTCTGCCCCGCCGGCAGCCTGCCCGCCTTGAAAGCGGCCGTCGACAATGGCGCCGACACCGTCTACCTGGGCTTTCGCGACGCCACCAATGCGCGCAATTTCGCCGGCCTCAATTTCGACGAGAAGGCCATCGCCGAGGGCGTGCGCTACGCCCACCAATATGGACGCAAGGTGCTGCTGGCGCTGAACACCTATCCGCAGCCGCACAACTGGGCCGTGTGGCGCAGCGCCATCGACCGCGCCGCGCAGGCCGGCATCGACGCCATGATCGTGGCCGATCCGGGCTTGATGGCGTATGCAAGCGAGCACCACCCGCAGCTGCGCCTGCACCTGTCCGTGCAGGGCTCGGCCACCAACTACGAAGCCATCAATTTTTACCATGAACACTTCGGCATCGCCCGCGCCGTGCTGCCCCGCGTGCTGTCGATGGCGCAGGTCGAGCAATTGATCGCCAAGACGGAAGTCGAGATCGAGGTCTTCGGCTTCGGCAGCCTGTGCGTGATGGTCGAGGGACGCTGCGCGCTGTCCTCGTATGCGACGGGCGAGGCGCCGAACACGCACGGCGTGTGTTCGCCGGCGAAATCCGTGCGCTGGCTGGAAACGCCGAACGGCCTCGAATCGCGCCTGAACGGCGTGCTGATCGACCGCTATGCGCCGGGCGAAAACGCCAGCTATCCGACCCTGTGCAAGGGGCGTTTCGAAGTCAACGACGAAGAGTATTACGCCATCGAGGAGCCGGCCAGCCTGAACACGCTGGCGCTGCTGCCGCAGCTGATCGCCATGGGCGTGAGCGCCGTGAAGATCGAAGGGCGCCAGCGCAGTCCCGCGTATGTGGCGCAGGTGACGCGCGTGTGGCGCGAAGCGATCGACGCCTGCCGCGAAGGCAATGCGCGCTACGCCGTCAAGCCGGGCTGGATGGCGGCCATGGACAAGCTGGCCGAAGGCCAGCAGCACACCTTGGGCGCGTATCACCGCTCTTGGAAATAGCAAAACCTGCTGCGCGTCCCGGGGCGCGGCCTGCGATGCTCACCGCCTCGGCGGCCCCGTGCTAAAGCACGGCTGCGCTTCTCGGCCCCGCCGCGAGCCGCTCGCTACGGTTTTGTAACTTAAAAAATATTGGAAAAGGCATGCTAAAACTCTCTTTGGGTCCCTTGCTGTACTACTGGCCGCGTGCCACCGTCTTCGAGTTTTACCAGCAGATCGCCGGCACCGCCGTCGATATCGTGTACCTGGGCGAAACCGTCTGCTCGCGCCGGCATGAGGTGCGTCTGGCCGACTGGCTCGATATCGCCGACATGCTGGCCGCCGCCGGCAAGGAAGTGGTGCTGTCGACGCAGGCGCTGATCGAGGCGGGCGCCGAACTGGCGACCCTGCGCCGCATCACGGGCAATGGCCGCTATGGCGTCGAGGCCAACGACATGGGCGCCGTGCACTGCATGGAAAAGGGTACGTCCTTCGTCGCCGGTCCCCATTTGAACCTGTTCAATGGCCCCAGCCTGCAATTGCTGGCGCGCCTGGGTGCACGGCGCTGGGTGATGCCGCTGGAAATGGGGCAGACGGCGCTGGCCGAGATGCAGCGCCAGAAACCGGAAGGGCTGGAGACGGAAGTGTTCGCCTATGGCCGCATGCCGCTGGCGTTTTCCGCGCGCTGCTTCACGGCGCGCAACCGCAACCTGCCGAAGGATGATTGCGGCTACAGCTGCCTGGAAGAGCCGGACGGTCTGCTGCTGCGCACGCGCGATGAAGTGCCCTTCCTCGTGTTGAACGGCACGCAGACGCAGTCGGCGCTGGTCTACAACCTGGTGCGCGAACTCGACGCCATGCGCGACATGGGCGTGTCGGTGGCGCGCATCAGTCCGCAAGCCATGCATACGGAACAGGTGATCGCCATCTTCGACCGCGCCCGCCGAGGGCAGGTCAGCGGCATCGGCGCCCAGGCCCAGCTGGCGGCCTGCCAGCCGGCCGGCGCCTGCGACGGCTACTGGCACGGCCAGCCCGGCATGGAACAGCACGCCGCCCATTGAACGCATCGAAAGGAAGAACATGCAAGATCAACTGGAAAGATTGCCCGTCCCGGCCCCGGTCCCGGCCAAACCCGGCATGAGCAAGCCCGCCGTGTCGTACCGGCTGCCCGAACCGCTGGCCGAACTGCTGTCCAAGCTGCCGCCATATCCCGCCTCGTGGCTGTTCGTGCAAGGCTTGAACCGCCTGCTGGCGCCGCAATTGCCCGACGACGTGCGGCGCAGCCTGGAGGGGCGCAGCCTGCGCTTGCGGCTGCTGGACGCCGGTATTGCCTTCGATTTCGAGTGGCAGGGCACGGTATTCGTAGCCGAGCGCTATGCCGACGTGCCCGACCTGTGCATCGCCGCCAGCGTGCATGATCTGATGCTGCTGGCGCGGCGCCAGGAAGATCCGGACACCCTGTTCTTCAGCCGCCGCCTGAGCCTGGAAGGCGATACGGAGCTGGGCCTGCTGTTCAAGAATACGCTCGACGCCATCGAATTGCCGCCGTTCGACCTGCAGGCGCTGGGACCGCGCCGCGTGCTGGCGCATCTGCGCGACCGGGGCGCGCGGGAAGGCTGAGCGGGGAGCTGGCGGCGGCAGGCGTTCAGTGGCGGCAGTGGCCGCAGGCGCCGCTGCACGAGGCCAGCTGTTCTTCATCCGTCGCCTCGCCCATGAAGCCGGCGCCGTTGACGGCGGCCAGCAAGCGTTCCTGCGTGGCCAGGCGTTCGTCGAATTGCACCGTGGCGCCGTGGCGCGCCAGCGAGACGCAGACGGTGGCCACGCCCGTGACCGCTTCAAGCGCGCCCGTCAACCTGTCGGCGCAGCCTTCGTGATCCATTCCAATAATATTCAAGCGCGCTGTCTGCATGGGTTCCTCTTGTTTTTCAGATAAAAAAACAGCGTAGGCGAGGGGCGCGCATGCCGTCCAGAGCAGCACGCAAGATTTATTTTGTATTTGCGGTTTTATTGATCTGGATTAATTCGTACCGCTTCACTCCGGCCTGAACTGCTGTTGTTTTATACACAGTTTCCATAATCCAGTCGACAAGCGTGCCCTGCTGCGCGATACTGTCATTCTGATAAGAACGCTGATGAAAGCGCTGGAAAGGAGGGGCCATGCGGCGCCGCCCCCTGCTCATGCTTGCCGGCCTGTGGCCGTTGGGCGCTGCGGCCGGCACGCCGCTGCCGCTCGTGTATCCGCGCCACCAGGCGCTCGATGATCCGCAGCAAGGTTATGTGACGGCCTTGCTGCAACAGGCGCTGGCCCGGTCGGGCCAGGCGTATGCCTTGCGCCGCTCCGCAATGCGCATGGTGCAGACGCGCGCCATGCAGGAAATCGCCATGGCATCGGGCAGCGTCGACGTCGTCTGGGCCATGACGAGCCGCGCGCGCGAAACGCAATTGCTGCCGGTGCGCATCCCCATCGACCGCGGCCTGATCGGCTGGCGCGTGGCCCTGATCCACGCCCGCCAGCCGCTGCTGCTGCGGGGCGTGCGCAGCATCGCCGCCCTGGCGCGGCTCTCGGCCGGGCAGATGCGCGACTGGCCCGACTCCGCCATCCTGCAGGCGAATGGCTTGCGCCTCGATACCTCGAGCACCTACGAAGGCCTGTTCCAGCAACTGGCGGCGGGACGCATCGATTACTTTCCCCGCTCCGTGATCGAAGCCCAAAGCGAGCTGGCCAGCCATGCGCAATTGCCGCTGGCGCTAGACACCCACCTGGTCATCCGCTACCCGGCCGCGCTGTACTTTTTTGTCGGCAAGCACCGGCCGGAACTGGCGCGCCACATCGAGACCGGGCTGGAAACCATGCTGGCCGATGGCAGCTTCGCGCAGCTGTTCCAGCGCCATTTCGGCCGCCTGGCGGAGGCTTTGCAACTGTCCCATCGGTACGTGCTGGAGCTGGCCAATCCGGACCTGCCGGAGGAGACGCCGCTGGCGCGCAAGGCACTTTGGTATCGTCCAAAACATTACTAATAGTTTTATTGATCAGTGTCAAACAGCCGCTCCAATCGTGCGCAGGATGTTTGAGGAAACGCAAAGCGAGTTCAACAGAACACCTGTTGACACTTATAAAATTTTCGCCGAACATCGTTCTACTTTGCAACACTTTCCCAGCGATAGCCGCCATGGCGGCTGTCGTGCGGGACCCGTGCGCCCGTTCAACGGCAAGCCGCCGCCAGCCACCGAACGCCCAGTTCCCTTGTAACCATCCGTTATCTTTTCGAAGGTTTGCCCATGCTCGAGTCGATCACGTCGGTATTGCACCAGGTGCCGGAACTGGCCCTGTTCCTGGCGCTGGCGCTGGGCTACGCGGTAGGGCAGATACGCTTCGGCCCGATCCAGCTCGGCGGCGTGTGCGGCACCCTGATCGCCGCGCTGCTGATCGGCCAGCTGGGCATCACGCTGGACGCCAGCGTGAAGAACGTTTTCTTCATGCTGTTCATCTTTGCCCTCGGCTACGCGGGCGGTCCCCAGTTCTTTGCCAACCTGAATGCCAAGGGCTTGCGCCTGGGAATACTGTGCCTGATCGAAGTGGTGGTGGTGCTGGCACTGGTGCTGCTGGCCACGCGGTTCCTGGGCCTGGACCAGGGCACGGCGGCCGGCATGATGGCGGGCGCGGCGACGGAATCGGCCGTCGTCGGCACGGCCACGGACGCGATCTCCAAGCTGGCCTTGCCGGCGGCCCGCATCGCCGAGCTGCAAGCCAACGTGGTCACCGCGTATTCCATCACGTACATCTTCGGCCTGATCGCCATCGTCATCGTCACCAGCCAGATCTTTCCGCTGTTGTTGCGCGTCAACCTGCGCGAGGAGGCGGATAAATTATGGCAAAAGATGGGGGGCGCGCAAACCGATGGCGATGGGGTGCAGGCGACGCCGGAAATGGTGGGCCGCGCCTACCGCATCAGCCGCGGCGCGGGACGCCGTCTCGATGCCTTGCAGCATATTTTTGCGGGCCGCGCCAGCATCACGCGCGTGCGCCGGCACGGCAAGGTATTGCCTTTGGAGCCAGCACTGCGCCTGCGCAATAACGACGAAGTGCTGGTGATCGGCCACCGTCCCGCGCTGGTGGCGGCCGAAGCCATCCTGGGCGAGGAATTCGCCGACACGACGGGCTTGAACATGGCCGTCTCCGCCGTCGAAGTGGTGCTGCAGCAAGCCGCGCTGGTCGGCCAGCCCTTGCGCCAGCTGGCCTTGCCCACCGGCGTGCACGTGGCGGCCGTCGTCCGCGGCGAGCACAGCATGCCGCCGCTGCCCGACCTTGCCCTGCAGCGCGACGACGTGCTGCGTCTGTACGGCACGACGGAAGGACGCGAACTGAACACGGCCTTGGCCGCCATCGGCAAGCGCGTGCCCACGGGCGAGCGCAGCAATATCGTCTACGCCAGCATCGGCATCGTGCTGGGCGTGTATATCGGCGGCTTTAGCGCCAGGCTGGGCGGCATCCCGTTTTCGCTGGGCACGGGCGGCGGCGCCTTGCTGACGGGCCTCGTGTTCGGCTGGTACCAGGCGAGAAAACCTGGCATGCCGGGCATCCACCCCAGCGCGCTCGACATGATGAAGGATATCGGCCTGGCCACCTTCATCGCCTGCGTGGGCCTGGCGTCGGGACCGCAGGCGATCGACCTGATCCGCCAGTACGGCCTGTCGCTGCCCTTAATGGGCGTCTTGATCGCCGTCATCCCCGCCTCGCTGTCGTTGCTGGTGGGCCACTTTTTCCTCAAGCTGGAAGCGCCCGTGCTGCTGGGCGCCATCGCCGGCCAGCAGTGCAGCACGCCAGCCTTGTCGGCCGTGCAGAACGCGGCCGGAAATTCCACGCCCTTGCTGGGCTACACGATCACGTATGCGATCTCGAACGTGGTGCTGCCTCTGCTGGGGCCGCTCATCGTGGCCCTGGCCGGCTCCGTCCACGCATGAGCAGCCAGCAAGGGCACAGGCAGTAAAGAATTCCTTCAACACGAAAGGCGGTCCGCATGGAATGGTTGCACGAGTTATTCAAGAAGTCGCCCGAAATTGCCTTGTTTCTCTCCCTGGCAGTGGGCTACTACATCGGCAAGATCAAGTTCGGCTCGTTTCAGCTGGGCGGGGTCGCCGGTTCGCTCCTGGTGGCGGTCCTCGTCAGCCAGGTGGGCGTGGCCATCGATCCCGGCGTCAAGTCGGTGCTGTTCGCGCTGTTCATCTACGCGGTCGGCTATGAAAGCGGGCCGCAGTTCTTCAATTCGCTGGGGCGCCAGTCGGTGCGCGAAATCATCCTGGCCGTCGTGCTGGCCGTGACGGCGCTGCTGACGGTGGTCATCATGGCCAAGGTGTTCGGCCTGGACAAGGGCCTGGCGGCCGGCGTGGCGGCGGGCGGCTTGACGCAGTCGGCCATCATCGGCACGGCGGGCGATGCGATCACCAAGCTGGGCCTGGCGGCCGACGAGGTGGCGCGCCTGCAGGGCAACGTGGCCGTCGGCTATGCCGTCACCTATGTGTTCGGCTCGTTCGGCGCCATCATCGTCTGCGTCAACATCTTGCCTAAGCTCATGAAACGCACCATCCGCGAAGATGCGATCAAGGCGGAAACGGCGTTGCAGGCGGGCGTGCAGGTGCTGGGGCCGGGCCAGACGCCGGCCGCGCCCGACTTGATCGGCCGCATCTATGCTGTGGGGCCGGGCGCCGGCCGTACGGTGGCGGAGATCGAAAGCGCCAACCCGAACACGGCGATTACCATCGAGCGCGTGAAGCGCAACAGCCAGATCATCGACGTCAGCCCGGACCTGGTGCTGGCGGCCGACGATATCGTGCTGCTGGTGGGCCGCCGCGAAGCCATGCTCAGCGTCTCTTCCCAGCTGGGCAAGGAATTGCACGCCGTGGAAGGCATGGAATTGGTGATGCAGCGCCGCGACATGGTGCTGACCAACAAGGCTTACCACAACAAGACGGTGGGCGAAATCCGCAGCGCGACGGCGCCGGGCGTGCGTCACGGCATCTTTGTCGTGCAGCTGAGCCGCATGGGCAAGATCCTGCCCATGCAATCGGAAACCGTGGTGCAGACGGGCGACGTGGTGACCATCTATGGCGCCGAGCAGGACGTCAAGCGGGTGGCGGCCGAAGTGGGCTACATGATCGTGCCGAGCGCCAAGACGGACTTCGTCTACATGGGCGCCGGCCTCGTCGTCGGCCTGCTGGTCGGCTTGCTGGTGGCGCGCATCGGTTCGATTCCGCTGACACTGGGCAGCGGCGGCGGCGTGCTGCTGTCGGGCCTCGTGTTCGGCTGGTTCCGCGCCAAGCGCCAGACGTTTGGCTACATGCCCAGCGGCGCCGTGCAAATCCTCAAGGACCTGGGCCTGGCCGGCTTCGTTGCCGTCGTCGGCCTCACGTCCGGCCTGCAAGCCGTGCAAACCGTGCGCGAACACGGCCTGACCCTGTTCGGCGTGGGCGTGGTGGTGACCATCCTGCCGATGATTCTGACCATGCTGATCGGCCGTTACATCTTGCGCTATGACAACGTTGCCGTGTTTGCCGGCGCCTTGTCCGGCTCGCGCAGCGCCAATCCCGCGTTCGGCGAAGTGCTGAACGCGGCGCAAAACTCGATTCCCACCGTACCGTTTGCCATCACGTATGCCTTGGCCAACGTTTTCCTGACCTTGCTGGGGCCGCTGATTGTGGCCTTCGTCTGAGTCTGCATGTATGTGCAAGAACCATTGCAAGAACCCTCGAAATGATCAGTCTGATAAGGAGTAGCAAAAATGGATTTCAGTAACCCAAGCAAACTCGCCCTGTTGAGCCCATTCGAATTGAAGGATGCGCTGATCCAGACGGCCAAGCAAAGCAACCGCCTGATGCTCAATGCGGGCCGTGGCAACCCGAATTTCCTGGCCACCACGCCGCGCCACGGTTTCTTCCAGTTCGGCCAGTTCGCCATGACGGAAGCGGAGCGCTCGTATGTATACATGGACGACGTGGGCGGCTTTCCCACGCGCGAGGGCATCGAGGCGCGCTTTGAAATCTTCGTGCGCCAGCATGCTGATACACCGGGCGTGCATTTCATCGAGGCGGCCGTGTCGTATGTACGCGACCAGCTGGGCCTGAGCGCGGGCGATTTCATCTATGAGATGTGCGAAGCTATCCTCGGCTGCAACTATCCCGTGCCGGACCGCATGCTGCGCCTGTCCGAGAAAATTGTCGGCCAGTATATTCACCGCGAGATGATCGGCGAGCACCCGTTCGTCGGCAACTTCGACATGTACGCGGTCGAAGGCGGCACGGCGGCCATGACGTATCTGTTCGCCAGCCTGAAGTCGAACCACATCATCCAGGAAGGCGACACCATCGCCCTGGGCATGCCGATCTTCACGCCCTACATCGAGATTCCCCAGCTCAACGATTACAAGCTGAACACCGTGCACATCGATGCGCCGCAATCGAACAACTGGCAATTTACCAAGAAGGAGCTGGACAAGCTGCTGGACCCGAAAGTGAAAGCTTTCTTCCTCGTCAACCCCAGCAATCCGCCTTCCGTCAAGATCGACGACGAGACGCTGGAATACATCGCCAAGATCATCAAGAAGCGTCCGGACCTGATCATTCTGACCGATGACGTGTACGGCACCTTCGCCGACAACTTCGTCTCGCTGTTCGCCATCTGCCCATTCAACACCATCCTCGTGTATTCGTTCTCGAAATACTTCGGCGCGACGGGATGGCGCATGGGCGTGGTGGCCACGCATGAGAATAATGTGCTCGACGACAAGATCGCCAAGTTGCCGGAAACCATCAAGAAACAGCTCGATGCCCGTTATCACTCCATCACGACGGAGCCGCGCCAGCTGAAATTCATCGACCGCCTGGTGGCCGACAGCCGTACCGTGGCGCTGAACCACACGGCCGGCCTGTCCACGCCCGTGCAGGCGCAGATGACCCTGTTCTCGCTGTTCTCGCTGATGGATGAAGAGCAAAAGTACAAGCAGTCGATGAAGCGCATCGTGCTGCGCCGCAAGGAAGCGCTGTACCGCGAACTGGGCTTGCCGATGGTGCACGACGCCAATTCGGTGCGCTACTACCATCTGCTGGACATGGAATCCCTGGCCGCGC
This sequence comes from Janthinobacterium sp. BHSEK, assembly GCF_056174685.1. Taxonomy (NCBI): domain Bacteria; kingdom Pseudomonadati; phylum Pseudomonadota; class Betaproteobacteria; order Burkholderiales; family Oxalobacteraceae; genus Janthinobacterium; species Janthinobacterium sp. BHSEK. Next base: position 25,477 of record NZ_JBWBYV010000083.1, read on the forward strand.
AGATGCACGGCGTGGAGTTTTCGCAGTGGCTGCTGAAAAAACTCAAACCGAACGAAGCGCTGTTCCGCCTGGCCGAGGAAACGGGCGTCATCCTGTTGCCGGGCCGCGGCTTCGGTACCACGCATCCGTCCGGCCGCGTCTCGCTGGCCAACCTGAACGAATACGACTACGCGAATATCGGCCGCGCCATCCGCGGCATGGCGTCCGAGTTCTTCGCCGTGTTTGAAAAGGAAAAGGAGAAGGGCGGCAAGAAGGCGAAGAAGTAAGCCGCCTAGTTTGAGCAAGACGGGCGCCCCGCATGAGGCGCCCGTTTTTGTCTGTCAGCTTGCGTAACCAATAGTGCAGGCTGGAATGGACATCCGTGGATATAATTGTTATTGTGAAAGTATAAACATGGCAACCCCGTGCTTTCCCCTCATTCATTGACTGGACGCTACATGGGCAGATTGCAAGGACACTTATCATTATTGCTGGCGAGCGCGCTGGGCGCGGCCACGCCCGCCCTGGCGGAACCTCTTACATTTAATGAAGCGCTGCAGCAAGCGGCCAAGGCTTCGGGCGCCGTGCAGGGCGCGGCCCTCGACGTGCGCGCGAAAACCCTCAAGGCCGAGGCGCTGTCGAATATCGATGGTCCCTCCGTGGACCTGACGGCGTTTCGCGGCCGCCTGTCGACGGACTTGAATATCGATACGAGCGGCTTGTCCGGCGTGGTGGGCGGCATCGAGTCCGTGCTGCCATCGATTCCCGGCTTGCCCAAGCCACAGATTCCCAATTCACTGAGCCGCGAAGTGGTAACGGACCTGACCTCGTTCGGCTTGCTGGGCATGTGGCCCATCTACACGGGCGGGCGGCTGGACGCCGTCAAGGGCCTCGCTTTGAGCCTGACCCTGGCCGCGCAGGCGGAGCGCACGGAAGCGGAAGAGCAGCTGGCGACCCTGGTGGCGCAGCGCTATTTTCAATTATTGCTGGCCAAGCGCGTGGTGGCCGTGCGGGCCGAAGTGACGGCCGGCGTGACGCAGCACCAGCGCGATGCGGCCAGGCTGGAAAAGGGCGGCCTGATTTCGCGCGCGGAACGCCTGCGTGCCGACGTGGCCCTGGACAGCGCCCGCAGCGACGAGGCGCAGGCGCGCAGCGACGAGGAAATCGCCCAGGTGGCGCTCGACCGTTTGCTCGCCGTCAACACGCAAGTGCTTCCCAGCACGCCATTGTTCGTCAACAGCTTGCCCGTCGGCACCTTGCAATCGTTCATCAGCACGGGCATGCGCGAAAATGCGAACTGGAAAAAGATCGACAGCAAGCGCGTGCAGGCCGAGCAAGCCTTGAAGCTGCACGGCAAGGAATACGCGCCCACCGTCTTTGCCATCGGTAACTACAACCTGAATCGCGGTAACGAAAAACTCGTGCGCTCGAACTGGGCCATCGGCCTCGTCGTGGCCGTGCCTCTGGTGCACCGCATCAACACGGGCAAGATGATCGCCGCCGCCAAGCTGGACCAGGAGCGCGTGGAAGTGGTGGCGCGCCAGGCCGAGCGCGACATTCCCACCCTGATCGAAAAGAACTGGCGCGCGCTGGAAAACGCCCGCATCCAGTACCTGTCCACGGCGTCGTCGGTGGAGTTGGCGCGCGAAAATATCCGTTTGCAAACGGTCGCCTTCCAGCAAGGGCAAGTGACGTCGCTGGAAGTGGTCGACGCGCGCCTGAACCTGGCCAAGGTCGAGACCCAGCGCGCGCAGACGGCCTATAACTATGTGATGGGCCTGGCGCAATTGCTGGAAGCGACGGGCGAGACGCAGCGCCTGGGCAGCCTGGCCGCCGCTGCCGATATCCAATTACCTGTGGACAAATAATAATGAGCACCTCCAAAAAACCATTGGCCATAGTCGCCGCCATCATCGTCCTCGGCTTCGTGGGCTGGGGCTTGTACCAGGCGTTCCAGCCGCAGCGCCTGCCTTTGCAGGGACAGATGGATGCGCAGGAAGTCAATGTGTCGTCGAAAGTGCCGGGCAGGGTGGGCGAGCTGTACGTCAAGCTGGGCCAGACGGTGCCGAAAGGCGAGTTGCTGTTCCAGCTGACGAGTCCGGAAGTCGATGCCAAGGTTGCGCAAGCGACGGCCGCCACGCAGGCAGCCGATGCCGTGGCGCAAAAGGCGCAAGCCGGTGCGCGTCCCGAAGAAATCGCCGCCGCCAAAGCCAACTGGGAGCGGGCGCAAACGGGCGCCGCCATCGCCAAGACCACGTATACCCGCGTCAACAATATGTACGAGCAAGGCGTGATTGCCCAGCAGAAACGCGATGAGGCGCAGGCGCAATGGCGCGCCGCCGACCAGCTGGCGCAAGCGGCCCGCGCGCAATATGACATGGCGCAAAAAGGCGCCCGTCCGGAAGACAAGACGGCCGCCGCCGCCCAGGCGCGCCAGGTGGGCGCCGTGCTGACGGAAGCGCAGATCGCCCTGGCGGAAACGAAGATCGCCGCGCCTGTGGCGGGGCAGGTCAGCAAGATACAGATACAGCCGGGCGAACTGGCGCCGCAAGGTTTCCCCGTGATCACTCTGGTGAACCTCGACGACGCCTGGGCCGTGCTGCAGGTGCGCGAAGATGAAATGGCCGCGTTTGCCATGGGCAGCACGCATACGGCCAATGTGCCGGCGCTGAAACAGCAAGTGAGCTTCAAGGTCAGCTCAGTCGCCGTGCTGCCCGATTTCGCCACGTGGCGCGCGGCGCGTCCGGGCGGCACGGATTTGCGCACGTTTGAAATCCGGCTGCGTCCCGCCATCAAGGTCGAGGGCTTGCGTCCTGGCATGTCGGTCGTGTTTCCCCCGCTCTGATACGCGATGAACGAAGCGGATAAGGGGCCGGATTCAGCGCTGGCGCGCGAGTGGCGGCGCTTGCGCGGCGATGTCTGGGACTTCGGCATGCTCAGCTGGATTCCGGTGGTGCTGTGCGGCATGCTGTGGCTGGTGTTTTCCGCCGGCATCGCGCGCGACTTGCCCATCGTCATCATCGATAACGACAACTCGACCTTGTCGCGCCAGCTCACGCGCTGGCTCGACGCGTCGCCCGGCATCGCCGTGGCGGCGAAAGTGGCGTCCAGCGACGAAGCCCTGCACCGGCTGCGCGAGCGCACGGCGTACGGCTACCTGCTGATTCCGAACGATTTCGAACAGAAACTGCTGGGCGGCCGGCAAGCCACCGTGCAATGGCTGTACAACGCGCAGTTTTCCTCGCACGCGGGCGCCTTGCTGCGCGACGTGCGCACGGTCAGCACGACCTTGTCGGCCGGCATCGAGATGACGGCGCGCGTCAAGAAGGGTCTGTCGGGCGTGCAGGCGGCGGCCCAGTTCGAACCGATACGCACGACCTTGAACAGTTTATACAACGAAAACACCAGCTATGAAGCATTTTTGACCCTGGCCCTGATGCCGGCCATGCTGCAGATTTTCATCGTCGTTGCCGTCGTCACCAGTATCGGCCGCGAGTTGCGCGACGGCACGGTGCCGCAATGGCTGGCCTCGGCCGATGGCAGCTGGCTGCGCGCCATCGGCGCCAAGTTGCTGTTTCCCCTCGTCGCCTACTGCGCGCTGGCGCTGCTGTACTTGCTGTTCTTCAGCCTGGCGCGGGGCTGGGCCGTGGCGGGCAGCTTGCCGGCCTTGCTGCTAAGCATGCTGCTGCTGGTGCTCGCGTATTGTGGCCTGGCCACCTTGCTGATCGCCGCCACCTTGTCGCTGCGTTTGGCGCTGTCCGGTGCCGCCTTCATCACGGCGCCAGCCTTTGCGTTTGCGGGCCAGGCCTTTCCCCTGATGGCCATGCCGGCGCCAGCCCGCGCCTGGGCGGAAGCCTTGCCGCTCACGCATTATCTGCAGCTGCAAACGAAATACTGGCTGGCCGGCGCGCCGTGGCGCTATGGCGTGCAGGAAATGCTGATACTGGCCGGCATCGCCATCGGCTGCGGCGCCGTGGGCGTATTCCTGCTGGCGCGCCGCGCGAATGCGCCTGCCGCCTGGGGACGCACATGATGTGGCCGGCCTTTCTCGCCACCTGGCGCGCCATGCTGACGGACAAGGGCGCGCTGACCTTGCTGTTCATCGGCGGTATCATCTATTCCTTCTTCTATCCGCTGCCGTACTCGACGGAAATCGTCCAGCGCGTGCCGGTGGCGGTCGTCGACCAGGACCGCAGCGCCATGTCGCGCCAGCTGACGCGCTTTGCCATGGCCCATCCGTCGCTGCACGTGATCGCCGTCACGCCGGACTTGCCCGTCGCGCAAGATTTGCTGTGGCGCGATAAGGTCATGGGCGTCTTGATCATCCCCGACGGCTTGCAAACGGACGTGCTGGCCGGCCGCGCCGCGCATGCGCAGGTGGCGGGCAATGGCTTGTATTTGATGCTGAACAAGGTGGCCCTGAACGGCCTGGCGGAAGTGGTGGGCACGGTGTCGGCCGGCATCGAGCTCAAGCGCCTGGGCGCAGGCACGCCGTCGACCGTGCAGGCCAACCAGCAGCGCTCGCCCATTGTGTTTGACGCCGTGCCCCTGTTTAACGTCAAGGAAGGCTATGGCGCCTATGTCGTGCCCGGCGTGGCGACGCTCATTGTGCAGCAGACCTTGCTGATCGGCATGACCATGCTGTTCGGTACCTGGTATCAGCGCAAGAGCTTCCCGCTGGCAGGCAAGCGCACGGCGGGCGGCTATGCGGGCATGCTGCTGGCGTTTGCCTGCGTGGCCTTCCTCAATTGCTGCTATTTCTTCGGCTTCGTCTTCTGGTTCCAGGATTACCCCCGTGGCGGCAACTTCGGCGGCATGCTCTTGCTGCTGGTGCTGTTCTCGCTGGCGGAGGCGGCGTTCGGCATGCTGCTGGGCATGCTGTTCCGCACGCGCGAGCGGGGCACGCAGCTGATGATCGCCACCTCGATGCCCGTGCTGTTCCTCGCGGGCCTGACCTGGCCCGTGTCGTCCATGCCCGTCGTGCTGCAATGGCTGCGCTGGCTGCTGCCGTCCACGGCCGGCATCCAGGGCTTTGTCGCGCTCAACCAGATGGGTGCCTCGCTGTATGAAATCCGCCATGAAGTGGCGGGCTTGCTGGCCTTGCTGCTGGCCTGCGTGGCGCTGGGCTGGTGGCGCTGGCGCAAGCTGGAGGAAACCGTTGTCGATTTGAACAAGGCCGAAGGCACTTGATATGTAATAATTTCATTTCCACATTAAATAACAACGCCTGACAAAACCGTAGCGAGCGGAAGGAAGTTGTGGTCGAGAAGCGCAACTGTACGAAGGTACAGTGAGCATCGCAGGCCGCAAATTACGACGCGCAGCAGGTTTTGACAGGCGTTAACCAAAATGTCTGCATTCAATTTGTTCCAGCGCCTGTCCCAAGCCCCCACCAAGCCCAAGGCCGCGCCCGCCGCGCGCCAGTTCGACGTGGCGGATCTGTACCAGGGACCCATCGCGCTGGGCGCAGAAGGCGAGGCGCAAGCACGGCCTTTCGATGAAAAGCTGCGTCAGGCGTATTTCTGGATCGTCAACCACGCCATCATCAGCCCCCATTACGATATCGAATACAACGACGGCCCGTCGCAGACGTATTCCGTGGGCGACAGCCGCCGCACATTGAATTTGCCGTCGGCGCAAAGCTATTCCAGCTTTATTTTGCTGCCCCTGCTGACGTTCGCCACGCGCCGCAAATGCCTGTTCGTCGGCGGGCCGGGACGGGGCAAGACGGCCAGCGCGCTGCTGATGGGCGTGCTGGCCGGTTCCACCGTCAAGGAAGTCAAACGCGCCATGCAGCATGGCCACCCGCAGATGACGGTGGCCGACTTGCTGGGTAATCCCTTGCCGGCCGACCTGGTCAACGCGCAAAGCATGGACGATATCCGCATCGCCTGGCGCGCCTGGCTGGGCATGCGCGTGAAAATCGTCGATGAATACAACCGCATCCCCACGCGCACGCAAAGCGCGCTGCTCACCGTGATGGGCGACAATTACGCGGAAGTGCTGAACCATATCTACGAATGCCCGGAAGCGGCCTGGTACCTGACGGCCAACGACGACCAGGGCGGCGGCACGTATCAGGTGATCGAGGCGCTGCGCGACCGGGTCGACGTGACGGTGCAGGCGCTGGCCTTCAACCCGCGCTTCCTGAACGAGCTGCTGCTGCGCGTGGAAGAAAACGTGCGTCCCGAAGAGCTGGTGCCGCCCGATATCATCTTCACGGAAGGGGAGGTCGATCAGATCGGCGAGGCGATCCGCCAGGTGGGCATACCCGACGCCGTGCGCCGCCGCCTGGAATTTTTTGCCAGCCAGTTCGAGCTGTTCGAGACGGCCGGCGGCCAATTCGAATACATGACCAAGGACACGGCCCGTTTGGCCGGTGCCGACCGGGGCGCCGCGCAGGCGGCCGACAATGGGCGCGACCGTTTGAAGGATCTCGGTTGCCAGACCTTGAACGGCATCTCCGTGCGCACCCTGATGGCGCTCATGATCTACGCCAAGGCCATGGCTTATTTCCGCGGCAATGGCGAAGTGGAGCTGGAAGACTTGCGCCAGGTGCTGCCCTTCGTCCTGCATAACAAGCTGCAGCCGGACCCGGACGCGCCGTTTTTCGCGCTGCCGGAAAACGCCGCCTACCGCAGCGACAGATTGGGCTGGCTGCGCCGCCTGTTCGACCTGTCCAACGATGAATTCAACCGCCTGGACCTGGACCGCGACGATCCGGTGGGCGTGCTGTCGGCCGAATTCGACCTGGGCCTCGACGGCGTCAGCGAGCGCGAAACCCTGGCGCGCCTGAACCGCATCGAAAAGCTGATCGGCGAGCGCACGAAAGGGCGCAAGCTGTACGGCCCCCTGTACGACGACCTGCTCAAGCTCAAATACCTGCATCAGCGCTATACCAACTACCGCAGCTGGCTGCGTTCGCAATGAGCGTGCCGCACTGTCAAGGCTTCCTGGAAGCGCTGGCCATGCTCAATGGCGAGGCGAGCGACCTGTGCGCGAGCTACGAATTGTCACGCCTGCCCGACGCGCCGGACCTTGCCACGGCGCTGGGCCTGCGCGTGGAAGACCATGCCTTGCACGTCATCGCACCCGCACGCGACTTGCCGGCCCCCTTATGGCACATCAAGCTGGCGCCGTGCGGGCGCGCGCAGCTGGAGCAGGTGTGCCAGCGCTGGTTTTTCTCGTCGCGGCACATGCAGGCGGCGCCGCCGGGACGCTTTCGCGCCCAGCCGGTGGCAAGGTTCCTGGAGTTGCTCGATGAGGCGCTGGGCGGTTTTTCCCCGTACGCCGTGAGGATGACGCCGCCCGCCGGTTTCTGGTACGCGATCCACTGGGACGAGATCGCGTTCGAACTGGGCGATGAACGCTATCTGCTGCACTTTTCGCACAGCGACTGAGGGGCAACGATGATCTCTCCTGCCTTTGCCTCGATACTTGCCAGCGGCCGCGCCCAGTTCAATGCGCGCGCGGCGGAAGCGCGCCGGCGCTTTCCCTCGCTCGACATGGCCGCCTTCGGCGTCTTCTTGTACGACGGCGTCGATCCGCTGGTGGTCGCCGTGGCCGCCGCCGCGCCCGAGCGCGCGGGCAGCGTGACCCTGGCCGCCTACGACATGGCCCTGGAACTGGTGGGCCATGGGCTGGCCGGTCCGGCCGCAAAAAATCCCTTCCTCAATACCATCTGGCGCGAGCTGGCGCCATCGTTTGCGCCGCTGCTGGCCACTGCCCCTGTCGACGTGCTGGGCATGCTGAGCAACGCCGCCATCCACATCGCCTCCGTGGCGGGCGCGCGGCCCGCGCAGTGGCAGCGCGAGCTGGCCGCGCTGGCGGCGCGGATCGCCTCGCTGGCGCAGCTGCGCGCCGTGGGCCAGGTGCTGGCCTGGCGCGCGGGCGTCGCGCATTTCCGCCAGGGCGCGCTGACCGCCGCCGATACCTTGCCGCCCGCCTTGGCGCTGGCCGCCTTTGGCGAACCCGGCGCGCAATGGCCGCAGGTGCATGCGCAGTTGCTGGGCAATCCGTGGCGCGGCAATGCGGAGGGCCGGGAGTTCGGCAGCTTCACAGGCCTCGGTGGCGACTTCGGCACGCCGCCCCAGGTGCGCGCTGCGGCAGACGGATTTGTCGTGCGCAGCGCCGAGCGCCATTACCTGCTGGTGGCCGACGCCTATGGCGCCGTGCTGCACAGCGCCACGGCGCAGGAGTTCGAGCAGGCGCAAACGGGCATGCCATCGGCCGTGCGCCTCGACGGGACGACCCTGCATCTCGGCGCGCGCCGCATCGAACTCGATGTGCCGGCCGGCGACATCGCCATCGCCGCCAATGCGCACACTATCGCCATCACGTCGCCGTGGACGCATGCGATCCGCCTGCTGCCGCTCGCATGAAGAAGGATGCCGACACCGCGCTGATCGACGCCTGGCGCGCCGCCTGGCCCGAGGCCCTGGCCGTGTGGAGCAAGTTCACGCGCTTGCGCGACCCCAGCCTGTGCGCCAGCCATGTCGAGGCCAGCAAGCAGGGCTTGTCCGGCAGCTTCGCCATGATCCGCCTGCTGGACCAGAGCGTGGTGGTGGACTTGCCGCTGGTGACGGAGCTGGGGCTGGACGGCTATGCGCTGGAAATCCTCGCGCATGAAATCGGCCACCATATCCTCGCGCCGGGCAGCGCCGGCGACCAGTTCCGTTTGCTGGCGCGCATGCGCCGCGCCTTGCCCACTCTGGAACAGCATGCGCCCATGGTGGCCAACCTGTACACGGACCTGTTCATCAACGACCGCCTGCAGCGCCAGGCAAACCTGCGCATGGCCGACATCTACCGCAAGCTGCAGCAGGGGCGCACGGCGCAAGCTGACGCCAAGAGCGGCGGCGTGTGGACCCTTTACATGCGCATCTATGAAAACCTGTGGCAGCTGGAAAAGGGAGAGCTGGGCGGAGCAGGGGCTGAGAACGAGGCGGACGAACGCCTGGATACGGATGCCTGGCTGGGCGCGCGCCTGATACGCGTGTATGCGAACGACTGGATGGTGGCGGCGGGGCGCTTCGCCACCTTGCTGCTGCCCTATCTGGTCGACGATACGGACGCTCTGAGCCCGAGCCGCTATCTGCAGGACACGCGCGACGCGGCCCGTGGCTGCCAGACGTATGGCGCGCAGCAGATCGAGGATGACGAGGAGGGCGGCGCCATCCACCCGGTGCACGACAAGCGCATTTCCGGCCTCGATGGCGAGGAGCCGCAAGGCGAGGCGCCGGCCAGGCAGGGCGGCGGCCAGCTGCGCGAACCGTTCGAGCTGGGCGACATTTTAAAAGCCTCGGGCATCGATCTGAGCGACCATGAAATCGCCATCCGCTACTACCGCGAGCGGGCCTTGCCGCACCTGGTGGCGTTTCCCAGCCGCCCCGCGCCCGAGTCGCAGGAGCCGCAGATGGAGGGGCTGGAAGCGTGGGAGATCGGCGACCCGCTCGAGGAAATAGACTGGCTGCAATCCGTGATGCAGTCGCCGCGCCCCGTGCCGGGCGTGACCACCGTGCGCCGCGTGTACGGCCGCGAACCGGCGCGCGCCATCGACGCCGTGCCCGTCGACCTGGACATGTACGTGGACAGTTCCGGCTCCATGCCGAACCCGCAGGCGCACACCTCGTTCCTGACCCTGGCCGGCGCCGTCATCGCCCTGTCCGCCCTGCGCGCCGGCGCGAAAGTGCAGGTGACCCTGTGGAGCGGCAAGAACCAGGTGATGCAGACGCCCGGCTTCGTGCGCGATGAAGACCTGATCCTGGGCGTGCTGACGGAGTTTTTTGGCGGCGGCACCTGCTTCCCCATCCACTGTCTGCGCCAGACCTATGCGGCCAGGTGCGAACGGCCCGCGCACATCCTGATGATTTCCGACGACGGCATCACCACCATGTTCGATAAGGATGAACTGGGCAACAGCGGCTGGGATATCTCGGCGAAAGCGCTGGCCCGGGGCGGCGCGGGCGGCACCATGGCCCTGAACCTGGCGCGCGACTGGGATGGCGCGGCGAGTCACAAGTGGCTGCAGCAGACCTATGACGACCTGAAACGCGCGCGCCGCGAGCAGGGCTGGGATATCCATGCCGTCGAGCGCTACGAGGACTTGCTGGACTTTGCGCGGGCGTTCAGCCGGCGCCACTATAGACAACCATGACATGCAGACTCCCGGACCCCACCTCGAAACCCTGACCCATCGTCTGGCCGACACGCCCGTCGAATTCCTCGGCGAACCCCGTATCGCCGGCGTCGCCAATGCGCAGGCAGTGGCGGTGGCCGCGCTGGTCAACGATATCCTGCTGCTGCATGGCGCGCGCGCGCCGGCCGCGTCACTGCAGGGTTTTGTCGGCGCGCAGGTCAAGGCGGACCGCAACCGGCTGGCGCTGGCCATGATCGTCTGCTGGCTGCTGGCCGACGAGTGGTTCATCGCACAGCGGTTGCCGCAGCATGATCTGCTGCAGGTGCTGGGCGAGGCGGCGCGCGAACTGGCCGCCAGTACGCCGGCCCACCATTTCACGCAAGACCCGGAGCGGCGCGAGGAACTGGCGCGCATCGTGCTGGCCCGCCTGGGCTTTCGGCCCCGCGACGAAAGCGTGGCGCAAGCCACGGACCGATTGTCCGCCATCAGCGGCACGGAGCGCCGCCGCCTGCTCGAAGCAAGCCGCCTGGCCGAGCAGCGCGCGAGAGAGATCCGCGAGGCGCTGGCGAAGAAGGCGGCCGAGGAATCGGCCGACAAGTGGTCGCGCGAATGACGCTCGCTGGCAAACCTGACGTCAACCTGCCCGGCGGCGCGTGGGAATCGGACCGCGACTATTGTCCCACCCTGACGCCGGCGGGCGCGCGCATGCTGGACAAACTGCGCAGCCATCCTTGCGCGCCCCGGTACCGCAACCGCAGCGGCAACAAGCTGCAGGCGGCGGAAGTCGACGCCCTGCGCGCCTACGAGCAGGAAGTCATGCAGGCGGCGATCGGCTGGAGCGCCGCTGCGCCGCCGCCCTGGCTGGCGGATTTTCTCAGGACGGCCTACGCCACGGTGCCGCATTACCGCGCCTGCGGCTCGCCCCCCGCGCGCCTTGCGGACGTGGCACCCATCAGCCGCGCCGAGCTGGCGCACGACATCGCCGCCTTCGTGCCCGACGAGGCGGACCTGGCGCGCATGATCAACTTCCAGACGACGGGCACCACGGGCCACCCCTTGCTGATCGCCTCGCACCCGCTGGTGGCGGGGCGCTACCTGGCCTTCCACAAGCGCGCGCTGCATCGCTTCGGCGTGACCCTGCGCCATGGCGCGGGCCAGGTGGGTGTGATGCTGCTGGGGCACCAGCGCCGCTGCTTCACCTATGTCTCCGTCACGCCCACGATGGGTGAGTCGGGCCTGGCGAAGATCAACCTGCACGTGGACGACTGGCGCCAGCCTGAAGACCGCGCGCGCTACCTCGATGCCATGGCACCTGAATTGATCGCGGGCGACCCCATCTCGTTCGCCGAGCTGCTGACCTTGCCCATGACGCACAAGCCGGCCGCGCTGCTGTCCGTCTCGATGATGCTGTTGCCCGGCATGCGCGCGCGCCTGGAAGCGGCGTTCGGCTGCCCCGTGCTCGACATCTATTCGCTCAACGAGGTGGGGCCGGTGGCCGTGTACGACGAGCGGGCGGGCGGTCACGTGCTGCTGCAGCACCGGCTGTACGTGGAAATCCTCGACGCGGATGGCCGTCCCGTGCCCGATGGAGTCCGTGGCGAGATCACGGTGACGGGCGGTTTCAATTTTTGCCTGCCCCTCGTGCGCTACCGCACGGGCGACTACGCCTCGCTGGCGCATGGCCCCGACGGTCCCGTGCTGGTGGGCCTGGCAGGACGCAGCCCCCTGCGCTACAGGACGGTCAGCGGCGCATGGATCAACAATATCGACATCACGCACGCCTTGAAACCGCTGGCCATCGCCCTGTTCGGCGTGCACCAGCATGGCGATGGCAGCGTCGTGCTGCGCCTGGCGCCGGGCGCCATGCCGCAGGCCGGCCAGGCGCGCGCCTTGCTGGCGCCCTTTTTCGGCGCCATCACGGTCGAGACCTTGCTGGCGGAAGACAAGATCATTCAATACACCTCGGATTTGCAGGAAGCGGCAGCATGAACCTTTATAAGCGCGGCCTCGTGGTCGGCAAATTCTGTCCGCTGCACCTGGGCCACGAGTTGTTGATCAACCTTGCGCAAGACGCTTGCGAAGAGCTGCTGGTGGTCAGCTACACCAAGCCTGAGTTTCCCGGCCTGGAACCGGCGCGCCGGGAACGGTGGCTGCGCGCGCAATTCCCGCAGGCGCACGTCGTCGTGCTGGACGATGCGCGCCTGGCCGCCCTGTGCGCGGCGCGCGGCATGCCGGCGCGCGCGCTGCCGCACAACGACGCCGATGGCGAACTGCATCGCCATTTCATGGGCTGGCTGTGCTGGACGGTGCTGGACTTGCCCGTCGATGCCGTCTTCACCAGCGAAGAGTATGGTCCCGGCTTCGCGCAGGTGCTGGAACGGCATTATGCAGCTGGCGCGGTGGCGCACGTCAGCGTGGACCAGGCGAGGAGCCTGGTACCCGTGTCCGGCACCGTCGTGCGGCAAGACCCGCAGGCGCACGGCGCCTTCCTGTCGCCCATTGTGCGCGCCGATTTCGTCACGCGCGTGTGCGTGCTGGGCGGCGAATCGAGCGGCAAGACGACCCTGGCGCAAGCGCTGGCGGCGCATTTCGATACCGGCTGGGTGGCCGAATACGGCCGAGAGCTATGGGAAAGCCAGGATGGCGTGCTGGCCTATGATGATTTGCTGAAGATCGGCCGGGAACAGCTGCGCCGCGAAGCGCAGGCGCTGTTGGCTGCGCGGCGCTGGCTGTTTTGCGACACGTCGCCCATGACCACGTATTTTTACTGCGTCGAGATGTTCGGCAGGGCCGAGCAGGAACTGGCCCGGCTGGCCGAACACCGCTACGACCTGGTGCTGCTGTGCGCCCCCGACTTTCCCTTCATCCAGGACGGCACCCGCCGCGACGAGGATTTTCGCGCGCGCCAGCATGCGTGGTACCAGGCCGAACTGGCGCGGCGGGGGATCGCCTTTATCAATGTGTCTGGTTCGGTGGACGACAGGATCAGGCATGTGGAAAAAGTGCTGGCGGGATCTTAATGACGGATGCGCGGCGGTGTCGGATTACGCTGCGCTAATGCGACCTACGTTGTTGCCACGGCGGCGCACGCGGATACCGCAGCGTAGGTCGGATTAGCGGCGCATGCCGCGTAATCCGACGATATTGCTATAGCGCCCGCCGGGCAGGTTGGTGATGCTGGCGCGGCCACCTGACTGGACATGGCGCCGGTTATGGCATGAAGTCCCCTCCAGGCGGCGTGTGTCTCAGGCCGCGTTCAAGGCCTGTTCCAGGTCTTCGCGCAAGTCGTCGATATGCTCGATGCCCACGGACAGGCGCAGCATGTCTTCGGACACGCCTGCCTTGGCCAGTTCCTCGGGATTGAGCTGGCGGTGCGTGGTCGATGCCGGATGGGTGGCCAGCGACTTGGCGTCGCCGATGTTGACCAGGCGCGTGAACAGCTGCAGGGCGTCGAGCACGCGGGCGCCGGCCGCACGCGGGTCTTCACCTGCCGCCAGTTTCAGGCCGAAGGACAGGATGCCCGAGGCGCGGCCGTGCATGTATTTTTTCACCAGCGCGTGGTCCGGGTGGTCTTCCAGGCCCGCGTAATTGACCCACGCGACTTTCGGATGCTGCTTCAGGTGCTTGGCCAGGGCCAGCGTATTGTCGCAGATGCGGTCCATGCGCAGGGCCAGGGTTTCGATGCCCTGGATCAGCTGGAAGGCGGAGAGCGGCGAAATGGCCGCGCCCATGTTGCGCAGCGGGACGACGCGCGCGCGGCCGATGAAGGCGGCGGGGCCGAATGCTTCCGTGTAGACCACGCCGTGGTAGGACACGTCTGGTTCGTTCAGGCGCTTGAAGCGCTGTTTGTGCTCGGCCCAGGGGAACTTGCCGCTGTCGACGATGGCGCCGCCCACGGTGGTGCCGTGGCCGCCCAGGTACTTGGTCAGCGAATGGACGACGATGTCGGCGCCATGCTCGATGGGACGGAACAGATAGGGGCTCGGCACGGTGTTATCGACGATCAGCGGGATGCCGTGCGCATGCGCGATCTCGGCCAGTTTCGCCACGTCCGTCACATTGCCCAGCGGGTTGCCGATCGATTCGCAGAAGATGGCCTTGGTGCGCGCATCGATCAGGGCGGCGAAGCTCTCGGGCTGACGCGCATCGGCGAAGCGCACTTCGATGCCGATCTGCGGCAGAGTGTGGGCAAACAGGTTGTAGGTGCCGCCATACAGCTGGCTGGCGGAGATGAAATTGTCGCCCGCTTCGGCGATGGTCTGGATCGCGTAGGTAATCGCCGCCATGCCCGACGCGACGGCCAGCGCGGCCACGCCGCCTTCCAGCGCCGCGACCCGCTTTTCCAGCACGTCCTGCGTGGGATTCATGATGCGCGTGTAGATATTCCCGGCGACCTTGAGGTCGAACAGGTCGGCGCCATGCTGGGCATTGTCGAAGGCGTAGGCCACCGTCTGGTAGATGGGGACGGCGGCGGCCTTGGTGGTCGGGTCGGGGGTGTAGCCGGCGTGCACGGCCAGGGTTTCGATTCTCATGTGGTCTCCGGTTCGATTGGTCTGCGGTGGTGAAGCGTTTGAAATTCGCAGCCATTGTGCCATGCCCCCGTTAACTGCTTGCTACGCTTGATAGAATATTAAGTCATAAGCTAGTGCGGTCTTGATATAAGTCATGCAGCTCCGTCTGGCCGATAAACCGTTCATGCGTGCCATGCTGTGCGCAGGCGAATGCTCCGCCGATGGCGCCGCGGCGCATGGCGTCCTCCAGCGGCAGTCCTGCCAGCCAGGCGTGTAAAAAGGCGGCCACGAACGAGTCGCCGGCGCCGTTCGTGTCCACCACGGGCAGCTTCAAGCCCGCCGTCGGAGTGTGTCGCACGGACGCGCTGCCCCGTTCCAGCAGGTAGGCGCCGTGCGCGCCGGCCATGGCGATGACGGCTTGCGCGCGGCCTTGCGAAATAATGGCGCGCATGACGGACTCCGTACGTTCGCCCAGCGCGGCCGTGCTGAGGAAGACCAGGTCGGCGCGCAGCGCGAAGACCTTGTGGTGCGGGTTGACGCCATCCCAGTCGTGCAGGTCGGTCGATACCGTCGTGCCGCACGTCAGCGCATCGTCAAACAGTTCGGCCACCCAGCCCATGATGGAAAAGTGCGCGTGGCGCGCCGGCCCCAGGTAGGGAAGATAAAAAGCGGCGGGCATGCGCACGTCTTCCGGGTGGCGGCCGTCGTACAGCGACAGCCGGCGCCCCTGCGGGTCGACCAGGTTGACGCTGCGCCGCGTGCCCGACGGTTCGACGATGTGTGAAAAATCGAGCTTGGTTTCTTTATAGCGCTGCAGGATGGCCGCGCCTTGCGCATCGTCGCCGATGAAGTCGATGAACTTGCAGCGCAGGCCCAGCGCGTGGCAGCCGAGCGCCACGCCATTGCCCGTGTGCGCCACGTAGTCGCGGATGGGCGGCACGTGCAGCGAATCGGCCACGGACAATTGCAGGTCGGGGACGCGCACGATGGTGTCGATGCCGGCGCCGCCGACCACTAAAATATCATAGGTACTCATGGTGCCGCCTTTTCCAACAGGACGGTGCCGGCCGCGTTCACCGCGACGGCGCCATCTTTGACCAAGTATGTTTGATGCGTGTAGGCGTCGCGCAGCAGGGCGCCATCGGCGAAGACACCGTGGACTTTCAACGAGATGGCGCCCTGGGCCTCGGGCGCGGCGATGACGGCGTCATCCTGCGTCACGCGGGCGAACGCATACGGTTTTTCATCGATCAGGCGATGCGCGCCGCGCGCCAGGGCAGGGTGGCGCAAACGGAACTGGCCCAGCTTGCGCGCATGCGCCAGCGTCGCCGCATCGAGCGAGCCCCAGTTCATGCTTGACCGCGTGGCCTGCTGTTCGTCGCCGATGGGCGCCGCGCCAGGCTGGCGGGCGCTTTCGTCGCCATAGAACAGCTGCACGCCGCCCGGCGCCAGCAGCAGCGCGGACAAGCCGTGCTTCAATCGCTCGCGCGGGAACAGGCTGGTGTCGTGCGAGGAGATGTACGACAGGATGTCGTAATGGGGCTCATTGCCAATGCGCTTGGCCAGCAGCCCCGCGTACTGGCGGTACACGCCGTCGATGCTTTTCCAGTCGCCGCCGGCGCGGTGTTGAAAGTCGAAATTGATCATCGAATCGAAGCCGGCATCAAACCAGCTGCTGCGCTCGGGGCCATGGCCCCACGCTTCGCCCGTCATCCAGAACGGTGCGTCGTCGATCTTCTGTTCCGGATGGCGCGTCTTCCAGTCTTGTAATGCCTCCGTGGCGGCCGCGCGCAGGGCCAGCCAGCTGGCCGGCTCCACGTGCTTGACGGTGTCGGCCCTGAAACCGTCGACGCCGAATTCGCGTACCCAGTCCGCCAGCCAGTGGACCAGGTAGCCGCGCACCGTGGTGCCGGGCAGGGCCACGGCGCGCGTGTCGCTTTTACGTTGCAGGATGGGCGGCAAGCCCACGGCCTTGCCGCTCTCCGTGCGGAAGTCGGGCAGGTAGGCCAGCTGCATCGTGTAGTCGTCCTTGCCGCCGTCGGAATAGCCGGGCAAGCCGGCGCGCACCCAGTCCGGGCCCCACCACTGCTTGAATTCGAAGTTGTTGTAGTCGATGAAGCTGTGATAGTCGCGCAGCACGGCCTTGTCATGGCCGGGCCACAGCACGGGCACCTTGTATTCGGCCAGGGTGCGCAAGTCTGCATAGCCGGGATGGTTCAGCACCACGTCGAACAGCACGCGGATGCCTTGCGCATGCGCCGTGGCGATCATCTCGCGCAGCTCGTCGCGCGTGCCCATGTTGGCGTCCATCGTGGTGTAATCGAGCGCCCAGTAGCCGTGGTAGGCGTAGTGCTGGAATTGCTGCTTGCCGCCCACCACCCAGCCGTGGATCTGTTCGTAGGGCGCCGTGATCCACAGGGCGTTGACGCCCAGGTCGCGGAAATAGCCGGCTTTCAGCTGCTGCGTGATGCCGGCGATGTCGCCGCCGTGAAAGCTGCCCACGTCGCCGCCTTGCGGGTCGGCGGCGCGGCCGTAAGAATTGTCGTTGCCGGGATTGCCGTTGGCGAAACGGTCCGTCACGGCAAAGTAGACGATGGGGTTGTCGGCGAAGCTGAAGCTGAAGCTGCCTGCCTGCGCCGAAGCGCTGAGTAACAGGGCGGCCAGCGTAGTCAGGGAGCGTCGCATGGTCAGCCCTTCACGCCGCCGGCCGTCAGGCCGGAGATCATCCATTTTTGCGCCAGCAGGAACACTGCCGTGATGGGCAAGCCGGACAGGATGGCCGCCGCGGCGAAGTCGCCCCACAGGTATTTTTGCTCGTACAGGAACAGTTTCGAGCCGACGGCCAGGGTCAGGTTGTTCTGTTCATGCAGCAGCACGGACGCGATCGGGTATTCGATGATGGCGCCGATGAAGGACAACAAAAACACCACCATCAGGATGGGCACCGTCATCGGCAGCAGCACGTAGACGAAGGCCTGCCACTGCGTGGCGCCGTCGACCTTGGCCGCTTCCTCGATCTCGACGGGAATGGTTTGATAATAGCCCTTGATGGTCCAGATATGCAGCGCGATGCCGCCCGTGTAGGCCAGCACCAGGCTGCCGTGGTGGTCGATGCCCAGCCACGGCACGTAGCTGCCCAGCACGTCGAAGATGGCGTAGATGGCCACCAGGGCCAGCACGGCGGGGAACATCTGCAGCAGCATCAGCGCGGACAGCGTCTGCGACTTGAAGCGGAATTGCATGCGCGCGAACGCATACGCGCACGTGGTCGACAGCAGCACGGTGACGGTGGCGCTCATGCTGGCCACCTTGATGGAATTCCACAGCCACAGCAGCACGGGGAAGTCCGGCTCGACGAGGGCGCCGTTGGGCGCCTGGTAAGACATGCCCAGCGCCAATCGCCAGTGCTCGAAGCTGATCTCGGGCGGTATCAGACTGCCCGAGGCGAAGTTGCCTGGGCGTAATGAAATCGACAGGATCATCAGGAAGGGGAACATCACCAGCGCGATCAGCGCGATTACGGCGACGTGGGCCGCCAGGATGCGCCAGCGGTTGGAACGGTCGACAACGATAGCCATATGCTGTCCTTTATGCTTTGTTCATGCGCGTCAGGCGCATGTTGACCAGCGAAATCGCGGCCACGAGGAAGAAGATCAGGGTCGAGATGGCAGCGGCCAGGCCAAAGTTCTGGCCGGAATCCTCGAACGCGATGCGGTAGGTGTAGGACACGAGCAAGTCCGTCGTGCCGGCCGGTAACGTCGTGTCGAGGAAATCGGGACGCCCGCCCGTCAGCAAGCTGATCAAGACAAAATTATTGAAATTGAAGCCCAGGCTGGCCACCATCAGCGGCGTCAGCGGTTTGATGATCAGCGGCAAGGTGATCTTGAAGAAATTCGTCAGCGGTCCCGCGCCAGCCAGGGCCGACGCTTCGTACAGGTCCGACGGGATCGCCTTGATCAAGCCCATGCACACGACCATCATGTAGGGATAGCCGAGCCAGGTGTTGACGATCAGGATCATCGCCTTGGCCAGGGTGGTGTCCGAGAACCAGGCGGGCTTGATGCCGAACAGGGCGTCGAGCACCAGGTTGATTTCGCCGAAGTTGTTATTGAACAGCCCCTTGAAGACCAGGATGGAAATGAAACCGGGCACGGCGTACGGCAGGAACAGCAGGGTGCGGTACAGGCCGCGGAAGCGCAGCGCATCCCAGTTCAAGAGCACGGCCAGCACCATGCCCAGGCCCGTCGTGGTGGCCACGCTGATCAGCGCGAAAACGATGGTCCAGACGAAAATGCGAAGGAAGGGGCCGCGGAACGCTTCGTCCGAGAAGATTTTCACGAAGTTGGCAAAGCCCACGTTGACCTTGAAGCCCGGTTCCAGCTTGGTGCCGTCCGGCATTTCATAAAAGCCCGTCTTGAAGTTCGGCGTCACGAGTTCGCCCGTGGCGACTTTTTTGAGGGTCTTGTCCGGCAATTGCTTGTAGACATGCGCGACGGGACCGAATTCGCGCAAGCCCACCATGCGCAGCTCGATCCTGTTCGGAAGCACGAGAGTGAGCAGCTTCAGATCCTTTTGCAGGGCGATGATGTCCTTGATGGGCAGGGCAGGGGTTAGCACGGGCGCCTGCACGGGGTCAGCCGGCGCCACGTCCACCTTCAGCGGGACGGCGCGCTTCAGGGCCAGCGGCGGCGTCAAGAGCACTTCGCCCGTGTCCGGGCTTTCCAGGCGCAAGCGGTATTCCTTGTTGTCGGCATGCACAGTCATGGCATAGCCGGCGCTTTCCACGCGCTGCGTCTCGTCGAGCAGGTATTGCGTGGCCCTGTCGTAGGTGAGCAGGTTGCGCGAGCTGAAATTGGTAAAGCCGATCGACACCGTGTACACCATCGGCAACAGCACGAAGACGATCACCGCCGTGATGCCGGGAAACAGATAACGGTAGGCATAGGCGCGCGGCGACGTGAAGACAAACGTCGTCAGGGTCAGCAAGCCGAGGAAAACGGCGGCCAGCATGGTCTGGCCGGAAATGTACAACATGAAGAGCAGATACAGACCCAGCGCCATGCTGATGGTCAATACCGTAGGGCCGATAAACTTGCGCACGATGGGATACCTGTAGTGATACGTAGGTCGGATTAGGCCCAAAGGGCCGTAATCCGACAACATTGTTGGCGGCACATGTCGGATTACGCGCTACACGCTAATCCGACCTACGCTCAATCAAAATATGGCTTAATTGGCGGTCGTAATCCGCTTCGCCGCCGCATCCAGGCCATCCTTGGTGCTCTGACGGCCTTGGGTGATGTTTTCCAGCGCCGATTGCATCGACGACCAGAAGCGGCCCATTTCCGGGTTGTTCGGCATCGGGCGGCCCGCTTGCGCGCTTTCCATCGTCGCCTGGATGTTCGGATTGGCTTTCAATTCCGCGAACAGCACCTTGTTCGCCGGCGTGCCCAGCGGGACGTCGGCATTGATGGTTTTCAGGCCATTGAGTTGCAGCATCTGGTTTTCCAGGAATTCCGTCGCCAGATCCTTGTTCGGGCTGGCTTTCGAAATCATCGCGCCCAGCACGCCCACGAATGGGGTGGCCGTCTTGCCTGCCACGGTAGGAATCGTTGCCACGCCGTAATTGATCTTCGATTTGCGCGCATTGTCCCACGACCATGGACCGTTGATCATCATGGCGATCTTGCCCTGGTTGAAACCCGCTTCCATTTCCGCGTAGCCGGCGCCCTTCGGCATCGCGCCGCTGTTGATCAGGGTCATCAACGCGTTCACGCCGGCTTGCGAACCGGCATTGTTCACGCCCGTCTTGGCTGCATCGTAGCGGCCGTCGGACTTGACTTCAAACGGGAAGCCGCCGCCCGCGCCCAGCAAAGGCCACGTGAAATAGGTATTCGTGTAATCCCACAGGATGGCTTTCTTGCCTTGCGCGGAGAGTTTCTTGTCCAGCGCGGCGATTTCCTCGAAGGTCTTTGGCGGGGTCGGCACCAGATCCTTGTTGTAGACGAGGGCGACGGCTTCGATCGAGATCGGGTAGCCCCAGGTCTTGCCGCCCACGGTGAAGGCGTTCCAGGCCAGCGGCAGGATGGCGGCGCGCGCTTCCTTACTTGGCGTCACTGGTTGCAGCAAGCCCGCGTCGATCCAGGTGCCGATGCGGTCATGCGGCCAGATCCAGATGTCCGGGCCCTTGCCGGCGGCGGCCGCTTGCTGGAATTTGTTCGGCGCATCTTCCGGATGCTCGACGACGACCTTGATGCCCGTCTTCTTGGTGAATTCCTCACCGACCTTGGCCAGGCCCTTGTAGCCTTTGTCGCCATTGATCCAGATCAACAGGGTGCCTGCTTCGGCCGCGTTTGCCATGCTGACGGCGGCCAGGTTGCCGATGCCGGCCAGGGCGGCGGCGATCAGGGTGGTTTTGATGAAGCTGCGTTTCGGGTGCGTGAAGGACATGTCAATCTCCAGTATCTTTTTTTATGCTAAGTTTATGTTGAGTATCAAGGCTGAAACGATGCAACCAGGCCAGGCGGCGCCTGTAGCGCCTGGCCCCTAAAGCGGATAGATCAGGTGCGGGTCTGGCCGTGTTCGTCGAACACGTGGACACGGGCGGGCGCCACCTGCAGAGATACGGACTGGCCAATCGCCCAGTCCGTATCCGCATCGGCGCGCACCACCAGCGGCTCGTCGCCGCCGGGTACCTGCACATACAGATAGCTGATGTCGCCCAGCTTTTCCACCGCCTGCACGGTGGCCGTGATGGCGGCAGCGGCGCCGGGTGCGCACGCCTGCACGTGCTCGGGGCGCGCGCCGACGGTGACGGGCATACCGCTGGCCAGCGGCTGCGTCAACGCCGCCTGCAGCATGCCGCCCGCATTCGTGGCGACGGTGGCCACGCCGTCGACATAGCTGTGGATCTTGCCTTTAAGGAAGTTCATGCGGGGCGAACCGAGGAAGCCGGCCACGAACAGGTTGGCGGGATGGTGGTACAACTCCAGCGGCGCGCCCACCTGCTCGATGCGTCCCGCGTTGAGCACGACGATGCGGTCGGCCAGGGTCATCGCTTCGACCTGGTCATGCGTGACGTAGATCATGGTCGAGCGCAATTCACGGTGCAGATTCGCCAGTTCGATGCGCATCTGCACGCGCAAGGAGGCATCCAGGTTCGACAGCGGCTCGTCGAACAGGAAGACGTCGGGCTTGCGCACGATGGCGCGGCCGATGGCCACGCGCTGGCGCTGGCCGCCCGACAAGTCTTTCGGTTTGCGTTCCAGCAAAGGTTCGATGCGCAGGATCTGCGCGGCGCGCTGCACGGCGTCGGCAATCTGGACCTTGCTCATGCCGGCCAGTTTCAAGCCGAAGGCCATGTTCTGTGCCACGCTCATGTGCGGGTACAGAGCGTAGCTCTGGAATACCATGGCGATGCCGCGCTTGGCGGGCGGCACGTCGTTCATGCGCGTCTTGCCGATGAATAAGTCGCCGCCGCTGATTTCTTCCAGGCCGCAGATGCTGCGCAGCAAGGTGGATTTGCCGCAACCCGACGGGCCCACGAAGACCATGAATTCGCCATCGGCGATCTCCAGGTCGATGCCATGCAGGGTTTGCACGTCGCCATATGCCTTCTTCAGCCCTGCTAATTTCAGTCCTGCCATGTCGTCCTCACTGTGTCTATCCGTCCCTGCTGATGCGCGGGGCTCGTTATTGTAATTGGCGGCATGGCCGCCAATGCCTGCGATTTACGCCAGGGTGCCGAACCAGCCGCCATGCGGGGGCAGGCTGATCTGTTGGCCATCTTTACTGCCTGGCAAGCCGTGACCGGTCAGGTCGGCCGCTGGCGCCGCATCGGGCCAGGCGAAGGTGACCGCTTGTGTGCCCAGGTTGAAGGCCGCCAGCACGGACGGCTGTCCCGGCAAGTCGCGGCGCAGGGCCAGCACGGGTTCCGGCGCATCGAAGAAGACGATATCGCCGCGCAGCAATTGCGGCAAGGTGCGGCGCCAGGCGAGGATATTTTGCGCAAACTGCAATGGTGAAGCAGAATCGTTTTCTTCGACATCCACCGCGCGCGCCAGGTGTTCGGGCGGCACGGGCAGCCAAGGTTTGGCATTACTGAAGCCGCCATGCGGCGCATCGGCCACCCATGGCATCGGCGTGCGGCAGCCGTCGCGGCCCTTGAACTGGGGCCAGAACGGGATGCCGTACGGGTCTTGCAGCGCCTCGAAAGGAATGTCCGCTTCCGTCAGGGCCAGCTCGTCGCCCTGGTACAGGCACGGCGTGCCTTTCAAGGCCGCCTGCACGGCCAGCACCACCTTGGCCAGCGACGGCGACGGGTTCTGGCCGCCCCAGCGCGTCATCACGCGCACGCTGTCGTGGTTGCCCACGGACCAGGATGCCCAGCCGTCGGCCACTTGCGCCTCGAATTCTTCCACCTGCTTGCGGATATGCGCGGCGGAAAACTCGGCCGTCAGCAGGTTGAAACTGTAAGCCATGTGCAGCTTGTCGGCGCCCGTGTAGGCGGCCATGGTGGCCAGCGCATTGTCGTCGCCCACTTCGCCGATGGAAATGGCTTGATATTCGTCAAGCACGGCGCGCACGCGCTGCAGATAGGCGATGTTTTCCGGTTGCGTCTTGTCGTACACGTGCGCCTGCATGCCGTACGGATTGATGGCCGACACACTGCTGGCGTCGCGTTGCGCGGCGGGCGGATTGTCGCGCAGCAACTGATCGTGGTAGGGGAAGTTGCAGGAATCGAAGCGGAAACCGTCGACGCCGCGCTCGAGCCAGAAACGCAGGTTGTCCAGCTGCGCTTGCTGCACGGCGGGGTTGTGGAAGTTCAGGTCGGGCTGGCTGACGAGAAAATCGTGCAGGTAGTACTGGCCGCGGCGCGGTTCCCATTGCCAGGCGGAACCGCCGAACACGGACAACCAGTTGTTCGGCGGCGTGCCGTCCGGTTTCTGGTCGGCCCATACATACCAGTCGGCCTTGGGATTGTCGCGGCTGGAGCGGCTTTCCACGAACCACGGGTGGACGTCGGACGAGTGCGACAGCACCTGGTCGATCATCACTTTCAAGCCCAGCTCATGGGCGCGCGCCACCAGGCGGTCGAAATCGGCCAGGGTGCCGAACATGGGGTCGACGTCGCAGAAGTCGGCCACGTCGTAACCGAAGTCTTTCATCGGCGACGTGAAGAAGGGCGAAATCCACACGATGTCGGCGCCCAGGGCGGCGATGTAATCGAGCTTGGAGGTAATGCCGGGCAAATCGCCGATGCCGTCGCCATTGCTGTCGAGGAAGCTGCGTGGATAGACCTGGTAGATGACGGCGCTGCGCCACCAGTCGGCGGGCAGGTGGGCGAGATTGTTCTGGATGGTCGGCATGAATGATTTCTTAAAAGTTGCCTGTAGCCGTGGCTATCAGGGCGCGCTGCTGGTTGGTAGGCGAACGTCTTATTTTAAAATTCAAAGCGCTTTGGGTATGAAATGAGTATAGTTCAAAGCGCTTTGAAAAGTAAAGCGATACACGCGCCAGACATACGATTTTTTTATGAGGGTGATTCAGGACAACAAGATGGCACCGCCGGCCAGGCGGCCGGCGGCATGGATGGGCGGAAATCGCCTAGTTCGGCACCTGCCCCGCCGACTCCCCTGGCAACAGTTCGCACGGCCACAGTTCCTGCAGGTCGGTGACGGGCGTGCCGTCCATCAGGGCCAGCAGCATGTGGATCATCTTCGCGCCGGCGCCGCGCGGGTCGGGCTGGACGACGGTGGTGACGTTGTGGCCGGCCAGGGAATCTTCCATCACGCCCCAGACGATCAGCGACATTTCGCTGCCGATGGCGATGCCCGCGTCGAGCAGGGCGCGCACGGCGCCCACGCCCGACATGTGGTTGTCGACGATGACGGCGGTGGGGCGGGGCGAGCGGGCCAGCAGGCGCTGCATGGCCTGGTAGCCGGCGCGGCGGTCGTGCGCATTGTCGACCAGATTGTCGGGATCGACGGCGAGGCCGCCCGCCTGCATGGCGTGCTGGAAACTCTCGACGCGCTGGCGCACGAAGTTCAGGTCCGGCGTGGCGCTGATCAGGCCGATGCGCTGGTGGCCCAGCTGCGCCAGGCGTTCGACGGCCAGGCGCATGCCCGCCTCGTTGTCGTAGTCGAACCACGCGTGCGGCTGGTTCAGCTGCGTGCGGCCATGCGCGACGAACGGCATGCCCTGCTGCGCCAGATAGGCGATGCGCTCGTCGAACGGTTTCGTGCGCCCGACGATCAGGCCATCGATGCGGCGGCCCTTGACCATGCGTTCATAGGTGTGGAATTCATTGGTGGCCGAGGCGGGCGCGATCATCATGTCCATCTGCTGCGCTTCCAGCGCTTCGGACATGCCGCCGACGATGTCGATGAACATGGGGTCGGCCAGGTCGTTCGGCATCAGCGGGTAGATGATACCGACGATGTTCGTGCGTCCCACGGCCAGGCTGCGCGCCATGGGATTGGGGCGGTAGCCGGCCGCCTGCGCGGCGGCCAGCACCCGCTCGCGCGTGCGTTCGCTCACTTCCGGATAGCCATTCAAGGCGCGGCTGACGGTGGTTTCGGATATTCCTAGCGTTTTGGCGAGATTTTTGAGGTTCATGAATGCTGCAGTCGGGGTCTATCCAGGGTGAGTCGGGAGCGATGCGGTGCGATGACGGGTAGTTTATCTGATAAATGCCGGAATGATCAGGGGTATGGCCAGCGGCGGCAGTGCCCAAAAAAATACGCGGGCAAACCCAGGGGCGCCCGCGCTAAAAGAGGATACTGCTGAATCACTACATTGAAGCTGCCGGCCATCGCGTGCAGCGGCGAAATGGTGGGTCCGGGTAATGCGTACCCCTTTGATAGCGGGCGGTGTTGCTGCCACCGGCAAGCGTCCGGGGACGCGTGCCAACGTTCTAGATGCCGGCGATTACCACCAGGACTCGACCTGGAAACCGACCGAGCTGCCGTTGGTCTTGCCACCAAACACGCCCGTCGACGACAGCGCCGATTCGGCCGCGGCGGCCGACTGGGCTGCCTTGTTCCATTTGGCGTAGGTGTAGAAGGCGCGCAGCACGGGGCGTGACCAGAAGCTGTTGCCGGCCGACAGTTGCGGCGCGAACGTCAGCTTGGTCAGGTTGCGGCTCTCGCCGCCTTCCGGCTTGACGATGTCGTGGCCCAGTTCCACGGCCAGGCTGTAGTTGTCCGTGAAGTGGTAGACGGGACGCGCGCCGATCGACGTCCACTTGCTGCTCACGCCCGCCGTTTCCTTGTCTTCGTAGACGAAAGTGCCCATGCCCGACCAGGCGCCTTTGGGCTGGATCATGATCTGTTCCGTCAGGCGCACGACCTTGTCATCCTTGCCGGCGCCCAGGCTGAAGCCGCCCGTGTTGGCGGCGCTGCCTTTGCCGTACTGCAATGCCACCTTGTTGAAGCCGCCCAGCAGGTTGCCTTGCGTATGCATGACGGTCAGCAAGTGGCCGCTGGCGACGGGCGCCGCGCCTTGCGCGTTGCGTTTCTGGTTGAATTGCAGGCCCAAGGTCAGTTCGCCGTCCGGGTTGACCTTGATGCCGGAGAAGCGCAGGTCGTGGGACAGGCCCATGCGATTGCTGTCCTTGTCGTCTGCCGTGCGCACGATGGCGTAGGCCAGCTTGGCGGCGCCCAGGTCGATGTTTTCCAGGCCGGCGCCGGGGCCGCTGTTATTCCAGAAGTAGTAATCGGTGATGTGCACGTCCTGGCGGTCGTAATAGCGCTTGCCGACCCAGGCGCGCGCGTCGGCGAAGGCGCCCGAACCGATCTTGTCGGCCACCACGTTCATTTCGCGCCACGACGGGTCCGATTGTTCCCAGTCCTGGTTCTGGTTGACGGAGAACGCCACCAGGGTATTGATGCGGAAGGTGGTGCCGTTGGCTGCCTTGAAGGCTTCGCCGCCGAATTTCAGCTCGCCGTAGGTTTCGCACTCATTGCCCAAGCGATACTTGGACGAGGCGCCGGCCAGGCCGAAACACGCTTCCTTGCCGCCTTCGCTGCTGGTGCCGAAGCCCGAACGGATGTAGCCGCCGAAATCGATCGGCAGGGCGGCCTGGGCGGCCGAAGCGCTCAAGGCCAACGCCACGGCGGCAGGCAAAGTTTTCAAGAAATGTTGGTTCATTGCGTCTCCAGTGTTTTTATAGGTGTGGGATCGGCGCGCATCACTTTGCGCAGCCAAAGCGCTTTAGTTATGTTTCAAAGCGCTTTGAGTATAGTTCAAAGCGCTTTGATCGGTAAACTAGTTTTAATCCTTGAAACTTTTGAGGTGTTGCGGAGAAACATCAGGGAGGGCGGCGGCACATGGGCGCCGCCGGGTACGGCAAGAGGGAATCAGGAGGGAGCGTCGCAGGCGGGCAGGGCGGTCGTGTCCGTTGCCGCAGGGGCCGGATGGCGCAAAAAGACCAGGATCAGCAAGGCCGACGCCATCGTGATGCTGGCCAGCACATACAGCAAGTGGCGGAAGGCCGTGCCGTACGCTTGCGCCAGTTCGGCGGCGCCGGTTTGCGGCAACAGGGTCGCTGCATGGCGCAGCTCGCCGAGGGCCAGGAACGGGCCCGCGCGCGCCGCCTGCTCCGCGCCGATGCCGGCAATGCCGGCGCCGCCCAGCGCTGCGACAGTAAACGTGCCCAGCAGCGCGCTGACGATGGCCAGCGCCAGGCCTTCGCCCGCCACCCTCGTCGTATTGAAGATGCCGGCCGCCATGCCGGCCCGTTCGACGGGCACGACGCTGATGGCCAGGCCATCCATCAAGCCCCACGGCAGGCTGATGCCGCAGCCGATCAACAGCAGCGGCCCGATCACGGTAGCGGGCGCTTGCCCTGGCGCGCAGGTGGAGAGCCACAGCAAGCCGCCCGCCGCCAGCAGCAGGCCGCTGGCGCAGATGTGCGCGGCGGCAAGGCGCTGCGCCGCCAGGCCGGCCAGGACCGGCAGCACCAGCATGGGCGCGGACAGGGCGATCATCATGCGTCCCGCTTCCAGCGCGCTGTAGCCTTCGATGCCGATGAAGCGGGCCGGCAGCAGCACCAGCAGCACGACGAAGGAAAACGCGGGCGCGGCCGCCAGCAATTGAACGCCGGCAAAGGCTGGCAGGCGGAACAGGGTCAAGTCCAGCATGGGCCGCGCCGCGCGCCGCTCCACGCGGATGAACGCGGCCAGCAGCAAGGCCGCGCCGCCAAACAGCCCCAGGCTGGCGGCGCTGCCCCAGCCTTTGTGCGGCGCCTGCAGCAAGCCATAGGTAAACAGGGACAGCGCGCCCGTAAACGTCAGGGCGCCGGGCCAATCGACGCCTTGCGCCTGCGGGTCGCGCGATTCGCGCATGGCGCGCGCGGCGGCCAGCAGGGCGGCCAGGCCGGCCACGGCCGTGGAGACAAAGATGGCGCGCCAGCCCGTATGCGTGATCAAGGTGCCGGCCAGGAAGGGGCCGAAGGCCAGGCCCACGCCGAAGGCCGTGCCGATCAGGCTGAAGGCGCGCGCGCGGGCCGTGCCGTCGAATTCCTGCGCCAGGGCCGCCAGTCCGCTCGACAGGGCCATGGCGCAGCCCAGGCCCTGGACGGCGCGCAGCACGTCGAGCCACAGGATGCCGGGCGCGGCCGCCAGGGCCAGCGCGGCGGCGGAAAACACGCCCATGCCCAGCAAGAACACGCGCTTGCGGCCATAGCGGTCGGCCAGCGCGCCGGCCACCATCAGACAGCCGCCAAAGCTGAGCATGAAGGCATTCGTGATCCAGGCCAGCGCCAGCGGCGAGCCGTGCAGGTCGGCGGCGATGGCGGGAATGGCGATGGCCGGCCCCGTGAAACTGA
Organism: Janthinobacterium sp. BHSEK; assembly: GCF_056174685.1. Lineage (NCBI taxonomy): Bacteria > Pseudomonadati > Pseudomonadota > Betaproteobacteria > Burkholderiales > Oxalobacteraceae > Janthinobacterium > Janthinobacterium sp. BHSEK. The sequence continues at coordinate 53,933 of NZ_JBWBYV010000083.1, forward strand.
GCGGCATGCATAGCGCGGCCAGGCAGACGGCGGCCAGGACCAGCATACGCCGTAGAGTCGCTTGGTCCGGGGCATGCGCGGGAAGATTCGTATCCATGGGAATGATTCCAGAAAGAGGGAATCTGATGATAATATGGATGCAATCCATGAAAAAGTGGCTGAAAATCCACTCATAGCGGACAAATATTCCTTAATCGTGAAGACATGGATAATCTGAATGGCATTGCCGCCTTCGTGCGCGCGGCGGAAACGCGCAGTTATGTGGCGGCCGGGCGGCTGCTCGGCGTGTCGGCCTCGGCCGTGGGCAAGAGCGTGGCGCGGCTGGAAGAAAAGCTGGGCGTGCGCCTGCTCAACCGCAGCACGCGGCGCATCAGCCTGAGCAACGAGGGCGCGCTGTTTTACGAGCGCTGCCAGCGCATCCTGGCCGACCTGGGCGATGCCGAGGCGGAACTGTCGCACCTGGCCGAGGCGCCGCGCGGCAAGCTGCGCGTCAGCTTGCCCGTGATCGGCTACCGCATCATCCTGCCCCTGCTGGCGGATTTTACGCGCCAGTACCCGGAGATCGAGCTCGACCTCGATTTCAACGACCGCCTGGTCGACGTGGTGGCCGAGGGCGTCGACGTGGCCGTGCGCAGCGGAACGCTCACGGATTCGCGGCTGATGGCGCGCGAACTGGGGCCGTTTGCCTTTGCCATCGTCGGTTCTCCAGCGTATTTTGCCCGCCACGGCGTGCCGGCCACGCCGCGTGCGCTGGAAGGGCACGCCTGCGTGCGCTATAAATTCCCCACCACGGGCAAGTTGCAGGAATGGGCGCTGCAGCGCGCCGGGGGCGACAGCGGCGGCGAGTTGCGCTTGCCGACCGCCTTGACTTGCAACAATATCGAAGCGCTGATCGGTGCCGCCACGCAGGGCGTGGGCCTCGCTTATTTACCGGACTTTATCGTGCGCGACGCCATCGCGCGCGGCGAACTGCAAGCCGTGCTGGCCGACTGCTTGCTCTACTCGAGCAAGTTCTGGGTACTGTGGCCGTCAAGCCGCCACCTGTCGCCCAAGATTCGCGTCTTTGTTGACCATTTGTGTACCCACCTGCATTTTTCCTCATCCCCTCCGGACCCTGCGTCCTTCCCTTGATACCGCTGGCTGCCGCGCTGGCGGCTGGTTGCGGAATATTCCTACCCCAAAGAGATTAATCCTAGTGCTGCTGGATTTATATTTGCTGCGCTGCATCAGTCTATGCCGCACAGCATCAGCTTATACCCTTCCTGAATACCGGTTATTCGTTATGGAAATTGCCATAAGGAATTTATTTATGTTAATTTCATATCTGTTTCTGCAACATTGCATCGCTTCGGCCGTTGCCGGGACATGTGCAGGATTAGGCGCCATAAGCGTGTAGTAACCAACAATTAAGGGATGGTAACCCCGTTCCGTTCAGGGAGTGTGCATGAAGACAGTGATGACGACGCCGCCGAATCCGGCGCCAGCCGCGACCGCGAAACCGGCACGCAAAACGGGTTTGCTGCTGGGTGGCGGCGCACCAAATTCCACCCTGATCGCCGGTGCCCTGGCCGCTTTCCTCGACGAGGGCATCGAGTTCGACGTCATTTCCGCCTCCGGCGCCGGTGTGCTGATGGGTTTGCTTTACACGACGCCGCATGAAGCCACGCCGCGCCAGGCCTTGCAAAGCTGGGCCGACACGGGCGTGGCCGACAGCATCTACAAGATGATCCCGATCAACTACAAGGTGTTCCAGAAGCCGGGCATGCACGCGAGCACCTTCCGCGACGCCTTCCAGCCGCCGGCCAACAATCCTTTTTTTCAGGCCTTCCAGCAAACGTTTGCGGGCATTCCCTCGGCCTGGTCGGACTGGGGCAAGCTGATGGTGTCATCGCTGTCGCCATCGGACCTGTCGGCGAAAAGCCTGGGGCTGTGCGCGCATTTGCCCTTCCTGGAAAAAGCCGTCGATTTCTCGGGCGTGGCGCGCATGCGTCCCGATTTCTACATCAATGCCTACAACCTCAGCGAGCACCGCATGCAAATCTGGGGCAAGCACGAGATCGAAGCCATCCACGTGCGCGCCGCGCTGTCGTTTCCTTTCCTGTATGCACCGACGACCATCGCCGGCGACGACTACATCGAGGGCGCGGCGCTCGACACGCTCAATTTCGACCCCTTTATCGAAGGCAAGGGCGAGCACCATGACGCCGACACCCTGGTCATCCTCGACATCCTCGGCGACGAGCGCCTGCTGCGCAAGCCGCGCAACCTGTACGACGCCTGGGTACGCTCCATCATCACGCCGCTGGTGAAGATTTCCAAGAGCGAACTGCGCCTGTTTGAACTCGAGCACAACACGGACAGAAGTACGGGCCAGCCCAAGCGGCGTCTGTTGAAACTCGACTTGATGGGCGGCATTCCGGAACAGCACTGGCCCGACACCCTGGACTGGTCCAGCTCGAACATGCAGCTGCTGTTCGACGTGGGCCACAAGGCGGGCCTGGCGTTTTGCCGCCAGCATGGCGACTTGCTGCGCCGCACGCCTGATGCTGCCCCGCTGGCGGCCTAAGCCCGCGCCGCCTGCAACCGGTCCCGGCCACCTGATCGGCAGCTACTCATCCCGCCTGGCCTTGCCAGGCCACCCTTTTTACTGTGAAACACCATGAATATCACCAAGCAATTAATCCTGACCCTCACCATCGCCTTGCTGGCCCTGCTATTGCTGGGCGCCGGCGGCGCCATCCAGCTGCAGCGCGCCCAGGAGCGTTTCGACACCGTGCAAAACCGCATCATTCCCAGCATCCAGGGCTTGAATGCGGCCAAGGGTTTCCTGGCCGATTCGCGCCTGGCCGGCTACCGCCTGTCCGTGTTCTCGAATCTGGCCGACAAGACGGCACTGGACAAGGCCGTGGCCGACGCCAACACGAATTTCGACAAGGTGATCGCCACCTACCGCGCCGAGCGCCTGTACGATGCGACGGACAGCAAGATGCTCGACGCCGACCAGGCCGCCATGGAAGCCTACCGCCGGGCGCTGGTGCCATTCTTTGCCGCCGCCTACGCGGGCGACATGGATGGCGTGCGCGCCACCTTGCTGGCCGGTACGCCGCTGGCCATCACGGCCGCCGCGGCGAAAAAGAGCATGGATGACCATATCGCCTACAACAACAAGCTGGTCGATGATGTAAAAGCGGAAAGCCTGGCCGCCTACGACACGGCGTTCAACACCATGCTGGCCGTGCTGGGCGTGGCCGTGCTGCTGACGGGCGCGCTGGCCTGGCATATCTACCGCACCATCAGCGGCGGCCTGGGCAATATCGAACATACGCTGGAGAGGGTCAGCGCCTCGCTGGACCTGTCCGCCGCCATGCCCGTCGAGCGCATGGATGAAGTAGGCCGCACGGCCACCGCCTTCAACAAGTTTCTGGAGCGTATCGTCGGCGTGATCGCCACCGTGCGCGCCTCGGCTGATACGGTCAGCGTGGCCGCCGCGCAGATTTCCGCCGGCAACGCGGACCTGTCCGTGCGCACGGAGCAGCAAGCGTCTTCCTTGGAAGAAACGGCCTCCAGCCTGGAAGAGCTGACCTCGGCCGTGCGCCAGAATACGGACAATGCGCGCCAGGCGAATACCCTGGCCGTGTCCGCCTCGGACGTGGCCCGCAAGGGCGGCGCCGTGGTGGCGCAAGTGGTTGGCACGATGGGCTCGATCAACGAATCGGCGAAGAAGATCGCCGACATTATCGGCGTGATCGACGGCATTGCCTTCCAAACCAACATTTTGGCGCTGAATGCAGCCGTCGAAGCGGCCCGCGCGGGCGAGCAGGGCCGCGGCTTCGCCGTGGTGGCAACGGAAGTGCGCAACCTGGCGCAGCGTTCGGCAGCGGCTGCCAAGGAAATCAAGGGCTTGATCGAGGATTCGGTGGATAAAGTCAACACGGGCAGCGCGCTGGTCGACCAGGCGGGCGCGACGATGGAAGAAATCGTCGCCAGCATCCGTCGCGTGACGGACATCATGGGCGACATCGCCAACGCCAGCCACGAGCAAAGCGCCGGCATCGAGCAAGTGAACCAGGCCATTTCGCAAATGGACCAGGTCACCCAGCAAAACGCGGCCCTGGTGGAAGAGGCCGCCGCAGCGGCATCCTCGCTGCAAGACCGCGCCGTGGAACTGGTCGACGTGGTGGCCGTATTCCGCCTGCGCGGCGATGCCAAGGAAAAATCATTGAAGGTGGCGGGCGGCTTGCCGGCCCCGGCTTCAGGTGCCGCCAGCCGGCGCCTGGCGCTGCCGGGCCGCAGCGCCCGCGCCTAAACTTTGTGACTGCCCCGGTACGCCGGGTTTTTTTTGCGGCGCAACCGTCCGGTACGCGAGCGTTGACGTGCTGCGCCTGTGGCGAGGGTCGTCAAGTTGCTCGGGCGGGCAGGGCGGAAGGAGGGGGGCACCCGGCTCTGCGCCAGTCCGGGTGCCTGTCTCATTTTCGGGCGCGTGAGTCCGCTTACGCCCCGAAGCGGTCTTTCGACTTGACTGTCGCGACCAACAGAAGGCAGTCCGGGCGGACAAGTTGGCAACCGGAACGCAAAACAGGGAGTTGCGATTTATGAGCAAGCACAATCAAATCTTTGAGCCGACGGCTTCGGCGAAGCAGGCC
>NZ_JBWBYV010000084.1:0-51142 GCF_056174685.1 Janthinobacterium sp. BHSEK
CTGCGCCCGCCGCCATTGCGCCGCGCCACGGCGCCCGTGGCCGCCTGCGCGCCGCAGGCGGATGCGGGGCAGGCGGCAGCGTGCATGGCGCTGGACGAGAAAAATACGGCCTTGAATGAAAAGCTCGGCGAGCTGGAAGGCAAGATCGGCGTCTTGCAAAAGGCGCTGGCCCTGCCTGCCGCCGCCACGGCCGCCGTGCCGCCCGCTGCCGCGCCAGCCGTGGCGGAAGCGCCCCATGCCAAGCCCAAACCCCTGCACGCGGCGCCTGCGGCCGACAAGGAAAAGAAATCGGGCGGCAACGGCTTGCTGTGGCTCGGTATCGGCACTGTGCTCTTCCTGCTGCTGACGGCGCTCATCGTGTATGCCGTGCGCAAGCGCAGGCAAGCGGTGGAACCGGGCGCGCCGTCGAAATACTGGGTCTTGCTGCGCAAGCCGTTCGGCCGCAGGAAGAAGGAGGTGCCCGTGTTGACGGAGGCGGTGGAGGAAGGGGCGGCCGAGCCGGAAGCGGAGCCGTTCTCGCGTTAAATTGTGTGCGGGGCCGTGCTAAAAATTGATATAAAAAAAGATATTCAAAAAAGACAGAAAATGTACGTCTATCGTGTTGCCTATTTTTTAAAGATGGTGATATGATTAATTCAGTGGACTTGCTCTACGACAAAACAGCCCCAGCCTGGCGCAGTCACCAACGATAGTGTGGCGCGGCAAACCAGGTGTAGCGTTGCATAAACGCCTGGGTCTGGAAGCGGTTTGCGATGCCGACGATGTGCTCGCGAACGCCGGATGCAACCGGCAGCGAGGCGACGCCAGGAGATACCTGGGGCTCGCCTTCCACATTCCCCACCTTGCTTTTTGAGCGCCGCAGATGGCGCTCCCTGGCAAGGCGGCAGACGTAAAAAAAGCACCCTCGGGTGCTTTTGTCGTTTCTGGCGCGGCGACTTGCCTGCCTCTTGGCTTACATGCGGGCGCGCGAACCTGGCATGGCGTTCGACAGCTGCGTCATCCACGGTTCCGTGATGGCGCGGATTTCGCGGTCATTGGCCAGGATTTGCTTGAGCAAGTCGATCTTGCGCAGGCGCGAGGCGCCGGCCAGGGCAGGTACCTTGCCCGCCATGGTTGCGCTGGCGGCGCTGGCGCACTGGTTTTCCAGGGCATCCAAGTCATTCCAGTCGCTCGAACGTGCGGCCACGACCATTTTATTGGTCATTCCTGCAATATTTTCATACATCGAGAGAACGTCGTTGGAGGTCATGAGCACACCCGTAACTAGTGAATGGATTACCGCTTGTCTAGATTAACGGCGGGTCCAACGGGAACTTGAGGGTGTTTTTGAAAAAAAAGTGAAAATAATTTGGATGTTTTCTGGCTGGCCGCCGGCATCGTCCGCAAACCCCCATGGATGCCGGGGTGGCGATGCCGGCAGCGGTGGATTTATTTGACGAGTTCTTCCAGTCCTGCGCTCAGTTCGGCCGGCGGCGGCATCCTGTCGACCAGCACGGACGGTGGCAAACCGAGCGCTTCGGCCACCTCGTTGGGATAGCAGGCGATGATTTCTTCATTGCTCAAGGCATTTTCCTCGATGCGCGCGCGCCAGGCGGCCAGGTGGATGATGGCGGCCAGGCGGTTCAACGGTGCCTTGGCCAGCGGAGCGGGAAAGGCGGCGATGGCCTCGGCAAAGGCGGGCGGAAACTTCCAGCGGCGCGCCAGTTCGGCGCCCACCTGCGCATAATCGTAGCCCAGCGATACCCGTTCCGCGTCGAGCCGGCGCGCATCGAGCGGCGGGGCAATCTTGTCGAGCTGCATGGCTTGCTCGGGCATGGCGGCGTGGATCACCAGTTGCCCGATCGCATGCATCATGCCGATGGTGAAGGCCAGGTCCTGGTTGTCGCCCGTCTGCCTCGCGATCCAGCGGGCCGACACGGCGCTGTGCAGGCTGTAGCGCCAGAATTGCGGTAAATTCAGGCCCGGCACGGCCTTGAAACCGCTGACGAGGCCGGAACTGATGACGAGAGTGCGCACGGTAACAAAACCGAGCATCAGCACGGCGTCTTCCACCGTGCCGATGCTGCGCGAGACGTGGTAATAGGCCGAGTTGGCCAGCCGCAGCAGCTTGGCGCTCAAGGCCGGGTCCGCTCCCAGCTGGCGCGCGATGTCTTCGGTGGCGATGGCAGGATTGTCGAAACTGCGCACCAGTTCATCGACGATCTTCGGGGCGGCAGGCAGGGCGTGGGGATGCTGGAACAGCGCTTCCAGTTGCATGGCAATCTCCTTGGCGTTCGCGCGGTACGGCGTGCAGTCGTGCAACTATATGCCGATTTTTTTGTCCGCATGCAAAAAATTTAGGGGACGGTTTTTCACCTAAAAAGGCAGGGTTTTCAGGGTATGATTTTGGCTATTACATCGAAAGGATCGCCATGCACGGTTTGCGTTTTTCCTGGTCCCGGACGCCAGTCCAGGCTGCCATTATCCTCATCCTGGCCGGCGTCTTGCTGACCGGTTTGCCTGTCCAGGCGCATGGCCAGCAAGGGGCCGCCAGCGCCGCCGTCCCCGCTGCCGCGAAGGCCTTGCCCGGCGACGATTTCTACGATTACGTGAATGGCGACTGGCTGCGCAGCACGGAGATTCCCGCCGACCGCAGCAGCTGGGGCTCGTTCGCCATCCTCGCCAACGCCACCAACGAGCGCATCATTGGCCTCGTCGAAGGCCTGGCCGCGGCGCCGCAGGCCGATGCATCGGCGCGCCAGGTCAGCGATTTCTACCGCTCCTGGATGGATGAAGCGGCTATCGAAGCGAAAGGCTGGGCGCCGATCAAGCCGCTGCTCAAGAAGATCGATGGCATACGCGACCGGGCAGGGCTGGCCCGCGCGCTGGGCGAGAGTCTGCGCGCCGACGTCGATCCGCTCAATTCCACCAATTTTTATACGGAAAACCTGTTCGGCCTGTGGGTGGCGCAAGACTTGAACGACACCACGCGCAATGTGGCCTACCTGCTGCAGGGCGGACTGGGCTTGCCCGACCGCGCGTTCTACCAGAGCGACAGCGCGCGCATGCAGGGCTTGCGCGCGGGCTACCAGGCGCATATCGCCGCCATGCTCCAGCAGGCCGGCTACCGCGATGCGCCGGCCCGCGCCGCGCGCGTGTTTGCGCTGGAACAGCAAATTGCCGCAAGTCACGCCAGCCGCGAGGATTCGGCCGATGTCGCCAAGGGCAATAATGCGTGGCGCGCCGCCGACTTCGCCAGCAAGGCGCCGGGCCTCGACTGGAAAGCCTTTTTCCAGGCGGCAGGGCTGGGCCAGCAGACGGATTTCATCGTCTGGCATCCGACGGCCATGACGGGCAGCGCCGCGCTGGTGGCGAGCGTGCCGCTGGCCACCTGGAAGGATTTCCTGGCCTTCCACGCGATCAACCATTTCAGCACCATCTTGCCGAAGGCGGCCGCCGACCAGCGCTTCGCCTTCTATGGCAGCGTCCTGAGCGGCACGCCGCAGCAGTCGCTGCGCAGCAAGCGGGCGCTGGCCGCGACGAATGCGGCCCTGAGCGACGCCGTCGGCAAGCTGTACGTGGAACGCTATTTCCCGCCTGAATCGAAAGCCCGCGTGCAAGACATGGTGACGAATATCGTCGCCGCCTTCTCGCGCCGCATCGACAAGCTGGACTGGATGGCGCCGGCCACCAAGGCGCAGGCGCAGGAAAAACTCAAGACCCTGTACGTGGGCGTGGGCTACCCGGAACGGTGGGAAAACTATGCGGGCTTGCGCGTGGTGCGCGGCGATGCGCTGGGCAATGTGCAGCGGGCGGAACAGTTTCATTACCGGCAGGAGCTGGCCAAGCTGGGCCAGTCGCCCGACCGCAAGGCCTGGGCCATGCCGGCGCAGCTGGTCAATGCCGTCAACTTGCCGCTGCAAAATGCACTGAACTTTCCGGCCGCCATCCTGCAGCCGCCATTCTTCGACCCGCAAGCGTCCGATGCGGCCAACTATGGCGGCATCGGCGCCACCATCGGCCACGAGATCAGCCACAGCTTCGACGACCAGGGCGCGCAGTTCGACGCCCAGGGCAAGCTGCGCGACTGGTGGACGCCGGCCGACCTGGCGCATTTCCAGTCGGCATCCAAGCATTTGGTGGCGCAGTTCGCGGCCTACAAACCGTTCCCGGACCTGGCCGTGAATGGCCAGCTGACCCTGAGCGAAAACCTGGCCGACCTGGCTGGCGTGGCGGCCGCGCATGACGCGTTCACCCTGTCGCAGCAGGGCAAGCCGGCGCAGCCGGACGCGGACCGCGCGTTCTTCATCGGCTACGGCGTCAGCTGGCGCAGCAAGGCGCGCGAAGCGGCGGCGCGCCAGCAAATCCTCACGGATGGCCATGCGCCGGCGCAATACCGCGCCGCCACCGTGCGCAACCTCGACGCCTGGTACCCGGCCTTCGACGTCAAGCCGGGGCTGCAGCTGTACCTGGCGCCGGAACAGCGCGTACGCGTCTGGTAATCATGGACGGTGCCGGACGCCCGACGCGCCGGCACCGTAAAATGGCGGAACATATCGACAGGACCGCCATGAAACCGACCCCGCCGCACGACCAGCAAGACCCCATCCACGCCATCACGGGCCGCACCCTGGCCCACTACGATGCCAGTGCCGAGCAGTTTTTCGAAGGCACGCGCGACCACGACGTCAGCCAGAATATCGGCGCGCTGCTGAACGCCATCGGCAAGCCGGCGCCGCTGGCCATCCTCGACCTGGGCTGCGGCCCCGGGCGCGACCTGAAGGCGTTCACGGCCCTGGGCCACCACGCGACGGGCGTCGATGGCTGCCCACGTTTCGTCGAGATGGCGCGCGCCTACAGCGGCTGCACCGTGTGGCAGCAGGATTTCGTCGACCTCGACCTGCCCGCCGCGCACTTCGACGGCGTGTTCGCGAATGCCGTGCTGTTCCACGTGCCCAGCGCCGCCTTGCCCGGCGTGCTGCGCGCCCTGCACGCGTGCCTGAAGGAGGGCGGCGTGCTGTTCAGCTCGAACCCGCGCGGGCAGAACCAGGAAGGCTGGAATGGCGCGCGCTATGGCAGCTATCACGACGAAGCGACGTGGGCCGCGTACGTGCAGGCGGCCGGTTTTACCTTGGTCGAGCAGTACTACCGCCCGCCGGGCTTGCCGCGCGACCAGCAGCCGTGGCTGGCCACCGTGTGGCGCAAGGATTTGACGGCCTGATCGACGATGTTGGCACTGTGTTAGGAACCGTACAGAGCCTTTGATCCCCACTGCGTACTATGGACACATCGACACGCAACAAGCAGCGTGTGAGCCGCAGTACCGGCCCTTTGGGGCTGGACAACAGATGTACCAACTACAGTGAGGATCCATCATGAACAAAGATCAAGTCGAAGGTAAACTGAAGGAAGTCGGCGGTAAAATCCAGGAAGCCGCTGGCAAAGTCGTCGGCAGCGAAGAACAGCAAGCCAAGGGCCTGGCAAACCAGGTCGAAGGCAAAGTGCAGAAGAAAGTTGGCGATGTGAAAGATGCAGTAGAGACCATCACGCGCAAGCCTTAATTCTGGCAGCAAGAATGTAAAAACCGCCGCCTGTCGCGAGACAGGCGGCGGTTTTTTATTTGATGCAGCGCAAGCTTACTGTGCCGGCTTCATCAGGTTCTGCTTGAAGAACAGCTCGATTTTCTTGTACACGTGGCGCTGGCCCGCGCGCGACGAGATGCCGTGCTTGGCGCCCGGATACGTCATCAGGTCGAACTGCACGCCGCGGTTGACCAGCGCGTCGATCAGTCGCGTGCTGTTGCTGAACAGGACGTTGTCGTCGGCCATGCCGTGCACCAGCAGCAGCGGCGACTTCAGGCCGTCCAGGTGGGCGAACACGGTGCTGGCCTTGTAGCCCTCCACGTTTTCCTTCGGCATGCCGAGGAATTGCTCCGTGTAGTGGGTGTCGTACAGCGACCAGTCGGTCACGGGCGCCACCGACACGCCCATGGCGATCTTGTCGGACGCGGCCGACAGCAAACGCAGGGTCATGAAGCCGCCGTAGCTCCAGCCGAACACGCCGATGCGTTTAGGATCGACGAAGCTTTGCTTGCCCAGCCAGTCGATGCCCACCAACTGGTCCGCCACTTCGGCCGCGCCCAGCTTGTGATAAATCGCGTCCGTGAACGCGCGCTCGCGGCGCGACGAACCCCGGTTATCGAGGCGGAAGACGACAAAACCCTGCTGCGCCATGTACTGGTCGAAGTTGTTGCCCCAGCGGCGCGCCACGTGCTGCGAGTGCGGGCCGCCATACGTCGACAGGTAGACGGGGTAGCGCTTGCCCGCGTCGAAATTCGATGGCTTGACGATCGAATAGTGCAGGGTTTGGCCATCGTTGGCCTTCAGGGTGCCGTACTCGGTCGGCAGGTGGTCCGCCTTGTACTTGGCGTACGGGTGGCTGGCGTTGAGCGCGTTTTCTTCCAGCCAGCCCACCATGGCGCCGTCCGGGCGGCGGATGCTCACTTGCGGCGGCGTGGCCGGGTCGGAATACGTGTCGACGAAGACTTCGCCATTGCGCGAGAACGTCGTGTCGTGCCAGCCGTCCGCTTTCGTCACGCGCTGCGGCTTGTCGGCCGTGCTGCCGTCGAGGGCCAGGGCGTAGGTCTGCTTGTCGATCACGGCGTCGCGGTTCGACGCGACGAACACTTTACCGGTCTTCTGGTTCACGGCCAGCACGCTGTCGATGCCCCATGCGCCGGAGGTGACGGGGTGCAGCAGCTTGCCGCCCATGTCGTACAGGTACAGATGGTTGCGGCCCGTGCGCTCGGACGACCACAGGAAGGTGCCGTTGGACAGGAAGCGCAGGTCGTCATGGATGCTGACCCAGGTTGTCGATGTTTCCGTCAGCAGGGTGCGCTGCGCCAGGGTCGCCGCGTCGACGGCGACCAGGTCGAGGGTCTTCTGGTCGCGCGACTGGCGCTGGTAGACGAGCGATTTGCCGTCCGCGCTCCAGTCGGCGCGCACCAGATAGATGTCCGGGTTCGTGCCCAGATCCACCTGGCGCTGCGCGCCCGTTTCCGGCGAGACGATCAGCAGCTGCACCAGCACGTTCGGGTCGCCCGCGGCAGGGTAGCGCTGCTCCACGACGTCGGTGCGGTCGGCGAAGATTTCAAAGCGGCGCACGACGGGCACGGGCGCTTCGTCGTAGCGTTTATAGGCGATGGCGGAATCGTCGGGCGCCCAGTAGTAGCCGGTGCGCTGGCCCATTTCTTCCTGCGCCACGAATTCGGCTTCGCCGTTGCGGATCGTGCCCTTGCCGTCGGTGGTCAGCTGACGTTCCTGGCCCGACTTCAGGTCGATCACATGGATGTTCTGGTCGCGCACGAACGACACGTAGCGGCCTTTCGGCGAGATTTTCGGATCGAGCACATTGCCCTTGGTGACCAGGCGCGCCTTGTCCGGGTGGGCCGCGTCGACCAGGTACAGATTGTCGGCCAGCGGCACCAGCAGCTGCTTGCCGTCCGGCGACCAGCTGTAGCTGAGAATGCCGTTCAGGCTGGCCGTGCGCTCGCGTTCGCGGCGCGCCTGCTCTTCGGGCGAAATCGTTTCATTCGGCACCAGCGCCTTCGAGTCGACCAGGCGGTGCGTGCTCTTGTCCTTCAGCTTGAATTCCCACAGGTCGAGCTGGAACTGGTTGTCGGCGCGGCCGCGCAGGAAGGTGACGCGCTCGCCGTCGGGCGAGACTTTCAGGTTGCGCACGCCGGGGCCGGCCAGCGCCGGATCGGCGTGGATGCGTTCCAGGGTCAGCTTTTCAGCCGATGCGGGAACGCTGGCCATCGCGGCCAGAAAACAAAGAATAAAACGCATGGATGTCTCGGTAGTTGGAAGAAGAAGGGCACTGCATGTACAGGCGAGCTTGAGCGTTGCCTAAGCGTAAGACGATACCAGAGCATGCGTGTTTATGCGATAGCGCCAGCCACGGAATAAACCGTTGCTGGCCGTATTTCCTTCGTCAAAAATATCCAGCAGCCGCCCATTCCATGGCGCTTTGCCCCGTTCAAGCCAATATCGTGCCTTCGATTACGGTCAGGCATGCGCCGCCTATCCAGGCGTGACCAGCGCGGAAACTGACGGACACGCGGCCGTCGCGCTGCAGGCAGGTGCTCTGGCGCACCGTGTAGTCGCTGCCCGCCAGCAGCTGCGCGATACAGGCGTTGGCGCTGCCCGTGACGGGGTCTTCCACCAGCGCGCCGTGTTCGCTGAGCAGCGCGCGCACTTCGTAGTCGGCCGGTCCGCCGGCGGCGTGCGGGCCGTACAGCGCCAGGCCGTCGGCGCCGGCGGCGGCCAGCAATGGCGTCAGCGCGGCGATGTCGGCGCGCACGGCCAGGCAGGCGGCGGCGCTGGCCAGCGGCACGCACAGCCAGCGGATCCCCATGTCGGCGACGGTGGCGCCCGCGGCCGGTTCTCCGTCCAGCGCTGTTTGCAGCAGCGGCAGCAGCGCCGGGGTGAGCGCGCGCGTGGCGCAGGGCGGCGCCTGGAACGCCAGCATGCCGCCGGCGCCCCGTTCTATCTGTACCAGGCCGACGCCGCATTCCTGCACGATGCGCGTGCCCTTGGGCCGCATGCCCGCATCGAGCAGGGCGTGCGCCGTGCCCAGGGTCGGGTGGCCGGCAAACGGGAATTCCATCTCGGGCGAAAAAATCCGCACGCGGTAATCGGCCGCCGGGTCGCGCGGCGCCAGCACGAAGGTGGTTTCCGACAGGCCCGTCCAGCGCGCGATGGCCTGCATCTGCGCGTCGTCGAGGCCATTCGCGTCGAGCACCACGGCCAGCGGATTGCCGAGAAACGGCACGCTGCTGAAGACATCGACTTGCTTGAAGGGGCGTTGTTGCGGCATGGGGTGCTCCTTGTCTCAGGCTGCGCGCAGGCGCTGCAGCGACAAACGGTTCAAGTACCAGGTCAGCAGCACGGCGGCCACCGTCAGGCCCGTGACCAGGCCGATCCAGAAGCCGGCGGCGGCCATCGGTTCGGCCGGCGACCAGATGAAGCCTTGCGGCGCCAGGCCCAGCACATAGCCGATCGGCAGCGAGAAGCCCCAGAAGGCCAGCAGCTGGATCAGCATCGGCTGGCGCGTCACCTTGTAGCCGCGGATGGCGCAGGAAGTGGCCACCTGCGTCGCGTCGGACAGCTGGAACAGGGCGGCGAACAGCAGCAGCTGCGCGCACAGTTCCTGCACCTGCGGGTCGGACGTGTAGGCTTGCGCGATCTGGTGGCGGAAGATGGTGATGACGGTGGCCGAGACGATGGCCGCCGTCAGCGACATGGCCACGCCCACCCAGGAAATGAAGCGCGCGCGGCGCAGATTGGCTTCGCCCACGGCATGGCCCACGCGCGTGACGAGCGCGATGCCGAAGGTGAGCGGCACCATGAAGACGACGGACGAGAAATTGAGGGCGATCTGGTGCGCCGACACCTGGATCACGCCGAAGCGCGCCACCAGCAGGCTGATGACGCCAAAGGCGCTCACTTCGGCAAAATACGTGACGCCGATGGGCAGGCCCAGGCGCAGCATGGGGCCGATGGACGACAACTGCGGCCATTCCCAGTGCGTGAATGGATACGTGGCGCGGTAGGCGGGCGCGATCCGGATCCACGCCAGCATGGCCAGCAGCATCATCCACACGCAGCAGGTGGTGGCCACGGCGCAGCCCACGCCGCCCAGCTTCGGCATGCCCCAGTGGCCGTAGATCAGCAGGTAGTTGACGAGAATGTTCAGCGCCAGCGCCGCCAGCGCGATGACCATCACGGGCTTGGTCTGGTTGATGCTGGTGCTGTAGCCGTACAGCGCGCGGTAGGCGGCGAACGGCGGCAGCGCGCAGCTGATGATGTGCACGAACAGCTTGGCCTTGGCGGCCACGGCCGGTTCCAGCATCAGGTGGTCGAATACCAGCGCCGCCATGTTCGTCAGCAGGCAGGCCACCAGGCCGACCAGCAGCGCCTTCCATAGCGACTGGCGCACGATGTGCGGCACCCGGTCGTGGCGCGCGGCGCCGATTTCATGCGCCACGAGGGTATTGATCGCCATCATGATGCCGCTCACCGTCACCAGTACGATGGACCAGATGGCCGCGCCCAGCGACACGGCCGCCAGTTCCTCGGGATTCGTGTGCCCCGTCATCGCCACGTCGGCCGCGCCCATGCCGACGGTGGCCAGCTGGCCGATCAGGATGGGCCAGGCCAGTTTCCACAGCGACGAGACTTCAGTGCGGATGGCGGGCAGGGTGAACGAGGTAGTGTGTGGCATGGTCTGCAAGCTTGACTAAACACAAGATTCTACCGGCATTCGCCCTGCTTGTCCGCCGTGGCCCCCCCCCCCAGCGGCCTGCACGGTAATCATTTGTTACAGCTAAGTGGGCCAGTCGCGGATAGACTGCGCGCTCTATTTGGCAAAATGACCAAATAGTCAACCGCAATATCCTGACTATGGAGCAAGACCATGTTGAAGAAAGCCTTGAACTGCGCCCTGTTGCTGGGCGCCGCCATGACGGCCGAACTGGCCGGCGCCGGCGAACTGACCCTGTATTCGCGCGACGATTATCACGGCCGCTCGCAGACCGTGCGCGACGCCGTCGCCGACCTCGAAGATCTGCGTTTCAACGACACGACGCAAAGCATCCGCGTGCGCTCGGGCCGCTGGGAGGCGTGCGAGGAAGCCGATTTCCGCGGCGCCTGCTTCCTGCTGGAGGCGGGCGAGTATCCCTCGCTCGATGGCCGCGCCAACAAGATCACGTCGCTGCGCGAAGTGCGCGGCGGCTGGGACGGCCATCGGGGCCGCGACCGTGACGGTGACCGCGACCGGGGGCGCGACTGGGACGACCGCCGTGACCGTGACCGCGAGCGCGGCCATTTGCCCGGGCGCTCGCTGGGCGGCGAGCTGACCTTCTATACGCGCGACGATTTCGCCGGCCGCAGCTTGAGCGTGAGCAACGCTTCGGCCGATTTGCGCGAGCGCGACTTCAATGACACGGTGCAAAGCGTGCGCGTGCGCTCCGGCTATTGGGAAGTGTGCGAGGACGTGGGCTTCCGTGGCCGCTGCCGCACCTTGGCACCGGGCGAGTACGCGAGCCTGGAACGCATGAGCAACCGCATCTCGTCGGTGCGCGAAGTGCGCTGACGCCGGGCAGGCGGTACGCGAAGTGGCAATAACAGGCCCGCAGGGGCTTGTTATTGCTTTTGGTAACAATTTATTGTGCTTTTCCCATACTTTGTTACACCGTTTTTTCTGCGGATGGCTACACTGACATCAGTTGTCATGTCGATCACTTACCTTTGCCACCACCGGAGACCGCCCCATGAATCGCCCGCTCGCCTTTGCTCTGCTGTGTGCCAGTTCGCTGTTTGTCCACCTCGCGGCGCAGGCCGGCGAGATCCGCCTGTATACCGATGATAATTTCAAGGGGCGCGTAGTCGTCTTGCGTGACACGACGGACGACTTGTCGCGCGTCAATTTCAATGACACCGTCTCGAGCATCCAGGTCGATTCGGGCAGCTGGGAAGTGTGCACGCATGCCGATTTCAAGGGCGATTGCAAGACCCTGGAACGGGGCGACTACCGTTCGATGCCCGGCATGAACGATAAGATTTCCTCCGTGCGCGAAGTCGGCACGGGGCAGGGGAGCGGCGGTAGCGGCGGTGGCCGCCGCGCGGCACTGGAGCTGTTCGCCGATGGCGGCCAGCGCGGTGCGTCGGCCGGCGTGAACTCGGACCGCGACGACCTGGTCGACATCAGCTTCAACGACCGCGCCAGCAGCGCGCGCGTCGAGTACGGCTACTGGCAGCTGTGCAGCGATTCCAACTACCGTGGCAGCTGCCGCGTGTTCGGGCCTGGCAGCCACGATGACCTGGGCAGCCTGAACGGACGCGTGTCGTCGGCGCGCCTGGTCGATCCGCGCGAGGAGAACCGTCCGCAAAATGACGAGGGCCTGGTGGTGCTGTATGGCCGCGCGTTCCTGAAGGGGCCCGGGCTGCAGGTGAATCGCGACGTCAGCGACCTGGTGCGCCTGAACTTCAACGACCAGGCCGCATCCCTCGCCATCAACGAAGGCACCTGGGAAGTCTGCACGGACTCGCAGTTCAACGGCAGCTGCGAGCGCATGGGGCCGGGCAAGTATGAAGTGCTGAACACGACGTTTGACAAGCGTATTTCCTCGCTGCGCCGCCTGTACTGAGCGCGTGATCGGGCCTTCCGCGTGGCCTTGTATTTGTTACACTAGCATCCTGGCGCAACCGCCAGGCAAATCATCACCAAAGAATGAAGAATGGAGTTAATCATGACGGGCCCTTTCAAACACACGCTGGCATGCGCGGCCACCTTGCTGCTATCGCTGGGGGCCCATGCGGCCGCCCATGCGGGCGATATCACCTTGTTCGAGGACGTCGATCTGCGTGGCCGCGCGGTGAACCTGCGCGAGACGACGGACGATTTGTCGCGCATGGGCTTTAACGACAAGGTATCGAGCATCCTGGTGCGTTCGGGTACCTGGGATGTGTGTACCGATGCTGGTTTTCGCGGCAATTGCCGCACCCTGGGGCCGGGCGAATACCGTTCGATGCCGGGCATGAACGACGCCATCAGTTCGGTGCGCGAGTCGGGGCGAGGCGATGGCAACAATCCGGGACGCCCGGGACGCGATCCGGACCGGGGCCATGGCGGCTATGGCCGTGGCGGCACCCTGGAAGTGTATTCGGGTGCGGGCCAGAATGGCGGCTCGGCGCGCCTGAACCGCGACACGGACGATTTCGTCAGTATCGGTTTCAACGACCGCACCACCAGCATCGTCGTCTATAACGGCTACTGGCAGCTGTGCAGCGACTCGAACTACAACGGCGTGTGCCGCATCTTCGGCCCTGGCCGCCACGACGACCTGGGACGCGGCCTCGACGGGCGCGTCTCGTCGGCGCGCATGGTCGACGAGCGCGAAGCGCGCCGCCAGCAGCAGTACGATAATCAGTACCAGCGGCCGCAGTACGACCAGCCGCAATATCCTCAATACCAGCAGCCGCAATACCAGCAGCGCGGCGCCGTCCTGCTGTTCCCCGAAGCGGGCATGCGCGGCGAACCGCTGGCGCTGGACCGCAATGCGGAAGACCTGGTGCGCTACAACTTCAATGACCGCGCCTCGTCCATCGTCGTCAACGAGGGCCAGTGGGAAGTGTGCAGCGATTCGAACTTCCATGGTCGCTGCGAAGTGATCGGGCCGGGCGAATATGGCCGTCTGAACAGCATGGAAAACCAGATTTCCTCGCTGCGCCGCGTGCGCTGATCCCGTCCTGACGTCGTGCAGACAGGCCGCCTGCCGGGTTGATCCCGCCAGGCGGTTTTTACATTCGCTGCCGTGCGCTGACATTTGCTTGCCCTTTGTTACACTCGCCGCCTGCCGCCTGGTCTACACTGGCGAAAATGTCTCAGTATTGGAGTTGTCATGGTTCGATCTTTCCGGCCCGCGCTGTTGTGCGCCGCCACCTTCCTCGCCCCCCTCGCCGCATCGGCGGGCGAAATCACGCTGTTCCAGGACGCCGGTTTCCGCGGCCGTCCCGTCACCCTGCGCTCCGACACGGGCGACCTGTCGCGCATGGGCTTTAACGACAAGACCTCGAGCATCATCGTGCGCTCGGGCACCTGGGAAGTGTGCAAGGACGCCAATTACCGTGGCAATTGCCGCGTGCTGCAGCCTGGCCGCTACGACAGCATGCCGGGCATGAACGATGCCGTTTCCTCCGTGCGCGAAGTGGGCCGCCCGGGCCATGGCGGCGGCGATCACCGCCCGTATCCACCGCGCCCGCCGCGTCCCGAGCCGGAGCGTCCTCATCCCGGCTATCCCGGCCACGGCGGCGGACACCGTCCCGACATGAATGGCGCCGTGCTGCTGTTCCCCGACGCCGGCATGCGCGGCCGGCCCGTGCGCCTGGACCGCGAGGTGCACGACTTGAGCCGCTATGGCTTCAACGACCGCGCCGAATCGATCGTCGTCAATTACGGCCGCTGGGAATTCTGCGTCGATGCCAACTTCCGTGGCCGCTGCGTGGTGATGGGGCCAGGCAGCTACGGCCGCCTGCACGGTGGTCTCGACCGCCGCATTTCCTCGCTGCGCCGCGTGCGCTGATTCCGCTGCCGGGCGGCGGCGTATTGTGCGCACGCTGTCCACGGCCCAATTCGTGTACTCTTCCCATAGGCAGTTCAACCATGGGGAGCAAGCACGGTGGAATACAAGGACTACTACAAGGAGCTTGGCGTCGAGAAGACGGCGACCGAGGCCGACATCAAGAAGGCGTACCGCAAGCTGGTGCGCAAATACCATCCCGACGTAAGCAAGGAACCGGACGCCGACAAGCGCACCAAGGCCCTCAATGAGGCCTACGGCGTGCTGGGCGACGCGGAAAAGCGCGCCGCCTACGATGAACTTGGTCGTAACCAGGGCGCGCAGGGCCAGCCCTTCCGGCCGCCGCCGGACTGGGGCTCGGGCTACGAATCGTCGGGCGCCGACGACAGCGACTTCTTTGCCGACCTGTTCGCCCACGTGGGCGGGCGGCGCCGCGCCGGCGGCAGTTTCCAGATGCAGGGCGAGGACAGCCACGCCGCCATCACCATCGATTTGCAGGACAGCTACCAGGGCGCCAGGCGCCACATCGTCATGCGCGTGCCCGAAGCGGATGCGCAGGGCCATGTGGTGACGCGCGAGCGCACGCTGGAAGTGACGATACCGAAAGGCGTCACGGAAGGGCAGCAGCTGCGCATGAAGGGGCAGGGCAATCCCGGCAGCGGTGGCGCGCCCGCCGGCGATTTGTACCTGGAAATCCGCTTCCGGCCCGACGCGCGCTACAAGGTGGAAGGGCGCGACGTGTTCGAGACCGTGCCCGTCACGCCGTGGGAGGCGGCGCTGGGCGGCGACATCGACGTGCCGACGCCGTCGGGCACCGTGTCCGTCACGGTGCCGCCCAATTCGCAGACGGGGCGCAAGCTGCGTCTGAAGGGGCGCGGCATTCCCGCCGCCCAGCCGGGCGACCTGTATCTGCTGCTGGAAGTGGTGCTGCCGCCGGCGAACGACGACAAGGCGCGCGAACTGTATGCAACCATGGCGCGCGAGATGGCTTTCAATCCGCGCCAGAAGCTGGGAGGGTAAATCATGACAAACAAGGTAATTGGCGAACTGCTCGAAGACCGTGCCCTGAGCCTGGAGGAACTGGCGCGCGCCTGCGCGGTGGAGCCGGACTGGGTGGTGCAGCACGTGCAGACGGGCGTGCTGCTGCAGGACGGCCCGCCGGCGGGCCAGCTGACGGCATGGCGCTTCACCAGCCTGGACCTGGTGCGCGCGCGCCGCCTGCACGAAATCGAATCCGTGTTCGACGCGAACGCGGAACTGGCCGCGCTGGTGGTCGATCTATCGGAAGAAGTGGCGCGCCTGCGCCGCCGCCTGCACGTGCTGGGCGTCGAATAGCTTTTATTCGGGCTCGCCGTGGCGTGCCACGGTGAGCCTGGCAATATAAAACTGCCCATCGACGACGACCCGGTGCGGGATGCCGGCCACGTCGAAGCCGGGGCCGCCGTCTTCCATCCACTCCTGCGCCAGCGCGTCGAACTGCTGCGGCGTCATGCGCAGCATCTGCGCCGTGATGACGAAGCGCGCGCCTGGTTTTTGCTTGTTGACGAAGTCGTCGATGCCGGCCATGTGAATCCTTGTAATTAAAAGTTAACTCCGGGTTGACCCCGGGTTGACCCCGTTAACGGCCGGGGTCAGACCCCCGGACACGTTGGCACTGAGCTTTGCGTTGGCGGTGTTGAGGGTCTGACCCCAGATTCCCGCTGCGGGCCACTATCATACCTTCGCGCTCACTTATCTAGAACCCCGCTTCTGGTAGCAGCGGCAGCTGCTCCGCAAACCGCTCCGTCAGCCACTTGCCCGCCTGGCCCGGCGGCGTGTCGGCGCGCTGGATCAGGTAAATCGGGTAATTCTCGCCATTGTCGACGGCCAGCGGCAGGTGCACCAGCCGTCCCTCCGTCAAATCCTCGCGCACCATCGCTTCGGGCATGTTGCCCCAGCCCAGGCCCGCGCGCAGCAGCGCGTGTTTTGACCCCAGGTCGCCCAGGCGCCAGTTGCGCAATCCCAGCACGCCGAAATCCTGGCCTTCCGTCAGCACGCTGCGGTCACTGAGTACCAGCTGCACGTGTTCGCGCGCCACGCTGGAAGGAATCGGGCCGGCCAGCTGCGCCAGCGCGTGGCTGGGCGCGGCCACGGGAATCAGGCGCACGTGGCCGACGGCCAGGCGCTCGAAGACGCTGGCCGTGGCCGTCATCCAGCCGCCAAGGCCGATGTGGCAGCTGCCATCCATCACCAGCTGCGCCACGGCGCCCATGGCTTCGATGCGCAGGCGCAGGGCGACGGTGGGGAACTGCGCCTGGAACGCCTCGAGCACGCGCACCAGCACGCAGGTGGGAAACATCACGTCGACCACCACCGACACTTCCGCCTCCAGCCCGCCGGCCAGCGCCTTGGCGCGCGCGCGCATGCCATCGACCTTCAGGGCCACGGCGCGCGCGTCGGCCAGCAGGGCCTTGCCCGCATCCGTCAGTGTGGGCTTGCGCTTGCCGCGGTCGAGCAGCACCACATTCAGTTGTTCTTCCAGGTTGGCGATGGTGTAGCTGATCACCGACTGCGTGCGGTGCAGCTGGCGCGCCGCGTGGGCGAAGCCGCCCGCGTCGATGACGGCGACGAACACGCGCAACTGGTCGAGCGAAGGCTGGCCCGGTTCTCTCATGATGATTCCTTATCTAAAAATTCGATGATAATCATTTATATTTACATGGTTTTCTCGATGGTAGACCTGAACTATGCTGTATGCAAGGGCTGCGATGCGGCCCATCCCGTCACCCGTTTTCCCAGGAGCACTTCATGAGCAAGGTCTTGTACATCAATAGCAGCGTGCGCAACAGCGGTTCCCTGTCGCGTCAATTGTCGGGCGAATTCGTCGCGAAACTGGCCGCGCAAGGCGCCAGCGTCGTCGAGCGCGACCTGTCCGCGCAACCGGTGCCGCACCTGACGGAAGAAGTGATGGGCGCCTTCTTCACGCCGGCCGAGCAGCGCAGCGCGCAGGCGGCAGCGGCGGTGCAGTTGTCCGATACCCTGGTCGACGAATTGCTGGCGGCCGACGTGCTGGTGCTGGCCGCGCCCATGTACAACTTTTCCGTGCCGTCGACCCTGAAGGCGTGGATCGATCACGTGGCGCGCGCGGGCCGCACTTTCCAGTACACGGCGACGGGCCCCGTCGGCCTGGCCACGGGCAAGAAAGCGGTGATCTTCACGGCCAGCGGCGGCGTCTACAGCGAAGGCCCGGGCGCCGCGTATGACTACCTGAGCACCTATCTGCGCACGGCGCTGGGCTTCATCGGCATCACCGACATCGAGTTCGTGCAAGCGGAAGGCGTGGCCATGGGCGAGGATGCCGTCGCCAGCGCGATCGCCAAGGGCCGCGCCTCGATCGAGGCCCTGGCTGCCTGAGGTCTACTCCGCCGTAGTTCCAAAGAGGGATTGCCAATCTGACATGGTTGACATAAGCTTGCCGGCGGCACGCCCCGTGCCAGGCCGGCGAGCCGTTCGCCATGAAAGTCCCCCATGCACAAGTTGGCAAGCGCAGTACTGTTCGGCTGTTCCCTGTTTTCGGCAGGCATGGCGCTGGCGCAGACCGCACCCGCTGCACCGCCTGCGCCGCCCCACGTGGGCCGCCACGCCTCCACGCCCGAGGATATCCGCGTCATCGAGCAAGTCGTCGCCGACTTCCAGGCGGCCCTGATCGCCAAGGACGTCAAACTGCTGTCGTCGCTGATGTTGCACACCAACATCCTGTTCGCCTCGCCGGCCGACGATGCTTTCATCAAGAAAATACGCGACACGATGGACGTCCACTTCGACGGTGTCGGGGCGGGCGGCTACGCCGCTTTCGCCAGCTTCATCAAGCGCGAACCGCAGCGCACGGAAGAAAAATTCTACAACGTCAAGATCACCCAGGACCGCCATGTGGCGTGGGTCAACTTCGACTACGAATTCCTCGTCGGCGGCAAATTGTCGAACTACGGCGTGGAAGCGTGGCAGATGGTCAAGCGCGATGGCGACTGGAAAATCCTCAGCGTCGTCTGGTCCATGCATCCCGCCGCCGAGGCAGGAAAATAGCCGCCCGTCATGCCGCGTCAGTCGCGCGGCAGCGCGCGGATTTCCACCGTGCCCCCCGCGTTCAGTACGGGGTTTCCGATCAACAATTTTTTTGCATCGTCTATACTTTCAGTGGACGTGCCGCCATGCCTGGCGATCAGGCAAGCGTTCAAGTTTTCCCTGTGCCGCGTAATAAAAAGCAGATAAGTAAGTGAGTATCCTGAGCAATCGCGAGCGCATGGTTTTCCCCCTTTTACCGCGTCAGTCCGTAGAGACAAGCTGTCCGGCCATGTCATTTTTGGAGCGCACATCGTGCCGATAAAGTATGTTGATTTTTATGAGGTGAATTACACGGCAGAGCGCTTGCGGGGCTGCAAGCTATGGGGCGCCTACGTCGCCATCTATGCCCCTTCGCCCAACCCCATGCACCGTGTGAACCTGGTGAAAAAGCGCCGGGTGTCGGCCGACCACCAGTTCACGACGGAAGCCGATGCCATGGCGGAAGCGGGCGAGGCGGCCGTCAAACTGGTCGAGCGGCGCCAGCGCCGCTATGTCCTCCACCCCTGATGCCACTGCGCGGGATCCCGCAGCGCGCGGCAGGGCAGGATGTGCACGCGGCCCGAATGCACGGCTTCCAGTTCCACATGCGTGGCCGCTTCATCCGGCGTGGCTGGGGCGCACAGCTTGATGACGAGAAAATGTTTTTCCTTGTTGACGGGCGTGACGGCCGTCCATTTGCTGTTGAGTAACTTGTTCGGGCGCAAGTTATTGCGATTGGCAAGGTGCATGGCGGGCTCCTGATTGGCGTGATGGCGATGTTGCCATTATCATGCAACTTCCTGCCACGCACGAGGACCGCCATGAAACGCCAGCTGCACTTGCTCGTCATCGACCCGCAAAACGATTTTTGCGACTTGCCTGCCACCTGGCTGCCGCCCGATGCGGCGCCGGCCTTGGCCGTGCCCGGCGCCCACGCCGACATGCTGCGCGTGGCGCAGCTGGTCCGCGAAGGGGGCGGCGGCTTGACGCAGATCAGCGTGACGCTCGACGCCCACCACCGCTACGACATCGCCCACCCCGCCTTCTGGCGCACGGGCGATGGCGGCGCCGTGCCGCCGTTTACGCAGATCAGCGCCCAGCAAGTGCGCGACCGCCTGTTCCTGCCCGCCGCCAGCGGCGCCTTGCCGCGCGCGCTGGCTTACCTCGACGCCTTGCAGCAGGCGGGGCGCTACCAGCTGATGGTGTGGCCCGTACACTGCGAGATCGGCAGCTGGGGCCAGAATATCCACGCGGCCGTGCGCGCCGCCTACAACGCCTGGGAAGTGGCCAACTTGCAAGTGGTGGCCAAGCTGAGCAAGGGTTCCAATCCGTGGACCGAGCACTACTCGGCCGTCATGGCGGAAGTGCCCGATGCGCAGGATGCGGCCACCCAGCTCAACCGCGCTTTCCTCGACACCTTGCTGCCGGCGCAGCAACTCTACATCTGCGGCGAAGCGGGCAGCCATTGCGTCAAAGCCAGCACCGAGCATATCGCCGATTATCTGGAAGCGCAGCAAGGCAAGGCGGCCCTGTCGCGCCTGGTCTTGCTGACGGATTGCATGAGTCCCGTCACGGGCTTTGCGGCGCAGCAGCGCGACTTCCTTGCCGCCATGCATGAGCGCGGCGCGCGGCTGGCCACGTCCGCCGATGTTTTGCCCGAGTTGTTGGCCAACGCAGGCGATTGATGCTTTCCTGCAAGCGAACCCTGCTGAAATGCTTGCGGTGGCGTACTATTCTGGCTTCAGGAAGTTGGAGAAAACACACATGACCCCGATAGTGCGCAGTTTGCTGGAAACCGATCTGTATAAATTTACAATGTGGCAAGCCTTGCTGCACGGTCATCCGAATACCCATACCGAGTACGAATTTGTCTGCCGCAACGCCACCGCCTTTCCCCTGGCCGAACTGAAGGGCGAGCTGGAAGAACAGCTCGACCACCTGTGTTCGATGTCGTTTGCCGACGACGAGCTGGCCTATTTGCGCACCTTGCGCTTCATGAAGAGCGATTTCGTCGACTTTTTGACGGTGTTCCGTTTTCAGAGAAAATTCATCGACGTCAGCACGGACGGCGACACCCTGATCGTGCATGCGGCCGGGCCGCAGGTGCATGTGATGGGCTTCGAGATTTTCGTGCTGTACATTATCAACGAACTGTACTTCCGCCGCTTCGACCTCGATGCGGCCATGCGCGAAGGGCGCCACCGCCTGGGCTTGAAAGTGGCGGCCGTCAAGGAATTCGGCAAGTTGCCACGGCGCAAGCATCCATTTGAATTTTCCGACTTCGGCGTGCGCCGGCGTTTTTCCGGCGCCTGGCATGACGAGGTGGTGCAACGGCTGGCGCGCGAAGTGCCCGAATATTTCAAGGGCACGTCGAATGTCTACCTGGCGAAAAAGCTCGGTATCGTGCCGATCGGCACCATGGCGCATGAATACATGCAGTCGTTCCAGTCCTTCGGCGTGCGTCTGCGCGACTTCCAAAAGGCGGCACTGGAAGACTGGGTGCAGGAATACCGTGGCGACCTGGGCATCGCCCTGACGGACGTGGTCGGCATGGATGCCTTCCTGGCCGACTTCGACCTGTATTTCGCCAAGCTGTTCGACGGCTTGCGCCACGATTCGGGCGACCCCGTCGAGTGGGGCGAGAAGGCGCTGGCCCACTACGCGGCCCTGCGCATCGACGCCAACACCAAGCGCCTCGTGTTTTCCGACGGCCTGGACCTGGACAAGGCCTTCGCCCTGTATCAGCACTTTGCCGACCGCATCATGACGGGTTTTGGCATCGGCACCAATCTCACCAACGACGTCGGTTTGACGCCGCTCAATATCGTCATGAAACTGGTGCGCTGCAATGGCCAGTCCGTGGCGAAATTGTCGGATTCGCCGGGCAAGACCCTGTGCAAGGATGAAACCTTCCTCGCGTATCTGCGGCAGGTGTTCCATCACCCTGCCGTCTAAGCTGCGCCCAGGCGTCTATGCGTGGCGTAGGTCCGATTAGCGGGGCCGCCGAGGCGCGGCAAAGCCGCGCGTAATCGGACAACTGCGCGGCCAACTGCGCGGACAACTTCGCGGCCAAACTCGCCGACAAGCTCGGCGGGCAGACGGCGTGCAGTGTGAGCCCCGACTTAAAACCCCGTGACCACCGTGTTCATGTGCTCGACCTGCGGCGGGGCGGCAAAGAATTCGCCCACCAGGCCGCGCCATGCCTGGAAGTCGTCGCTGCCGCGGAAATGCACGGTATGGTCTTCGAGGGTCGTCCAGCCGACCACCAGGCGGTAGGCGTCGCCGTTTTCGATAGAACGCTCCAGGCGCATCGATTCGCAGCCGCGCGCGCGCTGAAACAGGGGCACGGCTTTCGCTACGGCCGCCTCGAAGGCTTCATGCGTGGCCGATTTGATCTGGATGTGGGCAATTTCAAAAATCATGGCAAGTTCCGCTGTGGAATGAAGGAACGCTGATCTTGCCATAATTTCGCCGCGCGGGGGAGGGCGTCAGCCTGCCAGCACCTGTTTGCCTGCACCTGCGCCCGCGCGCTGGCTGCCCGCGTGGCTGGCCGTGCGCTGTTCGATGTCGCAGCCATTGCATGCCTGCACGATGGCGTGCGCCCGTTCCCGTTCCTGCGGAGTGCCGATGGCGACGACGAGGCGGAACATGCCGCGCCACGCCGCCTTGCCCTGCACGGGAACGGCCTCGTCGTCGACCGTGTCGAGCTGCACGGCGTGCGCGGAAAAGCCATCGCCCAGCAGGGTGCTGCGGGCCTGCTGCGCATCGGCAAGATGGTCGAAGATACGGATCAGGGCAGGCGCAGGGTTGGCAAGGGGGCTGGTGGAGGTGCTCATGGCCAGGCTTTCAAGAGGGTCGTCTGTATTTGACCTGTGAGCCTTTAAATAATTCTGCCTCAGCCTCCAAATGTCTGCATTCAGTGGCAAAAGTTTGATAAATATCCAGTATGGCTGCCAAGTCGCGCTAAGATACGCCTTGCGGTGCATCCTGCAGGCAGGGATGCGGGATCAATCTTTCATAGGAGAACTAAATGGCAGCGAAGAAAATTCTGTTTTTGACCGGCGATTTTGCAGAAGATTATGAAACGATGGTGCCGTTCCAGGCCCTGCTGATGCTGGGCCATACCGTGCATGCCGTCTGCCCCGGCAAGAAAAGCGGCGAGACGATCAAGACGGCCATCCACGATTTCGAGGGCGACCAGACCTACACGGAAAAGCCGGGCCATTTGTTCACCCTGAACGCCAGCTTCGACGAGATCGACCCGGCCCACTACGACGCCGTGATGATCGCCGGCGGCCGCGCGCCCGAATACCTGCGCCTGAACGAGAAAGTCATCGCCGCCGTGCGCCATTTCGCCGAAGCGGGCAAGCCCGTCGCCGCCGTCTGCCACGGCGCGCAATTGCTGGCCGCCGCCGATGTCATCCGTGGCAAGCGCATTTCCGCCTATCCCGCCTGCGCGCCGGAAGTGAAACTGGCGGGCGGCACGTATGCCGATATCGCCGTCACGGACGCCGTCACGGATGGCCAGTTCGTCACGGCGCCGGCCTGGCCCGCCCATCCGGCCTGGCTGGCGCAGTTCGTCAAGCTGCTCGGTACCGAGATCCATTTGTAACCTTCACCAGTCCGGCAGGCCGCAGCGCTTGCCGGGCGTATCACTTTTCAGATTCGAGTTCTTCATGCATGCGCCGCGCAGTCAACCTTCCCGCAAACAACTTCCAGCCTCGCGCTGGCGCCAGCGCCGCCTGGCGCAAGCCGCATCGGGCCTGAGCGCCGCGCAGGAACGCCAGCTGGCCACCCTGCATGACATTTCCACCTTGCTGGCGGGACAGCACGCCATCGATGCCCTGTGCCGTGGCTTCCTGCGCCACGTGATGCAGTTCGCGCAGGCCGAAGGCGGCACCGTGCGCATCCTCGATCCGCAGCAGGACACCGTGCACATCATCGTGCACGAGGGTATTTCCGACGCCATGGTGGAAGAGGAACACTGTATCCGCAACAACGATTGCCTGTGCGGCGCGGCCGTGGCGCAGGGCGTGATCCAGATCCGCGATTTCCGCCAGGTCGATGCGCTGCAGCGCTACCGTTGCCAGGACGAAGGTTTCATTGCCATCGCCGTCTTCCCCATCCTCGCGCGCGAGCAGGTGGTGGGCAGTTTTTCGCTGCACTTTGCGCGCCCGCAAGCCGTGCATGCGCAGCAGCAGGGCTGGCTGGAGACGCTGGGCCAGAGCCTGGGCATCGCCATCGAAAACCAGCGCCTGATCGCGCGCGAAAAGGAATTCGCCGTGGCGCGCGAACGCAGCCTGCTGGCCGAGGGCTTGCACGACAGCATCGCGCAAAGCCTGAACTTCATCAGCCTGCAAGTGCAGATGCTCGACGATTCCGTGCGCCGGGGCCAGCTCGACGAAGCGGCCGAAGTGCTGCCGCTGATGCGCATGGGCGTCGAGCAAAGCTACCAGGACGTGCGCGAATTGCTCGTCAATTTCCGCACGCGCTGGCATGGCAGCGACCTGGAAAGCAAACTCAGCGAAGTGCTGGCCAAGTTCGAGCTGCAGACGGGCGTCGCCGGCACGCTGGAGATGAGCGGCAACGGCGCGCCGCTGGCGCCCGAGCAGCAGTTGCAGATCCTGTTCATCGTGCAGGAAGCGCTGTCGAATATCCGCAAGCACGCGCAAGCGAGCAACGTGGCGTTGCGCGTGGAAAGTGGGCGCGACTTTGCGCTGCAGGTACGCGACGATGGCGAAGGCTTTGCCGCCAACCTGCGCGACAAGAAAACGGAATTGCAGATCGGCTTGCGTATCATGCAGGAACGGGCCGAGCGGCTCGGTGCGCAATTTGCCATCGACAGCACGCCCGGCGGCGGCACGACGATCTCGCTGGCCCTGCCGGCGGCGCGGCGCCAGGCCGCGTAACAGATGAATCATCCTTATCAGGCAACAAACATAGTGAACGCACCAATCAAAATCCTGCTGGTCGACGACCACACCTTGCTGCGCAGCGGCGTCAAGCTGCTGCTGCAGCGCAATCCTCAATTCCAGGTGGTGGGCGAGGCATCGAACGGGCTCGACGGCGTGCGCCTGACGGCCGAACTGCGGCCCGACGTGGTGCTGATGGACTTGAACATGCCCGGCGTGTCCGGCGTCGAGGCGCTGCAGATGATCTTGCAGGACATGCCGCAGATGGTGGTGCTGATGCTGACCGTGTCGGAAAACGCGGCCGACCTGGGCGCGGCCCTGCGTGCAGGCGCGCGCGGCTACTTGCTGAAAAATATAGAAGCCGAGCAGCTGGGCCAGGCCATTTGCCGCGCCGCCGCCGGCGAATCCGTGATTGCCGACGCCATGACGGCCAAGCTCGTGTCGCAGTTCCGCGCGGGGCAGAACGCCCCGCAGGAAGACTATGACAAACTGACGCCGCGCGAACGCGAAGCCATGGCGTGCCTGGCGCAAGGGCTGAGCAACAAGGAAATCGCGCGCCAGCTGGACGTGGCCGAAAGCACGGTGAAAATCCACGTGCAAAACATCCTCAAAAAGCTTAAGCTCAGCAGCCGCGTGCAGATCGCCGTGTATGCGGTCGAGCGCGAACTCGGTAAATAAAGATCAAGCAAAGCGCAAATACCGTGCCAAAAAGCCACAAGGAATGCGCGATTGTTTGATCTGCATGGCGTTCCGGCCTAGACAACCCTAGTTCCTTTGACGTATGGCCTTGACCGTGCCTGCGCATTACACTCTTAGTCATTCGCTAATCTAATAAGAGAGTGTCATGCATAAGGTCAACGTCGATGGCTTGCTATCGAGCCAGGCTCTGTTCCGCCATATTTCCCCTTCGCAATTAGAGCAATTGCGCCAGGATGTCGTGCGTGTCGAAGTGGAAAAAGGCAAAGTGTTGTTCCGCAAGGGCGAAGTGGCGGAAGGCGCCTACGTGGTGGTCTTCGGCCTCGTCAAGCTCAGCGTGTTTTCCATGGAAGGGACGGACAAGGTCCTGGAATTGATCCGCCCGGGCCAGAGCTTCGGCGAAGCCATGATTTTCCTCGATGAACCGTATCCGTTCTGCGCCGAAGCGCTCGAGCACTGCCTGCTGCTGCGCATCCCGCCGCACGCGCTGCTGCGTCTGCTGGACCAGTCGCCCCGCATCGCGCGCCAGATGATGAACAGCCTGTCGCACCACCTGATGGGCTTCATTCGCAACGTGGAGCGCTGCTCCGTGCAGAACGCCACCCAGCGCGTGGTCGAGTATCTGCTGCAGGCATCGGACCAGCAACGTTCCAACGAGGTCAAGCTGGACCTGAAGAAAAGCCTGCTGGCATCGTTCCTGAACCTGGCGCCCGCCACCCTGTCGCGCGTGCTGCACCAGCTGACGGATTTGCACCTGATTAAAGTCAGCGGTTCGCTGATCCAGATCCAGCCGGATGCACTGAAGACGTACCGCCACGGTTCCGCCGCGGCGATGCTCAATTAAGTTTTTCAGCAGGCAAGGTCAGCCGCCAGAACAGCAGGGCGAGCAAGCTGACCGCCGCGCCCAGCGCGCATACCCCATGCCAGCCCGCCAGCGCATACACGCTGGTGGCGGCAATCGCCCCGAGTCCGCTTCCCACCGCATAAAACAGCATGTAGCACGCCACCAGGCGGCTGTGCGCGTCGCTGTCCTGCTTGAAAATCAGGCTCTGGTTCGTCACGTGGATGGCCTGGCCCGCCAGGTCCAGCGCGATGATGCCGACGATCAGGGGCCACAGGGCAGCACCGGCAAAGCTGAGCGGCAGCCACGCGGCCAGCAGCAGCAACAGGGCCGCGCCCGTTGTCCACTGCGCGCGGCCCTTGTCCGCCATGGCGCCCGCACGCGCCGCGCCCAGCGCGCCGATCACGCCCACTAAGCCGAAAGCGCCGATGGCCGCATGCGTATAGCCTTGCGCCGTCAGGGGCAGCACCAGGGCGCTCCAGAAGATATTGAAGACGGCAAACATCAGCAGGGCCAGCATGCCGCGCACGCGCAGCACCTTGTTGTGCAGCAGCATGTCCGCCATCGAAGCGAGCAGGGCGCCGTAGGCCAGCTTTTGATCGGATGGCTGCGCCGGCGGCAGCTTGCGCCACAGCAGCAGCAACAGGGCACAGGCGATGGCGGCCGAGACAAAATACACGGCGCGCCAGTCGGCCAGGTCCGCCACCACGCCGGACAGGGTGCGCGCCAGCAGCAAGCCGATCACCACGCCGCCCTGCGCCATGCCGACGACCCTGCCCCGCTCATGGCTGGCCGCCGCGCTGGCCGCATAGGCGATCAAGCCTTGCGTCATGGCCGTGCCCAGCAAGCCCACCAGCAGCATGCCGCCCAGCAAGGCAGCCGTGGAACGGGCGCAGCCCAGCGCCGCCAGCGAGACGGCAAGCAAGCCCAGCTGGAACAGGGTCAGGCGGCGCCGGTTCAGCATGTCGCCCAGGGGAACCAGCAGCAGCAGGGCCAGCGCGCAGCCGATCTGCGTGGCCGTGATGACCATGCCGCTGGCGGCCTCCGTCATGCCGAATTCCTGCGCCAGGGTGGCGAGCAAAGGCTGGGCGTAATACACATTGGCCACGCTGAGGCCGGCCGCACAGGCAAACAGCCAGACGAGAGGGGAAGGAAGTGCTGTTGTGATGGGGGTGGTCGTGTCGCGCATGGGCTTGCCTATAAGTGGTTGCAAATTAAAACCAGTTGGAGTCTACGGTGATTAGTTTTAAAATGCAACCACTCAATCCTGGAGCATGCCGATGGCCAAGCGCAAGAGCCTGAAAACCGACCCCTGTCCCGTGGCGCGCGCGCTCGACGCGATCGGCGAGCGCTGGTCGCTCTTGATTGTGCGCGACGCTTTCGACGGCATGCGCCGGTTCGGGGAATTCCAGAAAAGCCTGGGCGTGGCGAAGAACATCCTGGCCGACCGCCTGCACACGCTGGTGGAAGAGGGCATTTTTACGATTGCGCCCGCCTCGGACGGCACGGCCTACCAGGAATACGTGCTGACGGCCAAGGGGCTGGCGCTGTTTCCCGTCGTCGTCGGCTTGCGCCAGTGGAGCGAGGCGCAATTGTTCGACCCTGGCGAGGCGCATTCCACCTTGCTGCAGCGGGGTTCAGGCTTGCCCGTGCGCCGCATGGACGTGCTGGCCGAGGATGGCCGCGTCCTGCAGGCGGGCGATACCGTCGTGCAGAAGGTAGGGGCGCCATGAGCCGCACGGTGGCCGTCATCGGCGGCGGTATCACGGGCGTCACCACGGCGTACGCGCTGGCGAAACGGGGCGTCGCTGTCACCCTGGTCGAGCGCCACCGCTATGCCGCCATGGAAACGTCGTATGCGAACGGCGGGCAATTGTCGGCCTCGCACGCGGAAGTCTGGAACCACAAGGCGACGATATGGAACGCGCTGAAATGGATGGCGCGGCGCGATGCGCCGCTGCTGCTCAATCCGACTCCCGGCTGGCACAAGCTGAGCTGGTTTGCGGAGTTTCTCGCCGCCATGCCGCACTACGAGCGCAACACCATCGCCACGGCGCGCATGGCGATTGCCGCGCGCACACATCTGTTTGCCTGGGCGGAAGAAGAGAAGATAGCGTTCGACCACCGCCGCGCCGGCATCCTGCACGTGTACCGCGACCAGCGCGGCTTCGAGCGGGCGGCCGGCGTGTCGCGCCTGCTGGCGCAGGCAGGGCTGGAGCGGCGCGCCGTCACGCCGCAAGAAATGCGCGCCATCGAACCGACCCTGCAGGGCGACTTTTACGGCGGCTATTACACGGACAGCGATTCCACGGGCGACATCCACAAATTCACCAGCGGCCTGGCCGACGCCTGCGCCCGCCTGGGCGTGGCTTGCCGCTACGGCACGCAGGTGACGGCGCTGGCGCGCGAGCACGGCCAGGTGCGGGTCATGACGGGCGAGGACAGCGCCGTGTTCGACGCCGTCGTCATCTGCGCGGGCACGGCCAGCCGGGCCATGGCGGCCATGCTGGGCGATCACGTAAACGTGTATCCCGTGAAAGGCTATTCGATTACCGTGCAGCTCGATGACGCCGCCAGCCGCGCGGCGGCACCGTGCGTCAGCCTGCTCGACGATGCGACCAAGCTGGTCAGCAGCCGCCTGGGCGAGGACCGGCTCAGGGTGGCGGGTACGGCGGAATTCAATGGCTTCAATGACGACATCCGCGCCGACCGCATCCGCCCGCTGCTGCAGTGGGTCGAACAGTGCTTTCCTGGTGTGAATACCCGCAAGGTGGTGCCGTGGGCGGGCCTGCGCCCTATGTTGCCGGCCATGCTGCCGAAAGTGGGGCCGGGCAAGGCGCCGGGCGTGTACTACAACACGGGCCACGGCCACCTGGGCTGGACCCTGGCGGCCGCGACGGCGGAGATGGTGGCAGAGGCAGTGCTTAGTTCTTCGGCAATAGATCGCTGAGCGCGGCGCGGCCCTTGACGGTGAGGAAGGGGGCAACCTTGCTGTAGGGCAGTAAAAAATCGTTTTCGCAGCCGCTGCCGTTCGAGTCTTCCCAGAACGACACGCCTTCGGGTTTCAAGGAGAGGTGGAAGCGGCCGCGGCCGTCGTAATCCGTGCCCTTGCATTCGGCGTCGATTTTCACGTCCTTGAAGAGGGCCTGGCGCAGGCGGTCCGGCAATTCGGCCTTGTCGTCGCCATCGCTGGCGCTGGCGCCAAACCAGTTCCACACGTCCGTCTCCTGGCCCGTTTTGACGTCCCAGGTGCGGAAGCGGATGGAGATGCCGCTGGCGCCATAGCCGGCCGCCCAGCGGTAGAATTTGACCGTCACCCAGCGCGGCGACCAGTAGGTGGGCTCCGCATATACTTCGTCTTCCGTCGTGAAACCGTTGCGGCCCAGGTATTCGCGGCGCGTGGCATAGAAATCGGCCAGGTCTTTCTTGTTCTTCGCCAGCACGGCGCGCAGCTGCGCGTTGATTTTTGCGATGCCGTCGCCGGGCGCCATCAGTTCCACGGTGATGGTGTCGCCCACTTGCAGGTTGCGGTATTGCTTGCCTTCGAAGGTAACGGGTTTGCTGACCTTGGTGTTGGGAAAGTCTTCCAGCGCCAGGTTGTAGGCGTCGCTGGCGCAGGACGGGTGTTCGCGCTCGCCCGCCGCTTCCAGCAAGCTCAAGGCCAGGGGCAGGGTCTTGCCGCTTTTCGGCTCGGTCCACGTGCCGGTGAGCTTGCCGCCCTGCGGCGCGTTAAGGCGCCACATGCCCGTCGTGTCACCCTTGGCGTCGGACTCGCTCCAGTCGCTCTTGCCGTTCGCCATGGACAGCATGATCGGTGTCTTGTAGCGCGTGTAGTAGTAATTGCCGCTGCGGTCAGATCCTTGCGTGGGGCTGGGCTGGTTGAGGCAGGCGACGATACTTGCCTTGCCCAGGGTGCCTTGCCACACCCCTTGCACGGGCGTATCGGCCGCCATGGCGGAATTCAGGGCGGGCAGGGTCAGGCAGGCAAACAGAAAGCGGCGCATCGGTGGTTCCTCTCGTGGGCGATGGCCGATTCTACATGGCCCCGCCCACGAGATGCCACACGTCAACTATGTACGTGGTCGCTCCTGCGCCACGATAGCCATCGCCGCGCCCAGGTATTGCACCATGGCGGCGTCAACGAAGCTGCCTTCCATCAAGCGCGGTTCCTGCTGGTGCGCCTGGCGGAATTTCAGCTGCGTGGCCGGGTCCGTGCCCGCATACGAACGGAACAGATCCAGCCATTGCCGCGCCAATTGCAGCACGGCCGGGTCGGTGGGCGGCGTGCGCGCATCGATGGCGGCGCGCACGGCGGCGATCAGGGCCGGCCACTCGCCCGAGCGCCTGCCGTAGTTGGCGAGTAAATACGCATATTCCTGCTCGTCGAGGAAAGGCTTGTACAGCGCCATGCGCGAGGCGTTGAAGGCGGCGAGGATGAACTGCATCAGCTCAGCATCGATGCTGGTCGTGGCCTGCATCGATGGCTCCTGCGCATGCATATCGTTCAGGCGCGCGAACAGGCCAGGGTGGGCGCCCGTGTCGCGCACCAGCTTGACCATCCATTCCGTGGCCAGCGCCTGTGCTGGCGCGTCGCCGGGGCCGGCGCCCGTGGCCTGCAGTGCGCGCACTCTTGCCACCAGCGCCTTCCATTCCTGTTCCACGGCGCTATCTGTCAGCAGCGGCAATTGCTGCAGTTCTTCAGGACTAAAATATTTGTCGTACATGGTCATCAACTCCATAGTGGTAAGCCACTCGGCCAGTTCCGGTGCCTGTCCCTGCGCCAGTTGCGCCTGCAGGGTGAGCAGGCGCTCGCGCAGGGTGGACGCCTGCGCGATCTGGCGCTCCAGCATGGCGATCTGCTGCGCCACGATGGAATGCAAAGGCAGGTCCGGGCCGGCGAGGGCATTGGCGATATCGGCCAGCGACAGCCCGAACTTGCGCAGCGCCATGATCCGGTGCAGCCGGTCCATGTCGCCGTGCTGGTACAGGCGGTAGCCAGCTTGCGTGCGCGCCGAAGGCGAGAGCAGGCCGATGCTGTCGTAGTGGTGCAGGGTGCGGATGGTCAGGCCCGTGAGCCTGGCCAGTTCACCGATTTTCAACAGCATCGTCTTTTCCTTGTCTTCAGTGCGTGCTGCCACGATGGCGCCTGACGTCACGTCAGGGTCAAGCAGGAATGTAGCAGAGGAGCCGAAAAAATCGGAAAAAGAATCCGTTGACCTCCATTTTTTTGTACGGTATATTTATAAAACCGAATGACGGCGGCAGCTAAAGAATGGGGTTCGGGCCAGGCGGCATGATGGCATGATCGTTGTGCGGCGCAGCAAGACGCGTCACTGGCAGGGCTGGAAAGACAATCCGCGCAGACGGATTTTTTTTCACAGTTGGTTTGTACGTTAAATATAATATGCCGCCGGCAAGATCCGGACGGCGAGAGAGACGACCATGATGAAAAGTATCGTTTGCGATACGCCCGGCAGTTTGCGCATGGAGCAGCGTCCCGTGCCCGTGCCCGCCGAGGGCGAAGTGCTGCTGCGCATACGCCGCGTCGGCATCTGCGGCACCGACATGCATATCTTCCGCGGCACCCAGCCTTTCCTCAGCTATCCGCGCGTGATGGGCCATGAATTGTCCGGCCATATCCACAGCGCGCCGGCCGGCTCGCGCCTGGCCGTAGGCGACCAGGTCTACGTGATGCCCTACCTGTCTTGCGGTACTTGCGTGGCCTGCCGCCAGGGCAAGACCAACTGCTGCACCCGCATCGAAGTGCTGGGCGTGCACCGCGACGGCGGCATGACCGAATACCTGGCGCTGCCCGAGCGCTTCGTCTTCAAGACGGAAGGCATCTCGCTCGACGACGCGGCCATGATCGAATTTCTCGCCATCGGCGCGCATGCCGTCAAGCGCGGCGCGGTCGATGCGGCCAAGCGCGTGCTGGTGGTGGGCGCCGGCCCGATCGGCATGGCCGTGATGCTGTTCGCATCGTTGAAAGGCGCCGACGTGACGGTGCTCGACGGCCGCGCCGACCGCCTGCGGTTCTGCCGCGACGCGCTGGGCATCGTCCGCACGGTGCAGCTGGGCGAGGGCGACAAGGAGCTGCTGTCGGACGCCACGGGCGGCGAATTCTTCGACGTGGTGTTTGACGCCACCGGCAATATCGCCGCCATGGAGCGTGGCCTGGATTTCGTCGCCCACGGCGGCTCCTATGTGCTGGTATCGATCGTGCGCGACCGCCTGTCGTTCTCCGACCCTGAATTCCACAAGCGCGAAACCACCTTGCTGGGCAGCCGCAATGCCACCGTCGACGATTTCGAGGACGTGGTGGCGGCCATGCAGGCGGGGAAAGTACCCACGGCGCTGCTCAATACCCACCGCACCACGCTCGACGAATTTACGGGCGTGCTCGATCGCTGGATGCAGCCCGAGGCGGGCGTCATCAAGGCCATCGTCGAGGTCTGAGATGAGCGATCTCAACCCCATACTTCAATTCGGCACCAGCCGCTTCCTGCAGGCGCACGCCGACCTGTTCGTCAGCGAAGCGGCCAGCCTCGGCGAGGCGCTCGGCCAGATCACCATCGTGCAAACGACCGGCAGCGCGCAGGGCGCGGCGAGGGTGGCGGCGTTTCGCCGGCCCGGCGGCTATCCCGTGCGCATCCGCGGCTGGCAGGA
The DNA here is from genome assembly GCF_056174685.1 of Janthinobacterium sp. BHSEK. Taxonomy (NCBI): domain Bacteria; kingdom Pseudomonadati; phylum Pseudomonadota; class Betaproteobacteria; order Burkholderiales; family Oxalobacteraceae; genus Janthinobacterium; species Janthinobacterium sp. BHSEK. The sequence continues at coordinate 32,315 of NZ_JBWBYV010000084.1, forward strand.
CGGCGCCCAAGTCGATGAAGAGCGCCGCACCCACGCCGTCACACAGGCGTGGCAAGCGGGCAGCGACTGGCGGCAGGTGCGCGATGCGGCCGTGGCCGCGCGCGTGATCTTGTCGAATACGGGCGACACGGGCTACCAGCTGGACGAATCCGATCACGCCGGCATGCTCGACGGCGCGGCCGTCCCCGCCAGCTTTCCCGCCAAGCTGCTGGTGCTGCTGCACGGGCGCTTCCTGGCAGGCGCCGCGCCCCTCTCGATTTTTCCGTGCGAACTGGTGGCCGACAACGGTCATGTACTGCGCCAGGTGATCGTCAGATTGGCGCGGCAGTGGCGCTGCGATGCCGCGTTCATCGGCTACCTGGAAACGGGCTGCCTGTGGATCAATTCCCTCGTCGACCGCATCGTTTCGGAACCGATCGAACCGGTAGGCGCCGTGGCGGAACCCTATGCGCTGTGGGCCATCGAAGCGCAGGAAGGCATGCTGCTGCCGTGCCGCCACCGGCAACTGGTGGTCACAAACAGCCTGCGCGACTATGAACGGCGCAAGCTGTTCTTGCTGAACCTGGGTCACACCTATCTGGCGCAGCTGTGGATGGAGCGGGGCAGCCCGGCCGGCATGACGGTGCGCGAGGCGATGGATGATGGCGCCATGCGCGCCGCGCTGGAAGCCATGTGGCACGAGGAAGTGCTGCCCGTGTTTGCCGCCATGGGAGAACAGCATGGCGACGCCGCGCTGGCCTACGTGGCGCAGGTCAGGGAGCGCTTCTGCAATCCCTTCCTTGCGCACCGCCTGGCCGACATCGCCCAGCACCACGCCGGCAAGATTGCGCGCCGCATGGCGCCCGTGGCGGCGCTGGCGCGGCAGTTCTGTCCCGCCCTGGGGCAGCCGCGCCTGCGCGCCATGCTGGCGCCGGGAGCGCAGCCATGAACGCCGCCGTCACCGCAGTTGTTTCTTTTTTTGCATGCCGATCCAATCCGATATCGACTAAAATGGCCCACTCATCCACTTTACCTTTCGCTGGCATAGCGCGTTCATTCATCCATGTCCAAACCCGCCACCGTCTTCAAGCGCAGCACCAATCTGCTGTTGCAATTTCTCGCCGAGAATGTCGCAGTGGGCGAGATGCTGCCGACGGAGCAGTTCCTGACCACTATCTGCCAGGGCAGCCGCACGGCGGTCCGCAGCGCGATCGCCTACCTGTCGACGCGGCGGCTGATCGCCAGCCCGGCGGACCGGCGCCTGCTGCGCAAACCCATACCGGGCGACTACTTCGACATCTCCGAATTGCAGTCGGGGGCAGAGCGCATCCAGCAAGTGCTGATGGAGCGCGTGTACCAGCGCGACATGCCGCCCGGCGCGGAATTTTCGGAAGCGGAGCTGGCGCGCGAGGCGGGTGCCAGTACCGTCAGCGTGCGCGAATTTCTGATCGGATTTTCGCGCTTCGGCCTGATCGAGAAGAAGCCGCGCGGCGGCTGGCGCCTGTGCGCGTTCGACAGGTCTTTTGCCACCGAACTGGCGGACATGCGGCGCATGTTCGAGATGGCGGCCGTGGAGCAGTTTGCGCACCTGCAGCATGGCGACCCGGCGTATGCGGAACTGGCGCGGCTGATCAAACAGCACGAGAAGCTGGCGGCCAGGATAGACACGCGCCACAACGCCTTTCCGGCGCTGGACCGCGAGTTCCACACCTTTTTGATTGGCCTCTTGAACAACCGCTTCGCGCAGGGCTTCTACGATATCGTCTCGTTTGTCTTCCACTATCACTACCAGTGGGACAAGGGCGAGGAAAAGGGCCGCAACCAGTACGCGGTGCAGGAGCATCTGGCGATCCTGCATGCGCTGGCGGAGCACGACATACCGAAGGCGCTCGAGTGCATGCGCTCGCACCTCGATTCCTCGCGCCGCACCATGCTGTCCTCGATCGGCACGCGGGAAAAACTGAGCCAGCCGGACGCCTAGCCGTCTTTGGCGGGGAGGGTGCGCCATGAGCCTCGCTTCCCGGCCTGCCAGCCTGCTCCTGATGTCGCCCGAGGATAACTGCCTGATCGCGAGGACAGCATTGGCCTGCGGCGACGTCGTCGCCATCGATGGCTTGCCCGTCACCCTGGCGCAAGACATCCAGATCGGCCACAAGGTGGCGCGCTGCGCGCTGGCCGTGGGCGACAAGGTGCTGCGCTACGGTGCCCTGATCGGCAGCATCACGGCTCCCGTCGCCATCGGCGAGCATATCCACACGCACAACCTGGCAAGCGACTACATCCCCACGTTTACCCTGGGCCAGGACGGCCACCATTTCCTGCACAAGGACGACCAAGCATGAACGCTCCAACGACGACACCCGCCCTGTCGGGCTACCTGCGCGCCGATGGCCGCAAGGGCATCCGCAATATCGTGGTGGTGGCCTATATGGTCGAATGCGCGCACCACGTGGCGCGCCTGATGGTCAACGCGTTTCCCGGCCAGCCCGTGCACCTGATCGGCTTTACGGGCTGCTTCCCCAACGAATACGCGGACCAGGTGATGCGCCGCCTGCTGACGCACCCGAACGTGGGCGCCGTGCTGCTGGTGTCGCTGGGCTGCGAAGGCTTCAACAAATATGGCCTCTCCAGCGCCGTGGCCGACAGCGACCGCCCCGTGCACACGATCACCATCCAGGAAAACAGCGGCACCCGCCCCAGCGTGAGCAGCGGCGTCGAATGGATAGGCTGGGCTCTCGATCACCTGGCGCGGCAGGAGCGCGTGCCGATGGGGATCGATGAACTGGTCGTCGCCACCATCTGCGGCGGCTCCGACAGCACCAGCGGCATCAGTGCCAACCCGGCCGTCGGTGTCGCCTTCGACACGCTGATCGCGGCCGGCAGCCCCTGCATCTTCGAGGAGACGGGCGAACTGGTGGGCTGCGAATACCACATGCAGCGGCGCGCCGTCAGTCCGGAGCTGGGCAATGCCATCGTCGACACCGTGGCCAAGGCCGCGCGCTACTACACCATCATGGGTCATGGCAGCTTCTCGCCGGGGAACGCCGATGGCGGTCTGACCACGCAGGAAGAAAAGTCGCTGGGCGCCTACGCCAAGAGCGGTTCCTCGCCCATCGTCGGCATTCTGAAGCCGGGCGACCAGCCGGCCGGCGGCGGCCTGTACCTGCTCGACGTGGTGCCGGACGGCGAGCCGCGCTTCGGTTTCCCGAACGTGTCGGACAACGCGGAAATCGTCGAACTCATTTCCTGCGGCGCCCACATCACCTTGTTCACGACCGGACGCGGCTCCGTGGTGGGCTCGGCGATTTCGCCCGTCATCAAGGTGTGTGCCAATCCGCAAACCTTCGAGCGCCTGGCCGACGACATGGATATCAACGCCGGCAAGATCCTCACGGGCGCAGCCACCTTGGAAGAGGTGGGCGCGGAGATCGTCGCCGCCGTGCTGAACGTGGCCAACGGAGAACTGAGCCGCTCGGAAGACCTGGGCCACCAGGAGTTCGTGCTGACCTATAAACAATTCGACGCGGTGGGGCCAGGCTGCTTCCCCTTGCGCGCTGCTTGAGGACCGGGTTCATGGATGTCACACAATTGCGCAGCTTGCCGCGTGGCGGCCTGTCGCTGCCCTGCATCGGCATGGGCTGCGCGCCGCTGGGCGGCCTGTACCAGCCGGTCAGCGACGCGCAGGCACGCGCCACCCTCGATGGCGCCTGGGACGCCGGCGTGCGCTTCTTTGACACGGCGCCGTTCTACGGCTATACCCAGTCCGAGCACCGTCTCGGCGCGGCGCTGCGCGAGCGGCCCCGCGACCGCTTTGTCGTCAGCACCAAGGTGGGACGGCTGATGCGGCCCGACGCCTGCGTGCGCCCCGGCGACGACGGCTTTGCCGCGCCGCTGCCGTTCCGCCCCCATTACGACTACACGTATGACGGCGTGCTGCGTTCGCACGACGACAGCCTGCAGCGATTGGGGCTCGAGCGCATCGATATCCTGTTCGTGCACGATATCGGCAAGGCCACGCATGGCGAACGCGAGCAGCAATACTGGCGCCAGCTGACGACCGGCGGCGGCTTTCGCGCCCTCGATGAACTGCGCGCCGGCGGCCAGGTGAAGGCCGTGGGCCTCGGCGTCAACGAATGCGAGATCGTGCTGCGGGCGATGGCGGAATTCGACCTCGATTGCACCCTGCTGGCCGGCCGCTACACCTTGCTGGAGCAGTCTTCGTTGTCGCCATTGCTGGACCTGTGCGTGGAACGCGGCAACGCCATCGTGATCGGCGGCCCGTTCAACTCGGGCGTGCTGGCCGGGAACGGCAAATTCAATTATGCCGATGCGCCGGAGGTCATACTCAAGCGCGTGGCGCGCCTGGACGCCGTCTGCCGCGCATTCAACGTGCCGCTGCAGGCCGCCGCCCTGCAGTTCCCCCTCGCGCATCCGGCCGTCGTTTCCTGCATCCCGGGCGGCCAGGACCTGGCGCAGCTGCGGCAAAACCTCGACTGGTTCGCCACGCCCTTGCCGGATGCCTTGTGGACGGCCTTGCAGGAAGCTGGCCTGATCGATGCGCACGCACCCGTGCCCAAGGGAGCCGCATGATGCGCATCGACGCCCACCAGCACTTCTGGCAACTGGCCGCGCGCGGCGGGAGCTGGCCGCCGCCATCCTTGGCCGCCATCCACCGCGATTTTGCTCCCGCCGACCTGGCGCCCCTGCTGGCCGAACATGGCATCGCTGGAACGGTGCTGGTGCAGTCGCTGCCGTCGTGCGCCGATACCGATTACCTGCTGGCGCTGGCGGAAAAGACCAGCTTTATCCGTGCGGTCGTGGGCTGGACCGATCTGCTGGCGATGGATGCGCCGGCGGCGATTGCCCGCCTGGCGTCGCACGGCAAGCTCAAAGGCTTGCGCCCGATGCTGCAGGACCTCGACGACGATGCATGGATCGCCGATCCCGCGCTCGCGCCGGCGTTGAGGGCCATGGCGGCACACGGCTTGCGGCTGGACGCGCTGGTGCTGCCGCGCCACCTGCCGGCACTGCTGCGATGCGCGCTTGCTTATCCATCGCTTGCCATCGTGATCGACCATGCGGCCAAACCGCCGATCGCCGAAGCTGAATTTGGCCACTGGCGCGAAGACATGGCGCAGCTGGCCGCGCTGCCGAACGTGCACTGCAAGCTGTCCGGGCTGGTGACGGAAGCGAGGCCTGGCTGGAACGTGGACGAGCTGCGCCCCTATGCCGCACATGTGCTGGACGTGTTCGGCCCCCGGCGCGTGATCTGGGGCAGCGACTGGCCGGTAGTCGACCTGGCCGGCGGCTATGCGGCCTGGCTGGCCGCCAGCGAGGCGCTGCTGGCGCATCTCGATCAGCAGGACAGGGACGATATTTTCGGCCTCAATGCTTGCCGGTTTTATGGGCTTAAATGAGGTGGCTGGCTTGTCGGCTTACGCCGTTCCGGCTAAGCCGACCTACGAACACCGCGATGCCAACTGTAGGTTGGCTTAGCCGGTACGGCGTAAGCCAACAAAAAGGAGCTGAAATGCAAAGAATGGGCATGGTCATCGGCATCGCGCCGGACCGCATCGCGGAATACAAGACCCTGCACGCCGCCGTCTGGCCGCAGGTGCTGGCCAAGCTGGCAGCCGCGCATGTCGGCAATTATTCGATTTTTTTGCGCGAGCCGGAAAACCTGTTGTTCGGTTACTGGGAATACCACGGCGAGGATTTTGAGGCCGACATGGCGGCCATCGCCGCCGATCCGGAAACGCAGCGCTGGTGGACCTTTTGCGCCCCCTGCCAGCAGCCGCTGGCCTCGCGCGCCGAGGGCGAGCACTGGGCGATGATGGAGCAGGTTTTCTACCTTGCTTAGCAAGAATCCGGGGTCAGACCCGCCGGGTCTGACCCCAGCAGTTAAGGTGTTGGGTTAAAAATAAAAGGAGACAACATGACCGCCAGACTACAAGGAAAAATCGCCCTGCTCACCGCCGCCGGCCAGGGTATCGGCCGGGCCACGGCCGAAGCGTTCGTGCGCGAAGGCGCCACCGTGATCGCCACCGATATCAACCAGGCCCAGCTCGACGCGCTGAAGGAAGCGACTGGCTGCGCCATCCGCCTGCTCGACGTGACCGATGGCGCGGCGATCACCGCGCTGGCCGGCGAGATCGGCCCCGTCGATATCCTGTTCAACTGCGCCGGCTTCGTCGATGGCGGCACCATTCTCGATTGCGATGATGCGGCCTGGGACCGTTCCTTCGACATCAACGCCCGCTCCATGTACCGGCTGATGCGCGCCGTGCTGCCCGGCATGCTGGCCAGGGGCGCCGGCGCCATCGTCAATATGTCATCGGTGGCGTCGAGCGTGAAGGGGGCGCCGAACCGCTTTATCTACGGCACCTCGAAGGCGGCCGTGGTGGGCATGACCAAGTCGGTGGCCGCCGATTTCGTCACGCGCGGCATCCGCTGCAATGCGATCTGCCCCGGCACCATCGAGTCGCCCTCGCTGAAGGAACGCATTGCCGCCCAGGCGGCGGCGACGGGCGTGAGTGTCGATGAAGTGCAAGCCGCTTTCGTGGCCCGCCAGCCGATGGGCCGGGTGGGCAGGGCAGAGGAAATCGCCGCCCTGGCCGTGTATCTGGCTTCCGACGAATCCGCTTTTACCACCGGTATGGTCCACGTCATTGACGGCGGCTGGTCTAACTAAGGACATCCGACCAAACCTACTGCGCGTCGCGATATGCGGCTTGCGATGCTCACTGTACATTCGTACAGCTGCGCTTCTCGGCCACATCTCGCTTCCGCTCGCTACGGTTTTGTCGGGTGTCGTGAAGGCGCGGGCCTGATTGCTACCGAACTTTTTATGTTGTTTGATGTTTACTTGAAAGTTTAATCATGAAACTGATGCGTTATGGCGCCAAGGGCGCTGAAAAACCTGCCTTGATCGATGCTGACGGCGCCGTGCGCGACCTGTCCGGCGTGCTGCCCGATATTACGGCCGCGACCCTGGGCAAGGATGGCCTGGCGACCCTGGCCGCCGTCGATATCGGCAGCCTGCCGGTGGTGGCCAACCCCGGCCGCATCGCGCCGCCTTGGCAGGGCGTGGGCAAGTTTTTATGCGTGGGCCTGAACTACGCCGACCATGCGGCCGAATCGGGCATGGCCGTGCCGTTTGAGCCGGTGCTGTTCATGAAAGCCACCAGCGCCATCATCGGCGCCAACGACGCCGTCGTGCTGCCGCAGGATTCGCAGAAAAGCGATTGGGAAGTGGAGCTGGGCGTGGTGATCGGCACCACCGCGCGCTATGTGAGCGAAGCGGAGGCGCTGTCGTACGTGGCCGGCTACTGCGTTGTCAATGACCTGTCCGAACGCGAATACCAGCTCGAGCGCGGCGGCCAGTGGGACAAGGGCAAGGGCTGCGATACCTTCGGCCCCATCGGCCCCTGGCTGGTCACAAGCGATGAAGTGGCGGACCCGCAAAACCTGGGCCTTTGGCTGGAAGTGAACGGCAAGCGCGTCCAGGACGGCAATACCAAAACGATGGTCTTTGGCGTGGCGAACCTGGTCAGCTACATCAGCCGCTTCATGACCTTGTACCCGGGCGACATCATCAGCACCGGCACGCCACCGGGCGTGGGCATGGGTCAGAAGCCGTCGGCCGTGTACCTGAAACCGGGCGACAGCATGCGCCTGGGGATCGACGGCCTCGGCGAACAGCGGCAGACCGTGCATGCGTGGAATCCGCAGCTGATCGACAGTTAATACGGCAGCAGACCGGCGTGCCGCCAAGATGCTCAGACATCGGCGCGCCGGCCTATGGCAGTGGAGTGGAGGAGACACACCATGAATCAATCCGAAGAGATACTGGCGCTGAACAAGGTCAGCAAGCGCTTTCCCGGCGTGCTGGCGCTGGACAACGTCAGTTTCAGCCTGCGCAAGGGCGAGGCCCATGCGCTGTGCGGCGAAAACGGCGCCGGCAAGTCCACCCTGATGAAGGTGATGAGCGGCGTGTACCAGGCCGACGAGGGGGAACTGGTCTACAAGGGCAAGGTGTGCTGTTTTGCCAGCAGCGTGGATGCGGAGGCGGCCGGCATCGCCATCATCCACCAGGAACTGAACCTGATCCCGCACCTGAGCGTGGCGGAGAATATTTTCCTGGCGCGCGAACCGGTGCGCGGTATCTTCATCGACCGCAAGAAGATGCGCGCTGATGCGCAGGCGCTGCTGGATCGCTTGAAACTGCGCATCGACCCGCGCCAGCTGGTGAAAAACCTGTCCTGCGCGCAGCAGCAGATGGTGGAAATCGCCAAGGCGCTGTCGCTCAATACGGAAGTGCTGATCATGGACGAGCCCACGTCGTCGCTGACGGAAAGCGAGACGGGCCAGCTGTTCGACATCATCAATGAACTCAAGCGCAACGGCGTGAGCGTGGTCTACATCTCGCACCGGCTCGAAGAAATGCAGCACATCATCGACAGGGTGACGGTGCTGCGCGACGGGAAATTCGTCTGCACCGACGATTTTGCCAGCACCACGCTGGACGCCATCGTGGCCAGGATGGTGGGCCGCACCCTCGATGAAAAATTCCCCGACCGCGTCTCGACGCCGACGGCTGAAGTGCTGCTGCGCGTGAGCGATTTGCACCGCAAGGATGTCTTCGGCCCGCTGAGCTTTGATTTGCGGCGCGGCGAGATCCTCGGCTTTTCCGGCCTGATGGGCGCTGGCCGCACGGAAGTGGCGCGCGCCATCTTCGGCGCCGATCCGCTCACCGGCGGCGCGATCCACCTGGGCGACACGCAAGTATCGATCACCAGCCCCATCGACGCCATCGGACACGGCATCGCCTACCTGTCGGAAGACCGCAAGAGCCACGGCCTGGCGGTGCGCATGTCGGTGGCGGCCAACCTGACCCTGACGAATGTTTCGGCGCTGGCCAACCGTTTCGGCTTCATCGATTTTGCCAGGGAAGAGGCGGTGGCGCAGCAGTACATCGCTGCGCTGGGTATCAAGACGCCGACCTCGCAACAGGTCGCCCGCAACCTCTCGGGCGGCAACCAGCAAAAGATCGTCATCAGCAAATGGCTGTACCGCGAATCGAAAATCATCTTCTTCGACGAACCCACGCGCGGCATCGACGTGGGCGCCAAGTTCGCCATCTACCAGCTGCTCGACAAGCTCGCATCGGAAGGCATCGGCGTGGTGTTGATCACGTCCGAGCTGCCCGAGATCATGGGCATGACGGACCGCGTGGCCGTGTTTCATGAAGGGCGCATCAGCGGCATCGTCAATACGCGCGAGTCGTCGCAGGAAGAGATCATGCAGCTGGCGTCGGGGCGCGTAGCCAGTCCCGTTCCTGGCCAGACGGCAGTCCACTAAAAACAGAAAGCTTAAAAAAATGAATAAAGAACTGATCCAAAAATTCGCCGCGCTGGGCAGCCTGTCGCTGTTGCTGCTGGTGTTTTCCCTGACCAGCAACGCCTTTTTCTCCGTCAGCAACGGCATGAGCGTGGCCTTGCAAGTGACGTCGATCGCCTACCTGGGCATAGCCGCCACCTGCGTTATCATCACGGGCGGCATTGATCTGAGTTCCGGCTCCGTGCTGGCGCTGGCCGGCGTGGCCGCCGCGCTGCTGGTGAAAAGCGGCGTGCCCGTGCCGGTCGCCATGCTGGGCGGCGTCGTGGTGGGCGCCATGTGCGGCGCCGTCAACGGCTTTTGCATCACGCAGTTGAAACTGCCGCCCTTCATCGCCACCCTCGGCATGATGCTGATCGCGCGCGGCCTGGCGCTGCAGGTGACGGGCGCGCGCGCCATTTCCGGCCTGGGCGAGTCGTTCGGCGAACTGGGTAACGGCGTGCTGTGGCGCATCGAGCGAGACACGGGCGGCACCTTTCCCGAAGTCGTGTTTCCCGGCATTCCGTATCCGGTGGTGCTGATGGTGGTGATCGCCGTGGCCGTGTCCATCATGCTCAGCCGCACCACCTTCGGCCGGCATATCTATGCCGTCGGCTCGAATGCGGAAGCGGCGCGCCTGTCGGGCGTGAAGGTGGGTCGCGTGACCCTGCTGGTGTACACCCTGTCCGGCGCCCTGTCGGGCCTGACGGGCTGCGTGCTGATGTCGCGCCTGGTGACGGCGCAGCCGAACGAAGGCGTGATGTACGAACTCGATGCGATCGCCAGCGCCGTCATCGGCGGCGCCTCGCTGATCGGCGGCATCGGCACCATTTCCGGCACCGTCATCGGTTCCTTCGTCATCGGCATCCTGCGCAACGGCTTGAACATGAACGGGGTATCGAGCTTTATCCAGCAAATCATTATCGGACTGGTCATCCTGCTGACCGTCTGGATCGATCAGAAGCGCAACCGCGCCTGAAGCAGCAAGCAGTACGCCATGAAGTCAATCCACCAAATCTATAATTAAATGAGGACGACAATGAACACCATCAAAGCCATGTCACTCGGTCTGTTGACCGCAGCCTTTTCCCTGAGCGCCAGCGCCGCCTTCGCCGCCCCGGGCGAGATCGCCGTGATCGTCAAGACGACCAATTCCAACTACTGGCAAAACGTCAGGAAGGGCGCCACGGCCAGCGCCGCCGACGCCAAGGGCTACAGCCTGACCTTCCAGGGGCCGGCCTCGGAATCGGCCATCGCCGACCAGGTCAGCATGGTGGAAAACGCCGTCACGCGCAAGGTTGCCGGCATCGTGCTGGCCGCGTCGGACCCGGACGCGCTGGTGCCGGCCCTGAAGAAGGCGTGGGAAGCGAAGATTCCCGTGGTGCTGATCGATTCGCTGGTGGCCGACAGCGGCAAGCGTTATTACCAGTCCTTCCTGTCGACCGACAATGAAGCGGCTGGCGAGCAAAGCGCCAAGGCCCTCATTTCGCAGGTCGGCAAAACGGGCAAGATCGCCGTGATGTCGTACGTGGCGGGCGCCGGTTCCGAGACGGGCAGGGTGGGCGGCTTCAAGCGCTATATCGAAAAGAATTCGCAGCTGCAGATCGTCGGCACGTATTACTCGCAATCGCAGATGGCCACGGCGCTGAACCAGACGACCGACGTGCTGGCCTCGAATCCGGACTTGAAGGGCATCTTCGGCGCCAACGAGCCGACGGCCGTGGGTATGGGCCGCGCCATCGCGCAGGCGGGCAAGGCCGGCAAGGTGATCGCCGTGGGCTTCGACGGCAATGAGGACCTGAAAAACTTCGTCAAGGACGGCACCCTGTATGCGACCGCCGTGCAGGGTTCGTATTCGATGGGCGCGCTGGGCGTGAAAACCCTCGTCAGCCTGATCGAAGGCAAGAAGGTCGCACCGTTCGTCAACACGGGCGTGGTGATCGTCACCAAGGTCAATGTCGACCAGCCGGAAGCGAAGAACGTTTTATATTGAGCCTCAGCTCATCTTCAGGCGCTGCTTCAATTCCTTGAGCAATCGTGGCATGGCGGGACCACGTCGGCTTGCTATTTGGTTCGTCGGCTTACGCCGTTCCGGCTAAGCCGATCTACCCGGCCTACCCGGCCTGCGCATGCATCGTGGCGTAGCGTAAGCCGACATCGCGTCATGCGCCGCCAGGACCATGTCTATTTGGTTCGTCGGCTTACGCCGTTCCGGCTAAGCCAACCTACCCGACCTACCCGGCCTGCGCATGCATCGTGGCGTAGAGTAGGTCGGCTTGGCGCGCAAGCGCGTAAGCCGACATCGCGTCATGCGCCGCCAGGACCATGTGGCTTGCTATTCGGCCTTGCGGCGCTCCTGCGCCCGCTGCCATTCTAGGCCCGGGCGGTCGACGCGGAATTGCAGCAGCCGTCCCTGCACCACTTCCGTCACGTAGGCCGTGCGGCCATCGGGGCCGCCGAAGGTGATGTTGCTGGGCTTGGCGCCGGGCACGCTGATCTCGCGCAAGATGCGGCCCTGCGGCGACAATTTGACGACGCTGCCCTTGCCGTAGCGCGTCACGTAAAGGTTGCCGTCGACGTCCACGCGCATGCCGTCCATGCCGAAATCGTCGAACTTGATCAGCAATCGCTTGCCGCTCAGACTGCCGTCCGCAGCGATGTCATACATCCAGATATTGCGCTGCACGCTTTCATTCACATACAAAATCTTGCCGTCGGGGCTCACTTCGATGCCGTTGGCCGTACCCATGGTGTCGAGCGCCAGTGTCACTGTGCCATCTTGCGCGATGCGCCACACGCGGCCCGTGTTTTCCTTCCAGTTCGGGTCGCTCGCATACAGCACGTCGTCGGCCGTGATGGCGATATCGTTCGGCTGCGTCATGCGCGGCTCGCGCGCGTGGATGGACAATGCGCGCGTGGCCGGATCGACCAGGTAGATCGTGTGTTCCATGTAGTCGGCCAAATACATCTGCCCCCGGCTGCCGAAGCGGATGCCGTTGGCGATGCTGGTACCGGGCAGGGTCAGGTAGACCTCGCCAGCGCCGCCGGGGCTGACCTTGCCGATGGTTTGCTGGCGCGCAAAGTTGACGGCATAGATATTGCCGTCCGCATCGACGGCCGGGCCTTCGATGCCCTTGGTAAAGGAATGCGGGGCGGTCAAGGTGGTGGCGAGGAACAGCGTTTCGTGCGCGGGCGGGCTGGCGCAGGCGGACAGGCTGGCCAGCGCGGCGGCCAACACGGCGGCGCGCAGCGACGGCAGGGCGGTTCGGAAATCGGGCATCAAGGTTCTCTGTATGGCAAGGGTGGCGTATGTTACCCGACGCGCAGCAAGCGGGGCGCCATTCTCAGCCTCACCTCAGGCCGCCACGACGACGAGGTCGGGGAAGTCGTCCTGCCAGCCTTCCCACTCGTCTTGCAGATGGGCGTGCATGCCGGCCCGGTCTTGCGCCAGATCAAACGCGTCCGCGCTGGCCAGCAGAAAATGGGCAATGGCGCGCAAGGTGGCCGGGTCGGCCTGGATGGTCACGTCGGAACAGGGCAGGGGCCGTTCTGCGGCCTCGTCCTGCAGATAACAGTGCAGCGATAAATGTGTGCTCATGAGCTTCGGTGGTTGATGTAGGCGCCCAGCATGGCGTGTGCGTTCAGTGCGGCGCGGGCCGCTTCCAGTTCCCCGGGCTGCAAGTACCAGAAGATCCAGCCGGCATGTTCTTCACAGCGGCCATGGGCTTGCATCGCAGCGCGCAGCGCTTGCCGGCGCCCGGGCGGCAGCGCATCCAGCCCGGCTGGCGTGAAACCATTGATGGGATAGACATCGCGCAGGTGCGCATCTTGCAACCCGCGCCGCTTGATGGCGGCCCAGTTATTTGCGGGGCAAGGCGTGCCAAAGGTCATCGGGTGGGCCTCGTCGACCTGCCGGTAGCCGAGTGCGTAGCCGGTGCCATAGCCCTGCGTTTCAGCGTAGCAGTATACATATTCGCAATGGTCAAACAGGCCGGGTATGGCCCGCGCACCGTCGAACAGCGGCGCCAGCGCAAGCTTGCTGGCGCGTATGGACAGAATCAGCTCCGAGTCTGACGAATACATGGCCTGCGCGTCGCAGTTGACGGCCTCGTCAGCTTCGTCGGGCGGCACGATACGCGGCGAAAGCAGTCCGATGCTGTTGGTCTCTGGTGCGAACAGCATCTTCTCGTAATTTCGCTGTGAGAACTTGACGATCTTGCCGCGCTTGTTACCGTAGCGCTCGACGGGTTCGCCGATGTGCGCGAACCAGGCGAACAGCTGCGCGCTGGCCGTGGCGGGAATAAAGGGGCTATTTTTCTTGAATTCGCCTACGAGGAAGTGATATTGGTCCATGTGTCGTTGGAGTGTATGGGCAACGCGCATGATGCCATGCGCGGAACCACACGGCTAGCGTGCGCACAGCAGGAATGGTGCCGGACGGGCGGGAGAGAAAAAGATGCACGGCAGGACGGCGCAACGGCCGGCTTGAGGCGTATGATGGAAATACGGATGTGGTTGCCGCAAGGCAGTGCGACCGGCACGCGACAGCACGTCCTGCAGGTTTTTTTTTCGTGGTTTTGGCAGTAACAACGAGGAGACATCATGGATAAACCCGAATTCATCCTGGCCGCCAAGGCCATGGAAACCCTTGAGATGTATCAAACGTTCTACGGCCATTCGCAGGAATACCAGGCGCACCAGCAAGAGGTATTGAAACTGCTGCGCCACAAGGGCGCCTCCCTGCTGGTGTCCGAACATGGCCCGGCGAAGTTTCTATTGGCGTTCGCCGATGCGCTGGAGGCGGCGGGCTTGCCGGGCGAGTATGTGCCGTTGAGTCGAAGGTAGGAGGGCTGCAGCGCCATGTGCCTGGCCTTGGTTCTACCAAAGTCAGGCAGAATTCAGGCCAACAGATCGCTCCATACATCCCTTTTCCCGTACGCAGATCGAGTCCGAAATAGCATGCGTATGCTGCTCCTTTTGTATGAGCGCAGGTAATGCCCCCCCTGCGCCGCTCCCGGTAGTCTGCCGAGGAGCTGCATGCCTGCTCCTGTTTCACGTCGGGCCCGATCTGGGTAAATAGTTCCCGTGCCAATTCCCCTTTGTCCATGATTGCCACTTTTCGGTCGTTCCGCGTGGGCGGCAGCATTTCGGACAAGGTTCCACCATAGATCTGATAGTCACCCCGCAAGGGCCGTGGTTCGCCACTCCAGACCGGCTGCTTGTCAGCGGCTTGCGACGGTGAGAATAGCGCGAGCGCCATGGTGCAGCATGCAAGCCGAGTATTCATCAGTGCTCTCTGATTTCAATGTGCAGATGGTTATCGTGCCCTTGCAGAGACCGGACTCGCCCACCGGCGATCGTCTTTTGCACCTCGCCATCGTTAAAGAAGACCTTGGTGACCATGGGATGTTGCAGAAACAGGCGTATCAATTTGATGGTGGCGTTCCGGTCATACACGTCATCAAAGCGCGACACGCGTGCGGACTGGCCTGCCAGTTTGTCTTTACGTAATGGGCGTATATCCATTCTTTTGTGACGAAGTGTGAGTATGTCGCTGCCTATTTGGTGCACACTTTGCCGGATATCAAACCGGGAGTGTATCCATGACCAGGTCACGCAGCTTGCCGCCACGATTGTTGGGAGCGGGCTTCCGGGGATTTTCCTTGCTGCCGCTGGCGATCGCATTTGTCGTGCTGGTGTGCCTGTCGCTCCTGGCGACCCAGTTATGGATGACCTTGCGTGCACGGGAAGTGCAACTGCATGAAGCGGCCCGTGAAAGCGCCAATCTGGCGCAATCCGTTGCCCAGCATGCCTATGACACCATCAAGGAGGCCGATACGGTGCTGGTCGGCCTGGTGGAGCGGGTGGAAACAGATGGTGTCTCCGATCTTGAACTGGCCCGCATCCATAAATTGCTGGTCACCCGCGTAGCCGAGCTGCCGCAACTGCACGGCATCTTCGTCTATGCCAGCGATGGCAGCTGGCTCGTGAACTCTCAGAAAACCTTGTTGAGCAATCTGAATAATTCCGATCGCGATTATTTCAACTACCATCGAACGCATGCTGACCGGGGGCCGTATGTCGGTCCTCCCGTGCGCAGCAAATCGACGGGACACTGGATTGTTACCGTGTCGCGGCGGATCAATATGCCTGACGGAAGTTTCGGCGGCGTGGTGCTGGCGACCATCGATATGCATTATTTCAGGCTGTTTTATGAACGTTTTGCGATAGGCGAAAAGGGCGCCATTTTCATTGCGAATCGCGCGGGTATTCTTTTATTGCGCAGGCCATTCGATGAGAGTTTGCTGGGGCGCGATCTTTCTCAGTTTCCCTTATTTCATGATTATTTACCGAAAAGCCCCGTCGGCACGGCCGTGATCAAGTCGAGAGTCGATGGCGTGACGCGTATCAATAGCTATCGAAGAGTCGAAGAATATCCGCTGGTGGTCTCTGCCGCATTGTCACAGGATGAAGTCCTCGCTGCATGGCGCCTCGATACGTTGATGCAAAACGCCGTGGGCGGGATGCTGGTACTGTTGATCGCGTTTATCGGATACCGCGTGGTGCGGCTGATCGATTTGCGGGTAAAAAGCGAGGCAGGACTGGTCGAGGCGCGCAACGAGCTGGAATTGATCAATGAAACCCTGGCCCGCCTTGCCAGCCAGGATGGATTGACAGGGCTGGCGAACCGACGCCACTTCGATCAGTCGCTGCTTGCCGAGTTCAGCCGTGCGCAGCGTGAAAATAGCTCACTTGGACTGGTGTTGATCGATGTCGACTTCTTTAAACAATATAACGATATCTATGGTCATGTGGCCGGCGACGAATGCCTGAGAAAACTCGGCAAAGTGGTGGCCTACAGCATGCGCAGGCCGGGCGACCTTGCGGCACGCTATGGCGGCGAGGAAATGGTCATTTTATTGCCGGGGACGGATCTGCCGGGCGCATTGAGGGTGGCGGAAGACGTCCGCCAGGCCATGCAATCGCTGGGAATCGAGCATCGGTGCAATCCTCTCGGCGTGGTGACGGCCAGCGTCGGCGTGGCGGCGTTGATGCCGACGTACCTGGAAAACCAGGCGGTCGAGTTGGTTGAGCTCGCGGATAAGGCACTCTACAAGGCCAAGGCATCGGGGAGAAACCGGGTCTGCTATGCGTCTGCTTGCGACAGTGCCGAGCAGGCTGCGACGGCTTTGGCGTTTCGATAGCCTTTGATGAAGGCTGATGGCGTTGCGTCGGGTTTGCCCTGCGCTGCGCGTGCGCCAGCCTTGTCCATGTACAATCGGCAACATCCGGATCGACGTATCCGCCCCTTGATTGCGGAGCATGCCCCGAAGGTGACAAAAACATTGCAAACCTGGCTGTTGGCCTGGCGGGAAGCCTTCACGTGCGTCGGCCTGGGGCTGCGCGATACTCGTCATGGGGGACTGTGGTGGCGCTCCGCGCTGTGGTGCATGGCGGTCGTGGCGCTGTGGCTGGGACTGTATAGCTATTTCGGCCGTTTTTTTGTCGAACTCGGCGCCATGCTGGCGTTGGTGTCCGTCACCGGCCTGCTGGGCCTGGGCGTGATGGATGGCGTCGGGACACTGGCCAACGGGCCGGCCACCATCTCGCAGATGGGCAATATCGCCGGCGGTCTGGGCAGCGCCGCCAAAGCCATGCTGTCGATAGGCCAGATTGCCCTGGCGCTACTGGCGCTGGCTGCATTTTTCTATGTGATGGTCTTTATCGTCGGCGCCATCGGCACGGCGCGCGTGCCGCTGCGCTGGCTGTTGCTGGAACGCGCCAAGGCCGTGGCGGCGCGCCGCTATGCCGCGTGGCAGGCGCCGGCCGGCGTGCAACTATCCGCCGCGCGCCCCGCTTGGCGGCGGCGCCTGTTGCTGCTGCTTTCCCTGCTGATCCCCGTGTGGGCCATGTGCGTACTGATTGCGTACTTGCTGGCCTGGAACGTCCAGGCGATCTACGGCGCGGCGGCCGAAGGTGTGCTTGGCGCGGATCGGCAAGCGGCGCTGCGCCGCGAGCAGGGTCCGGCGATTGTTGCCCTGGGCCTGCTGCTGTGCTTGTTGATGCTCGTCCCGGTCCTCAATTTATTGGTGCCAGCCTTGCTGTGCAGCAGCGTGTGCCACTTGCAGCGCCGCGGCTGGCGTGCAGCGGACACATCAATCAACCTGGAGTGAACAAGGAGTAAGCATGAGTGAACACGCAAGTCGCGGCACCCTCGAGCGCGCCATTCAAATCGCCGCCGCCACCCATGCCGGCCAGACGGACAAGGGCGGCGCGCCGTATATCTTGCACCCCTTGCGCGTCATGCTGCGCGTCGCCCCCGGCGCCCAGCAGATCGTCGCCGTGCTGCATGACGTGGTGGAAGACAGCGACGGCAAAGTCACCTTCGACGACCTGGCGCGCGAAGGATTTTCCAAGGAAGTCATCGACGGCGTGCGCGCCGTGACCAAGGTCGAGGGCGAGTCGTACGTGGCCTTCATCGCCCGCGCGGCCTTGAACCCGGTCGGCAAGGCCGTCAAGCTGGCGGATCTGGCTGAGAATAGTGACCTGTCGAGGATAGAGGAGCCGACGCAGAAGGATTTGGAGCGGGTGGCAAAGTATCGAAGGGCTATTAAGCAACTCATATCGCAGCAATGATTTTTTCATGCCGAGATCGTATCCGAGTGAATCTGGCCGCCGGGATCACCGGGTACGGGCAAGAGCCTTGCGGATGGCTTGCTCGATGGGACGGTCTGTCAGCGCCAGGACGATGACCACGACAGCGGTAACAATCAGTCCCTCCAGTAAAGCTGGATCCGGGAAAAGTTGCTGATTGGCGATAGGAGCGGGCACTGTTGCACGCTTCCAGAGAAGCAGCGCCAGGGCGGCGCCAGCGGCGAGCAGCATCGCCGGTCGACGATGGTGCAAGCGGGCGATCTGCCCCATCAGCAGCAGCGCGATACCCCACGCAAAAGGATAGAAGCCGTGATCGAACAAGATCATGCGCTCATCATAGTATGCGCCGGTGTACCAGGCAAAACGGGAGAAGCCGAAAAGACCATAAGCGACGAGGGCCACTGCCAGCACGAGGAAACTGGAGGAAAGCAGGCGAGCAATTTTCATGGTTGGGATTTCTTTGCCAATGCTTCGAGATCGCGTTCGGCCAGATGGCGCTTCTGCTTGGTGACTTGGATAATCTTGCCTTTGCTGAAGATAACTCGCTGGCCATGCCTGTAATCCTGCTCACTATTTTTTTCGCCGCCGCCATTGATGTTCGGGTTGGCCTGGTCGGCGTGACCGATAACAACGGACGCAGACTTGCCCGCTTTGGCAAGTTGCGTCGAGAAGTCCGCCGTGATGTTGTCGTCGTCGGACTCGGTGCCGGCCGTCTTGCACCCATGTAGTTCAATCTTCGCGTTGGTGGTGAACTTCGCAAATGTAATCTCGCCAATGAGCGCCGATCCCTTCGTCCAGCCAGCGGCATTGAGAATCATC
>NZ_JBWBYV010000085.1:0-6541 GCF_056174685.1 Janthinobacterium sp. BHSEK
GCCGTCAAGCGTACTGCTTTGACAAAAATTCATCTCACCCCTCACAAGTCGTCGCAGCCCTCGCCACCCGGTGATGGTAAAGTGTGGCCTGCTGCGAAAAATTTGATCACGCGTATATTTAATGAGCATCCCCGCCGTGCAAGGCGAGGGACGACAACGATGCGCGCAGGCTCCGCCAAGCACACGAACACGATACAGAACAACGCTTAAAATCAAAGACTTACAATGAATATGCAGTCAAATACCGAACTGACAAACATCGCCAAGAGCAAACTTACGCCGATGATGCAGCAATATATCGCCATCAAGGAAAACCACCCGACGATGCTGGTCTTCTATCGCATGGGCGATTTCTATGAGCTGTTTTTCGAGGATGCGGAAAAAGCCTCACGCCTGCTGGGCATTACCCTGACGGCGCGCGGCGTGGCCAGCGGCAACCCCATCAAGATGTGCGGCGTGCCGTTTCATTCGCTCGATGGCTACCTGGCCAAGCTGGTCAAGCTGGGCGAGTCGGTGGCCATTTGCGAGCAGATCGGCGACCCGGCCACCAGCAAGGGGCCGGTCGAGCGCAAGGTCATGCGCGTCGTCACGCCGGGCACCCTGACGGATGCGGACTTGCTGCCAGAAAAGGCCGAGCGCCCGCTGCTGGCCATGTGCAGCATCACGCAGCGCAAGACGGTGACCACGGGCCTGGCCTGGCTGTCGCTGGCCAGCGGCGCCTTGAAACTGATGGAGTTTTCCGGCGACAGCGCCACCGTGGCGGCGCGCCTGCAGCAGGAACTGGAACGCATCGTGCCGGCGGAAATTCTCAGCGGCGACAACGGCAACCTGTTCGACGACTACGCGGGCACGCACATCAACCGCGTGCCGGACTGGCATTTCGACGTGGTCGGCGGCCACAAGGCCTTGCTCGACCAGTTGGGCGTGGCGACCTTGACGGGCTTTGGCGCCGATGGCCTCGGCGCCGCATTCGGCGCGGCCGGCGCGCTGTTGCGCTATGCGCAATCGACGCAGGGACGCGGCTTGCAGCACGTGCGCTCGCTGACGACGGAAACGGAAAGCGAATTCATCGGCCTGGACGCGGCCACGCGGCGCAACCTGGAGCTGACGGAAACCATCCGCGGCCAGGAATCGCCAACGCTGTTTTCCCTGCTGGACCATTGCCGCACAGCCATGGGCTCGCGCATGCTGCGCCACTGGCTGCACCATGCGCGGCGCGACCAGAACGTGGCCCGCGCGCGCCATGAAGCCATCGCCGCGCTGGCGCAAAGCGAAGCGGCCGCTCCGCTTGCCGCCACGTTGGCGCAAGTGCCCGATATCGAACGCATCACCACGCGCATCGCGCTGCTGTCGGCCCGTCCGCGCGACTTGGCCGCCCTGCGCGACGGCTTGCTGCAACTGCCGGCCCTGCGCGGCGACATCGTGCGCTGCTACAGGGGTGAACAATGCGGCCAGGGCGGCGAAAGCGGCTTGCTGGCCACCATCCACGGGGCGCTGGCCACGCCGACGGCCTGCCTGGATTTGCTGGTGCGCGCCGTGGCGCAGGAACCGGCCGCCATGGTGCGCGACGGCGGCGTGTTTGCCACCGGCTTCGACGCGGAACTCGATGAACTGCGCGCCCTGTCGGAAAACGCGGGCCAGTTCCTGCTCGACCTGGAAACGCGCGAGCGCGCCCGCACGGGCATCGCCAACCTGCGCGTCGAATACAACAAGGTGCACGGCTTCTATATTGAAGTCACGCACGGCCAGACGGACAAGGTACCGGACGACTACCGCCGCCGCCAGACCCTGAAAAACGCCGAGCGCTACATCACGCCGGAACTCAAAGTGTTCGAAGACAAGGCCCTGTCGGCACAGGACAAGGCCCTGGTGCGCGAAAAACTGCTGTACGACCTGCTGCTGGCCGAGCTGGCGCCGCACATCGGCACCTTGCAGACCATTTCTCAGGGCCTGGCCCAGCTCGACACCCTGAATGCGCTGACGGAACATGCGCAGCAGCACAACTGGGCCGCGCCGCAACTGGTCGACGAGCCGTGCATCAACATCGTCGAAGGCCGCCACCCCGTGGTGGAAAAGCAGATCGAACGCTTCATCGCCAACGATTGCCGCCTCGCCAACGAACGCCGCCTGCTGCTGATTACCGGTCCGAACATGGGCGGTAAATCGACCTTCATGCGCCAGGTGGCATTGATCACCCTGCTGGCCTACGTGGGCAGCTACGTGCCGGCCGCGTCCGCCACCATCGGCCCCATCGACCGCATCTTCACGCGCATCGGCGCCACCGACGACCTGGCCGGCGGCCGCTCGACCTTCATGGTCGAAATGACGGAATCGGCAGCGATTTTGAACGGCGCCACCGAGCATTCGCTGGTGCTGATGGATGAAGTGGGCCGCGGCACCTCGACCTTCGACGGCCTCGCCCTGGCCTGGGCCATCGCGCGCCATCTGATCGATACCAGCCGCAGCTTCACCCTGTTCGCCACGCACTACTTTGAGCTGACGCAACTGCCGGACAGCCACCCGAGCGCCGCCAATGTGCATCTGTCCGCCGTCGAACACAAGGACAGCATCGTCTTCCTGCACGCCGTACAGGCCGGTCCCGCCTCGCAAAGCTACGGCTTGCAGGTGGCCCAGTTGGCCGGCGTGCCGCAGCCCGTGATCAAGGCCGCGCGCAAGCACCTGGCGCGCCTGGAAGCGCAGGCGCTCGACGCCACGCCGCAGCGCGACCTGTTCGCGCTGCCTTCCGCCGATCCGTATGCGCAAGAGGAAGAAGAGGCAGCGGCGGCGCCGCTGGCCGCGCTCAATGAAGCGCAGCAAGCCCTGCTCGACGCCATCGCCGACCTCGATCCCGATGCGCTCACGCCACGCGATGCGCTGGAACAGCTGTATCAGTTGAAACGGCTGGCCGCCGCATGACCACGATCCGCCTGCTGGCCACCGGCTTGCTGGCCGTCAGCCTGCCATGGCAAGCGGCGCTGGCGGCCCAGGGCGACCAGGCAGGCTTCGAGTTTGCCGTGCTGGGCCATTCCTTCAACGCGGGGCCGGACGATGGCCCCCTGAAGAAAGCCATCGCCGACACCAGCGCCTTCAATGCCTCCTTCGTGGTAGCCACCGGCATCAAGGCCGCCAGCGAATCGTGCAGCGACAAGCTGTACAGCCAGCGCAAGGACTTGCTCGACGCCAGCGGGCCGCCGCTGATCGTCTCGCTGTCGGCCAGCGACTGGGCCAACTGCCGCAATTCGCGCGGCCGCATCAACGCCATCGAGCGCTTGAACCGCCTGCGCGACGTGTATTTCGCCGACGACCAGAGCCTGGGCCAGCGCAAGCTGACCCTGTCGCGGCTGTCATCGACGGCGAAATTCCGCAGCTATGCGGAAAACGCCCACTGGGAATACGGCGGCGTGCTGTTTGCCACCATCAACCTGCCCGCGAATAACAACCATTTCCTGCCAGAAGCGGGACGCAACAGCGAATTCGAAGACCGCCTGGTGGCCAACCGTTCCTGGCTGCAGCGCCTGTTCGCCATGGCGCAGCGCAAGCAGCTGGACGGCATCGTGCTGTTCTCGGACGGCGACGTGGGCGCGCTGGACGAAGACGATAATTCGCTGCTGCCCAGCTTCAGTTCGAAACAGGACGGCTTTGCGGGACCGCGCAAGCAGGTCCGCACCCTGGCGAAAAAGTTCAGCGGCAAGGTCTTGCTGGTCGATACGCGGCACGATGGCGACGCGGACGGCAAGGAGGGAAAAAATAAAAAGGCCGCAGCCAGGACGGGCGCGCCGACAATCCGCTGGAAAGGCAACCTGGGCCACGTCAGCATCGACAACGACTGGTCCGCCATCGCCGTACGGCCCGGCAAGACGCCATTCTTTGAGGTACGTCAACGTGCCACCCGCCCATCGGCGCAAGCGAGGGCCAAGGCGTCGACTGTGCGCCGATAAAAAATAAGGCCGACGAAGTCGGCCTTTATTCATTCAATCCACCAGCGTCACGACGCCTGACAAAACCGTCGCGAGCAGCTGCGCGGCGTGGCCGAGAAGCGCAACCGTACATAAAGTACGGTGAGCATCGCCGGCCGCGCCCCGCTGCGCGCAGTAGGTTTGGTCAGGAGTCCTCAGTGGATCGGATGGGTGCGGAAGTGATCGCCTTCGTCGCCTTCATCTTCATCATCGCCATGGTCATGGCCGTGTGCGCCATGCACGTGGCCGTGGGCGATTTCTTCTTCGGTGGCTTCGCGCACGTCAGCGACGGTCAGCGAGAAGCGCAGCGCGATGCCGGCCAGGGGATGATTGCCATCCAGCACGACCTTGTCGTCGGCGATATCGGTGACGGTGAAGATCATCGCTTCTTCGTCCGGCGAATCGCTTTCCGGCATGCCTTCGAACTGCATGCCCACTTCCAGCGGCTCAGGCAGGCGGTTGCGCGGCTCGACCTTGACCAGGGCTGGATCGTATTCACCGAAAGCATCGTCCGGTTCGATCTGGATCGTGTTGGAATAGCCAACTTCCTTGCCGTCGAGCTCTTCTTCGATCTTCGGCAGGGTGTTTTCATAATCACCGTGCAGGTAGACCATCGGCTGACGGCCGTCTTCGATCAGATTGTCTTGCGCGTCTGACAGTTTGTAGTTGACAGTCACGACCGTATTTTTGGCAATCTTCATTATGCTTCCTTTCATTGTATAAGCTGGCAAATTATACCTTCACGCCGCCAACGGCAGGCGCATTCCTGCATTTCCGGTTGTTATAATGGGCGCATGAAAAAATTAACTCTCCTCGGCGATATCACGCCGGCGCAGTTCCTGCGCGACTACTGGCATAAAAAACCCTTGTTGATCCGTCAAGCCGTGCCTGGCTTCAAGGCGCTGTTCGATTTCAAGGCCCTGGCCGAGCTGGCCACCCTCGACCACGTCGAATCGCGCCTGGTCAGCCATGCGGATGGCCACTGGAACATGCAGCAAGGACCGCTGACCAGCCTGCCATCGCTGAAACAGAAGGAATGGACCCTGCTGGTGCAGGGCGCCAACCTGCACAGCACCAAGGCCGACGCCCTGCTGCGCCAGTTCCGCTTCCTGCCGGATGCGCGCCTGGACGACCTGATGGTCAGCTTCGCCACCGACGGCGGCGGCGTGGGCCCGCATTTCGATTCCTACGACGTATTCCTGCTGCAAGGCCAGGGCAAGCGCCACTGGCGCATCGGCGCGCAGAAGGACTTGAGCCTGATCGACGGCTTGCCGCTGAAAATCCTCAGCAACTTCACGCCCGACGAAGAATTCACCCTGGAACCGGGCGACATGCTGTATTTGCCGCCCCACTACGCGCACGACGGCGTGGCCATCGGCGACTGCCAGACGTATTCGATCGGTTTCCGCTCGCCATCGTTCCAGGAACTGGGCGAAGCGTTCCTGCAATTCATGGCCGACTCGATCGACTTGCCGGGCATTTACAGCGATCCGGACCTGAAAGCATCGGGCAAACCGGCGGAAATCCCCCGCGAAATGCTCAGCACCATCACGGAAGAAATGAACAAGGTGCGCTTCACGGAAGAAGACGTGACCATTTTCCTGGGCGAGCACCTGTCGGAACCGAAGCACAACGTGTTTTTCACGCCGCTGTCCAAGCCGCTGACGGTGGGCCGCTTCGCGGACGCCGCACAGAAAAAGGGTGTCGTGTTGTCGCGCAAGACGCTGATGCTGTATCGTGGCAAGAATGTCTTCATCAATGGCGAATCGTTTGCCATTGGCAAGGCCGATAAAACGGCCCTGGAAACCCTGGCCAATGAACGCGCCCTCGATGGCGCCGCCGTGGCCCAGGCTTCCGATGACGTGATGGATGCCTTATATACCTGGTATCAGGATGGCTGGATCGAACTGGCTTGAATGACGCGGCGTAGCAAAAGTGGTATTACAGCAGGTAGAATAGCAGCGTCTGCGACAGCGCAATGAAACATAATATTTTTATATCGTTTTGTCGCGCTTTCGCAAATCGCTTACACTTGCTTGCAATTTGCTTCGGTAAATATTGCGATATCACAAAATAGTTGCGAATTTGCCTCTTGCTCCTATTGCGACGCACCAAAAATCGCTATAATATTCGGTTAGGAAGTTTCCGTTGTCTGGCAGGCACCACCTGGTACGAAAAGCCTTCGAAGACGACCTAACGAGCGATAATTACCGGTAATTATTCATCGCAACAATATTGATTTATTTTTTGAAATAATTAAGGAAAACAAATGAAAAAATCCCTGCTGATCGCCTCCCTGATGGTTGTTGCTCTGGCTGCTTGCAGCAAAAAAGAAGAAGCTCCTGCACCAGCACCAGTAGTTGAAACCCCAGCACCAGCACCAGCAGTTGAAGCTGCTCCAGCTGCTGCTGCTGACGCTGCTGCTTCGGCCGCTACCGACGCTGCTGCTGCTGCTTCGAGCGCTGCTTCGGCCGCTTCGGACGCTGCTGCTGCCGCTTCGGCTGCTGCATCGGCTGCTAAGTAATTTAGCACCCAGCACTAGAGAAAGCCGGCCTTAGGGCCGGCTTTTTTGCGTCCGGCGTTTT
>NZ_JBWBYV010000086.1:0-3514 GCF_056174685.1 Janthinobacterium sp. BHSEK
GTCCCTGCCCCGCTTTCACCAGCAGCGGGCTCATGCCGCCTCCCGGCCCAGTCGGGGGATGGCATCGACCAGGCGCGCCAGGTAATCGTGGCCCATCTTCGCGTATGCGTAGCTGGGTGCGACGGCCGGGTCTTGCTCCGCTTCCACCACCAGCCAGCCCTCGTAGCCGTGCAGATACAAGCGCGTCAGGATGGCCGGGAAGTCGATGCTGCCGTCGCCCGGCACGCTGAAGGCGCCATTAATCACCGCCTGCAAAAAACTCCAGTGGCCGTTGCGGGCCAGTTTCACCACATTCGGGCGCACGTCCTTGCAATGCACGTGGCAAATCCTGTCGATATGCTTGTTCAGCACCGCCAAGGCATCGCCGCCGGCAAAGGTGATGTGACCCGTATCGAACAGCAAGCCGACCTCGGGACCCGTCAGGGCCATCAATTGGTCCACATCGGCCGGCGTTTCCACATAGGCGCCCATGTGGTGGTGATAGGCAAGGCGCACGCCGTGGGCCAGCAGGTGCCGGGCAAAGGCCGTCAACTTGTCGGCGTAGTCCTGCCACTGCTGGGCGGACTGAAAACGCGGGCGTTTATACAGGGGGCGCGCTTCGCCCTGGATGGCGTCGGCCACTTCGCCATACACCATGACGGTGGCGCCGCTGTCGGCAAGCAAGCGCAAATGCGATGCGACGGAGGCGATCTCTTCTTCCACAGACCGATGGGCCAGCCGGCCCGAATACCAGCCGGAGACACAGGCCAGATGGTATTTTCCCAGCACGGCGTTCAGCGCCGGGGCATCTTTCGGAAACTTGTTGCCCAGTTCAAAACCCACGTAGCCGATCTCGGCGCCTTCCTTCAGCGCCGTTTCCAGGGGCGTTTCGCCGCCCAGGCTCGGCAAATCGTCGTTCATCCACGAGATCGGGTTGATGCCGATGCGTACATTCCATGTAGTCATTTCAATTCCTTTGTTTCAGGCGATCGTTTTCATAACGGGTACGCGCAGCTTGCACGCCGGGCTGGGTGGAGACCTCGGGCACGGCCACTTCCCACCAGCAACCGCCCTCCTGCGTCGTGCGCGTGTCGTCCGTATCGATGCAGATCAGATACGTGCGGGAAGCTGCCCGGGCACGCAGCATGGCCTGTTCGAGTTCGCCAATGTCGGCAACGTGTTCGGACAGCGCACCCAGGGATTGCGCATGCAGGGCGAAGTCGATGCGGGGGGCGCTGTCGGGCAACATATTGTTGAACGAGGCATTGCCGCAGGCCTGCTGCAGGCGGTTGATGCAGCCATAGCCCCGGTTGTCGAGCACGACGATGATGAGTTTTTTGTCCAGCATCATGGAGGTGGCGATTTCCGAATTCATCATCAGATAGCTGCCGTCGCCCACCATGACGATGACTTCCGCATCAGGCTTGGCCATCTTGACGCCGAGGCCGCCGGCGATTTCATAGCCCATGCACGAATAGCCGTATTCCATGTGATAGCCGCCCGGCGTGCTTGTCCGCCACAGCTTGTGCAGCTCGGCCGGCAGAGTCCCTGCCGCGCAGACGACGATGTCGCGGGTGGTGGAGTCAAGTGAAGAGCGCTGCACGGCGCCGATGACTTCGCCGTCGTACGGCAAGCCGGCGACTTCCCGCTTGCCGGTAATGGACGCCACGGTGGCGCGCCAGGCATGCGCTTCCTGCTGCGCCCGCTCCTGCCACTGGCCCGCGCTGTTCCAGTGCACCAGCCTTTGCGACAAGCCCTGCAAGCCCAGGGTCGCGTCCGCCTGTACACCCAGGCCCCGGCGTTTCAGCGCATCAAAGCTGTTGACGTTCAGGCTGAGCAGCTGCGCCTGCACAAACAGGGAGTTGGACCCCGTCGTGAAATCCTGCAGGCGCGTGCCGACGGCCAGCACCACGTCCGCGTCCGCCGCCAGCGCATTCGCGGCGGGCGAACCGGTGACGCCGATGGCGCCCAGCTGCAAGGGGTGGTCCCACGGCAAGCTGCTCTTGCCGGCCTGGGTTTCCGCCACGGGAATGCCATGCCGTTCGGCAAACGTCCGCAGGGCGGCGCCGGCCTGGCCGTACAGCACGCCGCCGCCGGCGACGATCAGCGGCTGCTTCGCCGCTTGCAGCAAGGCGGCCGCCTCTTCCAGCTCCTGCTCGACGGGCGGCACGGCGCGGAAACGCACGGTCCTCGGCGCAAAGAATTCTTCCGGGTAGTCATACGCCATCGTCTGCACGTCTTGCGGCAGGGACAAGGTGACGGGCCCGCAGGCGGCCGCGTCCGTCAAGGCCGCAATCGCGCGCGGCAAGGCCGTGAGCAATTGCTCCGGATAGACGATGCGGTCGAAATAACGCGATAAAGGTTTGAACGCATCATTGACGGAAACGCTGCCATCCGTACCGTCTTCCAACTGCTGCAGCACGGGATCGGGTGCGCGCGAGACGAATACGTCGCCGGGCAGCAAGAGCACGGGCAGGCGGTTGACGTGCGCCAGGGCAGCCGCCGTGAGCAGATTCGTCGCGCCGGGACCGATGGAAGTGGTCACCGCCATCATGCGCCGGCGCATGTGCGCTTTTGCATAAGCGATGGCCGCGTGCGCCATCGCCTGCTCGTTGTGGGCACGATAAGTCGGGAAACTGTCACGGTACTGGTACAGCGCCTCGCCCAGTCCCGCCACGTTGCCGTGGCCAAAGATGGCGAAGGCGCCGCCGAACAGGGGTTCGCCGCCCTCGGTGCGCAGGGCCGACAGGTAGCGCACCAAGGCCTGCGCCATGGTCAATCTGATCGTGGCGCTCATGCGGCACGCTCCAGGCGGTTGCGCGTGCGCTGCCACAGACCAATCAGCTGCTCGAAATTGGCGCGCACGGCGGCGATCAGGCTCGCATCGTCGAGTTCGCCGGCCAGCCAGCGGCGGCTCGGTTCCTGGAAGATGGTGCGGCCCACCATGAAACCCTTGCAGGTGGTGCTGGCACTGGCTTGCTCAAAACTGTCGGCCAGGGCGGCGATGGGCGCGTTCAGGCCCAGTAATACCACGCCACGGCAATACGGATCGCGTTCGTGCACGAGGGCATCGATGGCTTGCCATTGCTGGGCCGACATGCTTTCCAGCTTCCACCATTCGGGGTAGATGCCGAGGTTGTACAGGCGCTTGACGGCGCGCAAGACCGTGTCTTCACTGTGCGGCAAGGCTTCCGACGGTATGACTTCGAGCAACAGTTCGTGACCGCTCACTTGCGCCGCATCGTACAGGGCCTTGATCTGCGCTTCCTGTTCCAGGCGGTTTTCCACGGCGTCATCCGGGTGCAGCTGCACCAGGCACTTGATCACGTGTTCCTTCGGCCAGCTGAGCAGGTGTGAACCGATGGAGCGGCCCCAGTCGAATTGCAGCGGGTTCGATCCCGGCAATTCCACGGGACGGCCTATCCACCAGCCGCGCCCCGTCGCATCGTTGAGCGCATCGACGCCATAGCGGCCATCGATCAGCACGCCCGTCTTGCCGGCCAGTTGCAAGGCCGTTTCCGTCTGCGCCACGGCT
>NZ_JBWBYV010000087.1:0-3517 GCF_056174685.1 Janthinobacterium sp. BHSEK
GTCCCTGCCCCGCTTTCACCAGCAGCGGGCTCATGCCGCCTCCCGGCCCAGTCGGGGGATGGCATCGACCAGGCGCGCCAGGTAATCGTGGCCCATCTTCGCGTATGCGTAGCTGGGTGCGACGGCCGGGTCTTGCTCCGCTTCCACCACCAGCCAGCCCTCGTAGCCGTGCAGATACAAGCGCGTCAGGATGGCCGGGAAGTCGATGCTGCCGTCGCCCGGCACGCTGAAGGCGCCATTGATCACCGCCTGCAAAAAACTCCAGTGGCCGTTGCGGGCCAGTTTCACCACATTCGGGCGCACGTCCTTGCAATGCACGTGGCAAATCCTGTCGATATGTTTATTTAACACCGCCAAGGCATCGCCGCCGGCAAAGGTGATGTGACCGGTATCGAACAGCAAACCGACCTCGGGACCCGTCAGGGCCATCAGTTGGTCCACATCGGCCGGCGTTTCCACATAGGCGCCCATGTGGTGGTGATAGGCCAGGCGCACGCCGTGGGCCAGCAGGTGCCGGGCAAAGGCCGTCAACTTGTCGGCGTAGTCCTGCCATTGCTGCTGCGACTGGAAACGCGGGCGTTTATACAGGGGACGCGCTTCGCCCTGGATGGCGTCGGCCACTTCGCCATACACCATGACGGTGGCGCCGCTGTCGGCAAGCAAGCGCAAATGCGATGCGACGGAGGCGATCTCTTCTTCCACAGACCGATGGGCCAGGCGGCCCGAATACCAGCCGGAGACGCAGGCGAGATTGTATTTGCCCAGTACGGCGTTCAGGGCCGGGGCATCCTTGGGAAACTTGTTGCCCAGTTCAAAGCCCACGTAGCCGATCTCGGCGCCCTCTTTCAAAGCCGTTTCCAGGGGCGTTTCGCCGCCCAGGCTCGGCAAATCGTCGTTCATCCACGAGATCGGGTTGATGCCGATGCGTACATTCCAGGTAGTCATTTCAATTCCTTTGTTTCAGGCGATCGTTTTCATAACGGGTACGCGCAGCTTGCACGCCGGACTGGGTGGAGACCTCGGGCACGGCCACTTCCCACCAGCAGCCGCCCTCCTGCGTCGTGCGCGTGTCGTCCGTGTCGATGCAGATCAGATACGTGCGCGAAGCTCCCCGGGCGCGCAGCATGGCCTGTTCCAGTTCGCCAATGTCGGCCACGTGCTCGGACAGCGCGCCCAAGGATTGCGCATGCAGGGCGAAGTCGATGCGGGGGGCGCTGTCGGGCAGCATATTGTTGAACGAAGCATTGCCGCAGGCCTGTTGCAATCGGTTGATGCAGCCATAGCCCCGGTTGTCGAGCACGACGATGATGAGTTTTTTGTCCAGCATCACGGAGGTGGCGATTTCCGAATTCATCATCAGATAGCTGCCGTCGCCCACCATGACGATGACTTCCGAGTCAGGCTTGGCCATCTTGACGCCGAGGCCGCCGGCGATTTCATAGCCCATGCACGAGTAGCCGTATTCCATGTGATAGCCGCCCGGCGTGCTTGTCCGCCACAGCTTGTGCAGCTCGGCCGGCAGAGTCCCCGCCGCGCAAACGACGATGTCGCGGCTGGTGGAATCGGGAGCGGAACGCTGCACGGCGCCGATGACTTCGCCGTCGTACGGCAAGCCGGCCACTTCCCGCTTGCCGGTGATCGACGCCACGGTGGCGCGCCAGGCCTTCGCCGCCTGCTGCGCCCGCTCCAGCCACTGGCCCGCGCTGTTCCAGTGCGCCAGCCTTTGCGACAAGCCCTGCAAGCCGAGCGTCGCATCCGCCTGCAGGCCCAGGCCCCGGCGTTTCAGGGCGTCAAAACTGTTGACGTTCAGGCTGAGCAGTTGCGCCTGCGCAAACAGGGAGTTCGACCCGGTCGTGAAATCCTGCAGGCGCGTGCCGACGGCCAGCACCACGTCGGCCTCGGCCGCCAGTGCATTCGCGGCGGGCGAACCGGTGACGCCGATGGCGCCCAGCTGCAAGGGATGGTCCCAGGGCAAGCTGCTCTTGCCGGCCTGGGTTTCCGCCACGGGAATGCCATGGCGCTCGGCAAACGCCCGCAAGGCGGCGCCGGCCTGGCCGTACAGCACGCCGCCGCCGGCGACGATCAGCGGCTGCTTCGCGTTTTTCAGCAAGGCGGCCGCCTCTTCCAGCTCCTGCTCGACGGGCGGCACGGCACGGAAACGCACGACTCTCGGTTCGAAAAAGTCGGCAGGATAGTCATACGCCATCGTCTGCACGTCCTGCGGCAGGGACAAGGTCACGGGACCGCAGGCGGCCGGGTCCGTCAAGGCGGCGATCGCCCGTGGCAAGGCCGTCAGCAATTGCTCCGGATAGACGATGCGGTCGAAATAACGCGATAAAGGTTTGAACGCATCATTGACGGAAACGCTGCCATCCGTACCGTCTTCCAACTGCTGCAGCACGGGATCGGGTGCGCGCGAGACGAATACGTCGCCGGGCAGCAAGAGCACGGGCAAGCGGTTCACGTGCGCCAGGGCAGCCGCCGTGAGCAGGTTGGTGGCGCCGGGACCGATGGAACTGGTCACGGCCATCATGCGCCGGCGCATGTGGGCTTTCGCATAGGCGATGGCCGCGTGCGCCATCGCCTGTTCGTTGTGGGCGCGGTAGGTGGGGAACACATCCTGGTACTGGTACAGCGCTTCGCCCATGCCGGCCACGTTGCCGTGGCCAAAGATGGCGAAGGCGCCGCCGAACAAGGGTTCGCCGTCCTCGGTGCGCAGCACGGACAGGTAGCGGATCAAGGCCTGCGCCATGGTCAAACGGATCGTGGTGGTGGTCATGCCGCACGCTCCAGGCGGTTGCGCGTGCGCTGCCACAAGCTGATCAGCTGTTCGAAATTGGCGCGCACGGCGGCGATCAGGCCCGCATCATCGAGTTCGCCGGCCAGCCAGCGGCGGCTCGGTTCCTGGAAGATGGTGCGGCCCACCATGAAACCCTTGCAGGTGCTGCTGGCACTGGCTTGCTCAAAACTGTCGGCCAGGGCGGCGATGGGCGCGTTCAAGCCAAGTAATACCACGCCACGGCAATACGGATCGCGTTCATGCACGAGGGCATCGATGGCTTGCCATTGCTGGGCCGACATGCTTTCCAGTTTCCACCATTCGGGGTAGATGCCGAGGTTGTACAGGCGCTTGACGGCGCGCAAGACCGTGTCTTCACTGTGCGGCAAGGCTTCCGACGGTATGACTTCGAGCAAGAGTTCGTGACCGCTCACTTGCGCCGCATCGTACAGGGCCTTGATCTGCGCTTCCTGCTCCAGGCGGTTTTCCACGGCATCGTCCGGGTGCAGCTGCACCAGGCACTTGATCACGTGTTCCTTCGGCCAGCTGAGCAGGTGTGAACCGATGGAGCGGCCCCAGTCGAATTGCAGCGGGTTCGATCCCGGCAATTCCACGGGACGGCCTATCCACCAGCCGCGCCCCGTCGCATCGTTGAGCGCATCGACGCCATAGCGGCCATCGATCAGCACGCCCGTCTTGCCGGCCAGTTGCAAGGCCGTTTCCGTCTGCGCCACGGCT
>NZ_JBWBYV010000088.1:0-8701 GCF_056174685.1 Janthinobacterium sp. BHSEK
GGGCTCAAGCTATGTCCAAACGGGTCAGTACTGATTGGTTTTGCAGCTGATAACCGCGTCATCGGGGCATATGCACAAGGAGCTATCGCTGGACTGAATGGAATTTGTCAGCCACTGATACCGTAGTGGAAATTGGGGTGGGTGAATCGCCACGATTGCAGTAGGCACTTTGTTGCCATAATTAATTGCGAAGGTGCATTCGTTAGTGAAAGTTCCTGCTCTTCGTATCTAACTGACCGAGCAAATGCGAGCAATCGACCAGCCGCTTGGCAATCAGGTTGCGCACGCCGCTCTTCGATTGCCAAATACCGTACCCCCCCAGGAGTGAGGCATTCATCAGTTCGGCCCGCTGCTTTTCCACCAGCGCGGGCCAGACGATGATGTTGATGGTGCCAAATTCATCTTCCAGGGTGAGGAAGATCACCCCCTTGGCCGTTTCCGGCCGCTGTCTTACCGTGACGATGCCGCAGCCCCTGGCCAGCTGGCCATCGCTGAAGGTGTTCAGGATATCCGACGGTACAAAGCGCATTTTGTTGAGGCGCTCGCGCAAGAGAGCGAGTGGATGGCGGCCCAGTGTCAGGCCGACATGCCGGTAGTCCGCCACGATGTCATCGGCTTCCGTCGGCGGCGCCAGCTCCAGCACGGGTTCGGCAATGGTCGTCGCGCGCATCAAATCCCGCTCCGGCACGCTCGCCGCGGCATCCCACATGGCCATGCGGCGGTTGCCCGTCAGCGCTACCAGGGCATTGGCTGACGCCAGCGCCTTCATATCCCCCGCATCGAGTTGCGCGCGCATGGCAACATCGCGTGTATTCTTGAATGGTGCTGCTGCCCGAGCTTCTTCGATGCGCCACGCCGCCTCCCGTTCCATTCCGTTGATATTATTTAAACCAAGGCGTACCGCCATTCTGCCGTCCGCCATCGGCTCCAGGGATGCTTCCCACCCGCTCGCGCAGACATCGACGGGCCTTACCTCGACATCATGCCGGCGAGCGTCCTGCACCAGAGAGGAGCGGCTATAAAAGCCCATGGGCTGGCTGTTGAGCAGGGCGGCCAGGAACTCGGCGGGATGATGGCACTTGAGCCAGCTGCTGGCGTAGGCCAGCAAAGCAAAGCTGTGTGCATGGGATTCCGGAAAACCATATTCGGCAAAGCCGCGTATCTGGCCAACAATCGACGAGGCAAACTCGATGCTGTAGCCTCGCTCGGCCATGCCGCTCATGAGTTGATCTTCGAACTGTTCCAGGCCACCCTTTCTTTTCCAGGCGGCCATGGCGCGGCGCAGGCGATCGGCTTCACCGGCCGTAAAACCGGCCGCTGTCATGGCGATCGACATCACCTGCTCCTGAAAGATCGGCACCCCGAGCGTGCGCCGCAACACCGCCTCGATCTCCGGGCTCGGATAGGTCACTGCTTCCAGGCCCTGGCGCCGGCGCAAATACGGATTGATCATGCGGCCCTGGATGGGCTCTGGCCGGATGATGGCCACCTCAATGACGAGGTCATAGAACTCGCCTGGCTGCATTCGCGGCAGCATCGACATCTGCGCCCGCGATTCGATCTGAAACACGCCGACGGTGTCCGCTTTGGAAATCATCTGGTAAGTGGCGGCATCCTCATGGGGAATATCGCCCAGTTCAAAACGCTCGCCACGCTGCTCCGAGATCAAAGCCAGGGTACGGGCGATACACGACAGCATGCCCAGCGCCAGAATGTCGATTTTTAGGAGACCCAGTTCATCGATGTCGTCCTTATCCCATTGAATCACGGTGCGCTCGGGCATGGCCGCGTTTTCAATCGGCACCAAACGGGAGAGCGGACCGCGCGAAATGACAAAACCGCCGGGACGCTGGGAAAGATGACGTGGAAAACGCATCAGGCGCTCGGCAATTGCCGCCCATTTTTCGGCGATCGGGGAGTGCGGATCGAGTCCGCAGGTGGTAAGACGCTGCTGCAGGTCGGCCCGCCCGCCCCAGCTATGCGAGGCTTTGGCCACCTTGTCGACCACCGATAGATCCACGCCTAGCGCGCGCCCCACATCGCGCAGGACACTGCGCGGGCGGTAGGAAATCACGACGGCGGTCAGGGCGGCCCGCATGCGGCCGTACTTGCGATAGATGTATTGAATCACCTCCTCGCGCCGCTGGTGTTCGAAATCCACGTCGATGTCGGGCGGCTCATCGCGTTCGCGTGAGATAAAGCGCTCGAAGAGCAGGGTGCCACGCGAGGGATCGACTTCGGTGATGCCGAGGCAGTAGCACACGGCCGAATTCGCCGCCGATCCGCGCCCCTGGCAGAGGATTTTTTGCGAGCGGGCAAAGCGCACGATGTCAAATACCGTCAAAAAATACGGTTCGTACTGCATGTCGCCGATCAATTCCAACTCATACTCGAGCTGTGCCTGCACGTTGTCTGGAATGGCGTGTGGGTAGCGCCAGTGCGCCCCAATATAGGCTTGCTCGCGCAGGTAGCTGGCCGGGGTCTGTCCCTCGGGCACGATCTCGCCTGGATATTCATAGCGCAGTTCATCAAGCGAGAAGGTGCAGCGCTGGGCCACGCGCAGGGTTTCATCGAGGGCGTCGCGCGGATACAGGTTGCCTAGCCGTAGGCGCGAGCGTAGATGCGCTTCGGCATTCGAGGCCAGCTGATATCCATCGTTTAAGTCGCCATGTTTAGCGGCGCCGTGCCACCTGTCCGAGCCGATGACGCGTCGGCCTGCTTGGTCAGCTCCGTGCCGGCAAACTGAAAACCCTTGACGTTGGCAAAGATCGGATCCTTGAGTTCCTGCAGCTCGTGATGCGGGAAGGCGGTTTTCAGTGCTTTGCGATAGAAGAAGGCGCCACCGCCGACCAGAATAATATTGTTGATGTCGGCAGCGTCGCCCACGTAGTGCAGCATCTCGGCGACAGCCTGCTCCGGGATCTTCTGCGCGAGCGGCAGGTGCTGGGCAATGTCGTATTCCTTTTGAAAGATGACCGGCTTTTTTCCCGTTCGCAGCGCCACATCGATCGCGTCGTATTCCCGGTAGTGAGAGCCTGTGGTTCGGCTGATGCCTTCGGTGATCGAGTGGAGCACGTCAAACATGCCGCGCGGTACCGAGTGGCTGCGTTTGTCAATTTGCTGCATGCCTTGCGTCACCAGCCAGTCAAACGTCCGCCGCCCCGGATCGATGATCAGATTCCGTTCCTTGCGCATCTGAGCAAGGCGTCCATGGGTCAGTCCGCAGTACATCAAGGCCCCGGACGGCTGTGCAATTGCCTTGACGCGCGCTACCGTGATATTTTTGCCTTCGGCCAGGACGTGTTCACCGGTCACGCGGCGTTCCAGCGCCGCTACTTGCTTCTTGAGCTTATACGTGGCCACGGGCAGACCAAGTACCAGTAGATCGATCCGGTCGACACGCATGTAATGCAGTGCACCCAGTAGCAAAGCCAGATGTTCGGGCGTTGCACTGTAGCTGTCGTGCTGCAGCACATTGGCATTGAAGATGTCGGAGGCGAGGTGAGCGTCTGGCCCGACCTCATAGTTCAGATCGTCGACCGGGACGCAGACGGTCCGACGTTTCACTCCCCAGGCTTCCTGCTCATAGACTGTTTCACGTGGGTGAGCCTGCGACGGGAACATCGCGCAGCGCAGGTCACCAGCGCTGACCGCTGCAATTAATTTGGTATTTCCCCGGCCAATGTCCACGGCTCGCACGATGGGTTCCACTTCGTCCTCCTGTTTGCTGCAAGCAATCAACAGTAATAGCGGGGCGGTACGTACTCCATAGGAAATGCCCGGCTTTTTTGGCAGAACTTGTCGTGTGTGCGAATTCAGACGCGCTGGGGAACGAATGGAGTCGCGCTGCGGCGCAGCTATATTGGCATATGCTGGCGTGAGAACGCATCGCATGTGCGCTGGAATCGTGCCGCACCGCAGACGTACGTTGGTTGTTTATCTGTGCACCTGGTTCAGTCCGTTCCGATGTTCAATACCATTTACAATCAGAGGAATGACGACGCGGCGTTCTTCATAGGGAGAAATCCTCGCCAGAAGCACTTACCAAATAAATTCGACCTCAATCATAATTTTTCAGCGCCGAAAATCGGCTTGACATTCGAAAAAACTGATCATATTCTGTGACGACTGTCTGGACCCACTTCCAGGAACATCGCGTTCCGAATGTGGCGCTGGCAAGCAATCACGAAGCGGCCTGGTGGTAGGGCTGATGGGATGACCGTGAGGGAAGAGGGGCAAGGTCCTGGTTCAATTGAGAGTGGCCGGGGCACCTAAATGTCTTTGTGGCGCAAGCGCCGCACTGCTCGCGCAAGACGCGGGGACTAACACAGAAGGAGAAATTCGCTGGTTATTCGCATGAGCATTTTTAAGACACCGCGCCTTCGGGCAAACAGAAAATCCGCCATCGACGCTGAGATAGGGACAGCGCGTTGGAATGTCTAGAGTACATCTCCCTCGTTGGCGCAGCAGGCCGGGCGCCGATGGCTGGCAGTATGGATATTTGCGGCCCGATTCCGCAAGCAGCGCAAGGAGTGCCGCCGGATCGCCTTGCCACGGCTCGACACGCTTGTCAGCGACCATTTGCGGCTGCAGCTTGATGATCCGCCGTGTCTGCGTCTTGGCGCCGGCCAGCGTGGCGCGCACCATGGTGCCGTTCATGAGGATAGGGCGATCTTTCATGCTTTTTCTCCAGCGGCCGGCGTAGTGGCAAACATATCGACGGTTTTGGTGTCGCGCACCACTGGCGGCGGCAGCACGTCCAGGAATTCACCGATGGTCAGCGCGTTGTCGCGCGGCCCATACGGCAGGCAGTCAACGGTCCAGTCGTCTGGAAGGTCGTCCTCGGTCCGAATTTCCTCATCGGCCACTGCGTCGATGGGCTGGTCTTTGATCCCGCCAAAGTTCGACTTAAAGCGGATTTCGGCTTCGCGCTCGCTGGTGCCCATGATGACGGTCGTCAGTGTGGCGCTGACGGTGTAGAGGCGGTTGATCATGTGGTGCCGCCTTTCAAGACCTCGCGCACGCTTACCATCACCTCATCGAATTTCTCCGACGTACATCGCATGCTTTCGTCGTGATCGGTAATGTCATCGTTGTCGTCGAGCTTCTTGATTGCCAGGAGCAGGTCGCGCACCACGCGCAGCTTTTCTTCCAGCCCTTTTGCATATGCATTCATGACGGCCGCCGTCCAGCCGCCGCCAAGGGCATCGTCAGGCAAGCCGTCGAGCGCATTCCAGCAGGCAACCAGGCGATGCGCATTGGCCTCGCGCATGCCGGGATTGTTCGCGCCGAAGTCGATGTCGACCGCCACGCCGGCCTGACTGCCCATTCCACGGATCACGGTTTCCGGACTGCCGCCGTCATCCTGCGCGGTTTCTGCAACGAAAAGCAGATCAGGGGTGCGCACGCCGCTCATGCTGCAGCTACCACCACCGTGTAGATGCGGAACCGGGCGACCTGATTCATATCGATATAAGAAGCTCGGACGCATTGAAACCACCGGCCATCGTGCGACAGGAAACCGGCGAGACCGTACGCGCGGCGCCGATGGGATGTCTTGTTTATCCCCATTGACGACCACGTCCGCATCGCCTTCACGGAACTTTACCCTGACGAAACCCAGGAAAATGCCAACCGCTTCCTTGCCAATACACACGCTTATTTCTGCTCGCTCGGGGTGCGCCCCAAAGCCTTGTTGACTGACAACGGTTCAGCCTTTCGCTCCAGGTCATTCAAGGCCACTTGCAGTCAGATAGAAGTGACGCACCGCTTTACACGGCCATACGGTAGAGCGGGTTTTTGGATTGGGGGCGGTAGTGCCGCCGCATATTGGGGAACTGGCATTGCGCCTGCCAAGAGAGCGCGACAACAATGTAGCCGCCATTCACAGGCAGAGCACCTTGCTTCCGGCATTTTGCCCGTTTTTAGGGAGATCCAGCACATCCCCCTCGCCCCCAGCGATGAGGATGGCGAGGGCGCGGGAGTCAGCCAGCTACCATGAAAGGAGGAGGGGCGATCTTGTTTGTATACTTGATGAGGGTAGCTATCGCTGCTGTTTCGGACCGGATGTGATTACCGGAAAGAGTATCAACGGACTGATTTGCTAATACGTGAGGGCACAATACGTGCAGCCCGCGCATTTAGTTTAGTGACCAAGGAAGCGTGACACAGTGCTGCTTTGCCGTATGCCGACATCTTATAGGTCGACGCAAATTTTCTATACGGATTGTGGAAAAAACCTACGTGCAAACCGCCCGCTTAACGGACGGTTTGCAGACGAACGACGACGGTCCGATCGATATCGAGATTCTCGTTTGTGACCCCGTAGGCGCTGTCGGCGCCCTGTGCCGACAGCCCATTCACCAGGATTAGGCCGGGAGCGGCGTCCTCCAGCGTTTTGGCGGCAGCGGCTGCCCGTGCGGCAGACAGCATGCGATTGCCGCTGTCTTTCGTGCCGGCTGCCGGACAGCCATCGATCTTGACCGCATCCCGAATCTGATTGACGTAGGTGCAGCGGGGCGCGACCCTGGCGCCGCAGTTTGACGCTGAGGCAGCGGGCGGTGAGGCAAGGCCGGTAATCGACGCGTTGAAGCGGCCGCCGGTGCTTTCAGCATGGTGGACCGCAGCAGCGGCCAACAGTTTCAGTTCAGTGTCGATCGTCTGGCTGCTGCAGGCATTGCTGGCGAAGGATTTGCTGGGGGCGAAAGTCACCACGTAGTCGCGCCCGTCGCGCACGCATGCTGTGTTGTGGGCGGCAAAATAGCCGCTGGCGCAGAACGACGCGCCAGCGTCCGGCGTGGCGGCAGTGCCGCCGCCGCTGCCGCCAGCGGGGTACGGGGCCACATTGATCACCGACGAGACGGTATTGGTGGGGTTGAAGGTATTGCTGTTATTGATATTGAAGTTGGCGTTCAGCGTCGCTGAAGCCTGGCTGACGGCATACGCGGCGGCAGATACGTTGATGTTGTTGGCTATCGCCACCTGCAGGTCTTTGCCTGCCACACCGGTCTGGCTGACAAGCAAGGCCGGTGCGCTGCGTGCGGCGTCGTCGATGACCTTGGCACTAGCGGCGTCCGCAATCCGCGTTACGGCGGCTTCATCGACTTGTTCCAAAGTGGGGAAGATAATTTCTGGCGGTGGGATTTTTCCATCCTTGTCTTTTTCGGGCACGCGCGCGCCGGCCTTGACCCTTGTTTCCATCTTTTCGACCAGCAGCATCTGGCGTGCGGCCCACTCGTTAGCAAGGGAAACGTGCAGCGCGACGGGCGGTGCTGGCGGCGCTTTTTGCCCGTCCACCATCGCTGCATAAGATGCGCTAAAGCTGCCGAACAATTCATGGGCGCCGTGAGCCGGTCCTGCCGCATCGTACTCTACCAGCTTGTCTTCGATGATGGTTTTGTTCGCTGCATCGTCCTTGATATCCTTGATGAACAGCGTGTCGACGATCTCGGTCAGCATGGAAAATTGCGTGCCCTGCTGCAGATTGCTGCAGGCAGCGCGCCGCATCTCCCGCATGAATTGCTGCAGGTATTCCGGGTTATTCGATCCGGTTTTTTTCAGCCGTTCCTGGTAAATGCCTTCGATCTTTAACTTGGCCTTGTTGACGCTTTTCTGGATATCGGGACCGAAAGCCATGTAGCTGACGCTGATGACGCCGTAGCCTTGCTGGTCCAGTTTGTTAATGATGGCGTCGGCTGGCCGCAACGCGCTGTGCAACATGTCGAGACTGCGCCGAGCGACATGGACGATAACCTGGTTGCGCAGCGTGTCGCTGATGACAAGCCGGTAGTCGCCGGACAGAAGTCGGTCAAACTGGTCAAGGGTGGCTCGGAAGTTGGTATCCCAGGCGGCCAGCTCGATGGCCATTTGCTGGCTGAACAGCTGACGGTCCTTATACAGCGTCTGCCGTAGTACGTTGATGCTGGTGCGCAGCTCAGCGAGCTTTTGGCGTATTGCTGCCGGATCGATGTGATTCACTGCAGTTGCTACGGCAACCAGACGGTTTTGCTCCGGGCTTTGCAGGCTGTTTTCGAGTGCATCTTTTTTCTGATTGACAAGGTCTCTCAACTCATTCAATTGCGTGACGACGTTCTCAAACTTGTCTAGCTCCGCTTTCCTGAGCATCTCGGCCTCGCCGGTTGAGAACTCGTAGTCATACTTGGTCTGGATTTGTGCAAATGCGCACAAGGGGAGGAATTCGTAGTGTTTCTTGCTTTGATTTAGCCATACATCACAGTCGCCGAAGTTGCCAAGATGCGTGGTGAGTATATTGCTGGGAGCAGCGTTCGGCAGGGGATCTTCTTGCACTTGTCGGCATTGTTCCGACACGTCAACCCGTTGACCAATCGATTTGGACATCTGGGCTGCACAACCACTGAGCAAGCCGATCCCAACTATGACGAACATAGTAAAAGCATGTCTACGCATGATTTTTCTCCCTAGTGTCTTGTCATACTAATGGCGGAAATTGAAAAAATTATCACCAAATATCACTTTAATAACAAAATTACCTAGAAAGAGGAGTGAAAAATTGTACTCAAGACCATCTTTGCGGATGCCAGACTGCTTTTTACAACGCAGTGGTCGCGGTGCTCAAACCTAGGAACTCGCGGCGTCAACAATAAAGCTGGTCGGAGCCCGTCTGCTTACGCTCCAGGCTGCGTGAAAACACAGGCTGCGTGGCCGCGCGTTGCGTTGCGCA
>NZ_JBWBYV010000089.1:0-13169 GCF_056174685.1 Janthinobacterium sp. BHSEK
GGCGCGCGCCACATCCTGGTCAGGTGTTGCAAGACATAAAGACGCTGTCCGGAATGTCGCCGACAAACAGGTTGGGAAAGTCGCGTACAGAAAGGTGCTGCGCGTCGTTGCCGGTGACCATGCGCAACAGGCGGTTGCCGCCGGCCTCCAGGTAAAAGACCGAGGGCGGCTTGCCCGCCCGCTCGACTACCCAGGCGTCCGCCTCCTGGCCCAGCACGGAGTGGCGGCCGTCGTGACGCGCGCCGCCGTCCAGCAGCACCGCTTGCGGCAGGAACAGGGCGTGGAACGGCGTCACCTCGTCGGCCAGCGCCGTGCCCTGCAGCTGTTCGCCAGTGGCCTGCGCCTGCCTCGCGTAGGCCACTTTCTGCTTGCGGCTTTGTTCGCGCCTGGCATCGCCGATTTCCGACATCCACAGCAGGTGTCCATGTTCCTTTTCCGGCCAGGGATTGAACAGGCCATCGATGCGGCAGA
Source organism: Janthinobacterium sp. BHSEK (assembly GCF_056174685.1). Classification (NCBI taxonomy): domain Bacteria; kingdom Pseudomonadati; phylum Pseudomonadota; class Betaproteobacteria; order Burkholderiales; family Oxalobacteraceae; genus Janthinobacterium; species Janthinobacterium sp. BHSEK. The sequence continues at coordinate 472 of NZ_JBWBYV010000089.1, forward strand.
TGTTGCGCGCATAGTCGAACCAGCAATAGCCGGACGTGACCTGGTCGTCCTCCTGCATTGGTGTCCAGTAGGAAATATAGGCGCTGCTCCATTGCATCGGCAGCAGCGGCGGGGCGACGTGTGCGGGCATGGCGGCTCCCTAGCGGCCCAGCGCGTAGCCAAGGCTGGCCATCAGCGCTTCCTGCAGCGACGGCAGGTCCTTGCGGCGCGCGTCGAAGCTGGCGGTCAGCTCTTCATTGCTCAGTCCGATACGCTCACCCACGCTTTCAAACCACAGGCGGCTGCTGTTGGCGTGATCCTTGAACAATTGCATCAGGGGCACGGCGCGGGCATTGAAGCTGTCCAGGGCGGCGGCCGCGCCGGCTTCGGTATTGAGGATCTTGACCAGCAGCAGAGCTGCCACCACCGCCATGGTGGTGCCATGGCCGATGGAAAAATGCCCCGATTGCAGCGCATCGCCGAGCAGGACGAACTTGCCGTCGCAGGCCCGGTCGTGGCTGAGGGTCATGAAGTTGCGCCAGCCCTGGCCCGGTTGGCTGAGGAGGCCGTGCTCACCGAGTTCGGCTTTGAACGTCCTGGCGATATACGCGGCGGCGTCGCGCTCGGAAAGCGCCTCCAGCCCCGCCTTGGCGTACGTCTCCTCGCTGCATTCGACGATGAAGGTGCTCATCGTGTCGGAGTATTTATAGGCATGGCCGATGAAAATCCCTTGGTCATTGCTGCGGAACACCAGGTTCATCTGGTCGAACAGCTGGGTGGTGCCGTACCAGATGTATTTGTTGCGCCCGAAGTCGATGTGCGGCGCGAGCGCGGGCGGCAAGTCCAGCGCCTTGTAATTGACGCCATTCGACACCACCACCAGGTCGTACTCGGCTTCCAGCTGCGCCTTGTCCGCCGGCGGCGTTTCATAGCGGATGGCGATGCCGGCCGCCACGCACTTGGCGCGCAGGGCCTGCACCAGGGCCTGGCGTCCGACGCCGCACAGGGTGACGCCGGTGCTCATCAGGTTGGGCTGGTCGTGATGCACGAGCTTGAATTCTTCCAGGAACTGCGGATTGAGCCGTTCCGGCTGATCCAGATAGGAGAGCGGGTTGGCGGGATGGCGCGGCGGCCGTCCCGGCAGCACCACGCCCCAGCCCAGCACTTCTTCCGGGGTATTTTTTTCCGTAACGCTGATCTTCCAGCCGGGTTGAGCCTGTTTCATCTGACTGGCAAAGATCAGTCCTGCGGGTCCTGCGCCGATGACGAGAATGTTCATTAGTTTACCCTTCCAAGTTTGTACCAAACGTTTTGTTTCTTCTGGATTTGCTGCAGTTCATCGTAGGGAACCGATGTGAAGTACAGTTTCTCCGCCATGTCGGGCGGATAAACACGGGGGAATTTCTTGTGCATGTAGCGCGTGTAGCGCGTCTGCAGGAAGAAAATCAGATTCGGATTGCTCAGCGCTTCATAGTTGGCGATCGCCATGTCCTGCATGGCGTCCGCCTGCACCTTGCGCTGCTGCGTGAATTCGGACAGGGCGGGGCCCAGGGCATTGCCGTGCTTTTCCAGCAGGGAAACGAAGACGTGGACGTCTTCCAGCGCCATGTTCATGCCTTGTCCGAGGAAGGGGGCGGTGGCATGCGCCGCATCGCCGATCAGCAGGATATTCGCCTTGTAATGGAAGGTGCTGGAGCGGACATTGATGAGGTCGTTGCTGGGCAGCGCCATGAACTGGTCCAGCATCTCCTGGCGGCGGTCCGGCGGCAGGGTGCCGAAGTAGCGGCTGAAGAAATCGGCCATGGCTTCGCGGTTCAGCGTGCCCAGGCTGGGCGTGCCGGTGTAGGGCAGGCACAGGGCGAAGCTGATGCTGCCGTCCGGAATGGTGGCCGCGCGGCCGGCAAACAGTCCCTTGGAATCCATGCCGAAGAAGTACAGCAGATCCTTCCTGAAACCCAGGTCCGCCGCGTTCGGCAACACCAGCGTCTTGTAGCCATGGCGGAAGTAACTCTGCCTGAACTCGAAGCGGCGCACGCCGCTTTGCATGGCGCGCCGCACGGCCGAGTGGGCGCCGTCGGCGCCAATGATCAGGTCGCCATACAACTGCTGCACGGCGCCGTCCGGGCCCTGGATCTGCACGATCTTTCTTTCCAGGTCGACATCCAGGCATTTATGCTCAAAGTAATACTTCACCTCGTGCTTGACGGCATGCCGGTTCAGCAGGCGCTGGAAGGCCGTGCGGTCCAGCGACAGGGGAAACAGCCCTTCGAGCGGGGTCAGTTCGCGTATCCGGTGCCGGCCGCCCACGCTGAATGCCATGCCGACGATGGGTTCGCCGCACTGGTCGAGCTCCTGTTTGCTGATGCCGGCACCGAGGACGGCCTTGATGCCGCGCACCGTCATGCTCACGCCGATGGCGCGCGAGTTGACCGGGTCGGCGTTTGCTGCATTCTCCAGCAGCGGATCGCCGCGTTTTTCGATGACGTGGACATCGTGTCCCCGTTGCGCCAGATAAATGGCGCTGAGGCTACCTGCCAAGCCTCCGCCGACGATAATGATTTTATGCATTTCAGGCCTCTCTTGACATCTTTCCCCGAGATAAATCGGTAAGTTGCTGATTAAAAAACTCCAACATTTCGATCGGCGCCATGCCGATGACATCGCTCTCAAGGCCGCGCGCGTACTGCGCCAGCGCCAGGCATTTCTGCGCCAGCATGTCGCAGCCCTGGCTGTAGTCGCTGCTGACCCGGCTGCCGACGGGCTCGGGCACGGGCGGTCCCGCATGGCGGCCGGGCACGCCGGACGGCATGTTCATCAGGGCGGCCGACAGGGGGCGCAACAGGCCGGTCATGATGTCGATCGAGGCGTTCATCAGGCGCGAACGGCGCAGGCTGCCCAGCGGCTGCTGCGCGAAATGGTGCGCCATCAGCAGGAAGGTCAGTTCGTAGCAGCCCTGATACAGGCGCATCAGTCCGCGCGCCTGCTGGTCGGTCACCACGCTGCAGTCCGCGCGCGCTTCGAGCACGGGATTCTTCAGCGCCGGCAGGGCCGGCTCGAACGGCTTGTCGCAGGCTGAAAACCTGCCGGCGACGGCACGCAGGCGCTGGAAGTGCGAGGAAGCGAAATGCGGCGAATCGACGGCCACGCCTTCCCCCTGCTCGGTGACGAAGTCGATGGCGAACAGCGCGCTGTCGCGGTCGGACACTTCCAGCTGGTAGCCGGGATAGGCGCGGTTGGTCAGTTCTTTGAGGAACAGGTGGTGTTCGCCGCCGCGCTTGCCGCCGCCGCTCTCGAACAGGCCGGGCAGGTCGGCCAGGGCCTGGCGGATCGCGATATAGAAGGTGGCAATCGATTTGCCCGGCGTGGGAATATAGTCGGGCCATTCGAAACGCACGAAGCGGGCCAGCACGTGTTCGGAAAAAGGCTCGAATGCGAATTCCGTGTCCAGACCGAAGCGCTGGCGCGCCTGCTGGCCCAGCACCGGGGTGCCGCCATAAAACGGTTCGCCCAGCGCCATCAGCACATTGTTGACTAATAAGTAGTGAATCATTTCTTCATGGGCGATCTCCAGCAACATGCCGCGCGTACCGCTGTTGCGGCGCCGGTCCTCGCCGCCGCAGGCCAGTTCCAGCTCGGCCGGCAGCCAGCGGCCGGCCCGCACCAGTGCCGCCCCCTGCGCATAATTGGGAATCGAATACGCGGCGTACAGGTATTGCAGCATGAGCGACAATTCCAGGTCGATGGCCTTCTTCAGTTCCTCGATCAGCTCCGCCTTGCAGCCGATGACAGGCGGCGCCGCCGGTTCCGGCACCGCGGCCCTGGCCTTTGCCTCGACCTGCGTCAGGTATTTCAGGAACAGGCGCGACTTTGGCAGCGACAGTTCGCGGGTGCTGGGCATGTAGTAGCTCTTGTCGCGGTTCCGCGGATCGCACATCTGCCACATCAGGCGCGAATACGTTTCGCACTTGCACTGGTCCGCCAGGCTGAAGACCTTGTCCGACATGAAGGGATACACGAGCTCGTAGTAGCTCATCACATGCCGGTAGAGGAAGGCGTAGTCGACCTGTTCGGCGGGTACCTCGTCGAGGTCCCAGTCGTCGGGCAGCACGCGCACGCCGAGGTACTGTGCCTCCTTGCCGGTGCCCAGCACGATCCTGGTCGCGCCCGGCTGGCGGCCCGTCAGGGTCAGCGCCGTGTAGCCGGTCCCAAGCGGCGAGGGCTGCCGTTCCACATCCAGCAGCGCGCCGTCCTCGGCCCGCGCCGGCAGGGACGCAGGCGCCGCCAGCTCGCCGCGGAAGCGGCTTTGCACGGTGATGCCATGCGGAAATGTTTCATGCTTTTTCCCGTTCGGCGCTTCCAGGTACAGCTGGTTGCTGTCCGATTGCAGTACCCAGTCGGCTTCTTCCCACTGCGCCTGCGCGCTGCCCAGGCTGAGCGAACCGGAGGCGGGGGCCTGTTGCAGCGGCACGTCGAAGACGCCGTGATGGCGCCAGTGGTCGCGGTACAGCTGCTCGGGAATCCGGGCCAGCAAGGTGCCGGCGCCGTCATGCAGCAGCAGGTCGCCCAGCGCCTGCTTGCCGCCCAGGGCATGCGTCGGATGTTGTTCGGAAACAGCATCCGTGCCGCGCGTGGTGAACGGAATGGCGCTCGGCATGTTGAACGCGACGCGGTCCGCGTGCACTTTCACCAGCACCGGCCCCAGGCTGCCTTGGCGCGGCTGCAGCAGGCGGCCGGTCGGATAGGTGGCCAGCTCGTCGCGCCGCCACAGGCCGATGCTGCCGGCCAGGTCGTAGAACACGGGCGAGTCGGGTTTTTGCGGCGTCGACATATTGAACAGGCAATACTGGACCGTCAGGCCCAGCACCTCGTCGTCGGCCAATGCTTGCTGCAAGGCATGCATGCTGGGCGGCAGCGCGAGGTCCGCGTTGAACAGGAAATGCGGGTCTTGCTTGGACACGGAAAACTGGAACAGCCTGGAGCGGCCGAATTCCTCGTCCAGGAAATGCCCGCTGCGTTCCGTGATATGGCCGCTGCCGAGCCAGCGCACCGAGTGCGCCTGCGCGATGTCGGCAGTGAACAAGGTGGGCGTGTTGGGCGTGGCCAGCTTGTCGCTCAAGGTGAACTGGCCGGCGTAGATCAGCGTCGTGTCCGGCTGGGCCGGGTTGTTGTCGACCCACCTGGCGCGGTTGAACGTGGTGCGCAGGTACTCGTTGTAGTGGCCCCACAGGGCCAGCTTGGCGCCCACCAGCGCATCCTGCGTATCGACCTCGCCATCGCGCAGCTGGACGCCCGTGATCCGCGCGTTTTCCCACGAAAAATGATTGTTGCCGCAAAAATTGTAGCCTGCCGCCTGGCTGAAGATGCCGTCCGGATCGGGCTTGCCCGCCGCATTGAAGCGGGGGGCAAGCTGTTTCAGGTGCGTATGGAATTCGGCCGGCGGCCGGCTCAGATCGACAGCGTCGCCCGCCATCGATACCATATTCGTGGCGATATCGATGTTGCCGTGCGTATTGCGATTCCCCGTCGGCACATTGGCGCGGGCAAAACCCCGAAAATGCAGGCGGGGGAAGTCAAGTAGGCTCATGCGCGCTCGGTCGAGGAAGTGATGAATGTATCGTTGGCGGCATCCTCCAGTTGCTCCAGCCGTTGCAGCAACAGGCCGCTGGCTTGCTTGGCGCTGATCAGGCTGCCTTCCATCCAGCCGCAATGCGCGGTATAGGCATCCGAGCAGGAAATGATGCCGTCTCGGTGCAGCAGGACGGCCGGGTGCTCGGCTTCCGGCTCCACGCAAAACTCGACGCCATGCGGCCAGAACTTGTGGAAGTGCGCCTTGATCTGCGGCAGCGGCTGGCCATCGAGCGGCAGAACTTCTTCCAGATGGCTGCGGACACGCTCCAGGTACACGTCTTCACCGAGCTCCAGGCTGTCCCGCCAGTAGGTGGCGCTTTTGCTGTCGGTATAGAACAGCACATACTTGTCGCTCTTGAAGTAGATCTTGCGCAGGGGATTTGCCGCCATCAGCACCTTGTCGGTCAGCCCGAGCGCGTCCCACCAGGCCGTGTCGAACGTGAAGAAACCCTTGAACAGGGGCAGCGAGTCGTACTGGAACGGACTCCAGGCGTGCGGGAAATCCAGGTTCAGGCGCGGCATGGCGGACGGCGGGATGGCCATCACCAGATGGCGCGTGCGGTGCATCTGCGTGTCGCCCTGGTGGCTGAAGGCGAGCACGTGGTCGGCGCCGGATTTTTCTACGGACAGCAAACGGTGTTCGAGCCGGAATTCCACCCCGGCGGCCTGGGCCTGGTGCTGCAACTGGCACAGCAGCGCGTGGTAGCCGTCGGTGGCATAGCGCCACTGGTTGGCGGCGTTTTCCGTAAAGTGCTGCGTTTCCGGGTGCTTCTTGATGATGTCGTAGGCCATGGCCGCCGACACCATCGGCAGCAGCAAGGCGTCATAGCCGGTCGCCTTGATGATGTGGGTGGCCTTGGCGGTGCCCAGATAGTGGCTGACGAACTCGAGGAAGGAGTCGTTCGGATGCTCTTTCAGCATCGGGCTCAGGCCATCGAGCGTTGCCTTCAGCTCGTCCAGCACGCTATCGTGGGAGATGACTTCGGTGAACGGGTAGAGCGCATGCGGCAATCCGCTGCCCTGCATGAGTTGCTGGAAATGCGGATGCAGCTGCGGCGAGTAGCGGGCGGCGCCGAGCTCGGCGATTTCCTCGCCGTCTATTTTCCGTGACTGGATGCGGCCGCCCACCGTGGCGTTCAGGTCGAATACCCGGATGCGCAGCTTCCTTTTGGCGGCGGCGTCGATCAGGCGGTTGGCGCAAGTCAGGCCTCCTATGCCGGCGCCTACGATGCAAATGTCAGAATACGTGCTCATACGAAATTCCTTTTTAACGTTCATTAATCGAAAAGCTGCAAAATCGTTAGCAAAAGTGTCCCCAGCACGTGTAGGCAAGGGAGGGGGCGCTGCGTGTTACCGCACTTGGCAAGCGTTATCGGCTGGGGAATGAAGAGCCTGGCGAGAACTGGCGTTGTGTCTGGAATGGTCGATTCTTGGCAGCAGAGTTTCTGTCTCAGATCAAAGATGGCACCGACAATAGCCCGGGTATCGGGCTGTCAGTTTGATAAATATCAATGTAGTTGTCGTTTGTGCGGCGCCGTTTTGGGGCGTGGCGACGCCCGCGCACGGGCTGCGCCAGCGGGGCGGCAGCGATGACGCGAAATTAATGTTGTAAAAAGACAAATTTCGCGCGCCAGGCTCTCAATGCGCAGCATTGCCATGGCATTTGCCGCATATCGTGCCGCCAGGCGCGCGCCGCTTTGCGGGCTTCTGGGTTTTCCTGTTCAGCAACGCGCTGCGGGTCTGCCGGGGCTGGCAAGACGGGGCCTGGGCCTTGATCGTGCTGAACGTCTGCCTGGCCCTGACGAACGTGCGCGGCATCGTCAAGAACGAGCGGCCGTGACGTCGCTTCCACTTGAATATTGTTAATGTTGAACGTTTCTGCAGGGCGGCCTACATGCCGTGCCGCCGCCTTGCGTCCATTTCACGGCGGAAAATGGCCATCCGGGCCTGGCAGCTCCAGATATTTGCTGTCTTATATAAGATTCGTCGCCATCGGATACACAAACAGCGGCTGGACAGTCTAAAATACGTGGTGGGCAAGCACGGCGTCACCGCCGGCACACTAGCCGTCCAAAGCAAGGCTAACCGTCCTGTGTTTGGAATGAAGAAAGTTAACCACCAGGCATCACCGCATACAAGGGAATGAACATGGCAACACAAAAATCCAAAATCATCTACACGCTGACTGACGAGGCGCCGCTGCTCGCGACGTATTCCCTGCTGCCGATTATCAAAAAATTCACCGCGCCGGCCGGCGTGGACGTCGTCTCCAGCGATATTTCGGTGGCGGCACGTGTACTGGCTGAATTTCCCGAATTCCTGACGGACGCGCAAAAAGTCCCGAATACCCTGGCTGAACTGGGCAAATTGACCCAGAGTCCAGACACCAACATCATCAAGCTGCCGAACATCAGCGCCTCGCAAGGCCAACTGATCGCCTGCGTGCGCGAACTGCAAGGCCGTGGCTACAAGTTGCCGGACTATCCGGAAGATGCGAAGACGGAAGAAGAAAAAGCCTTGAAGGCCCGCTACGGCAAGTGCATCGGCAGCTCGGTCAATCCGGTCCTGCGTGAAGGCAATTCCGACCGCCGCGCACCGAAGGCCGTCAAAGAGTACGCACGCAAGCACCCGCATTCGATGGGCGAGTGGAGCCAGTCGTCGCAAACCCACGTCTCGCACATGCACCATGGCGACTTCTACCACGGCGAAAAATCGCTGACCCTGGAAAAAGCGCGCGACGTCAAGATGGAACTGGTCACGGCCTCGGGCAAGACCATCGTGCTGAAACCGAAGGTTTCGCTGCAAGCGGGCGAAATCATCGACAGCATGTTCATGAGCAAGAAAGCGCTGCTGGAGTTCTACGAGAAGGAAATCGACGACGCCTTCAAGACGGGCGTGATGTTCTCGCTGCACGTCAAGGCCACCATGATGAAGGTCTCGCACCCGATCGTCTTCGGCCACTGCGTGCGCATTTTCTACAAGGACGCGTTCGCCAAGCATGCGGAACTGTTCGACAAGCTGGGCGTGAATGTCAACAATGGCATGAGCAACCTGTACGACAAGATCGAAACCCTGCCGGCGTCGCAAAAAGATGAAGTGCTGAAAGACTTGCACGCCTGCCACGCGAATCGTCCGGAACTGGCCATGGTCGATTCGGCCAAGGGCATCACCAACTTCCATTCGCCGAACGACATCATCGTCGACGCATCGATGCCCGCCATGATCCGTATCGGCGGCAAGATGTGGGGCGCCGATGGCCGTCCGAAAGACGTCAAGGCAGTCATGCCGGAATCGACTTTCGCGCGCATCTACCAGGAAATGATCGGCTTCTGCAAATGGCATGGCAACTTCGATCCGAAGACCATGGGCACCGTGCCGAACGTGGGCCTGATGGCGCAGCAAGCGGAAGAATACGGTTCGCACGACAAGACGTTTGAAGTGCCGGAAGGCGGTATCGCCAACATCACCGACCTGGAAACGGGCGAAGTGCTGCTGACGCAAACGGTGGAAGAGGGCGATATCTGGCGCATGTGCCAGGTCAAGGACGCACCGATCCGCGACTGGGTCAAGCTGGCCGTCACGCGCGCGCGCAACTCGGGCATGCCTGCCGTGTTCTGGCTCGATTCCTACCGTCCGCACGAGAACGAAGTCATCAAGAAGGTACAGGTGTACCTGAAGGATCATGACACCAGCGGCCTGGACATCCAGATCATGTCGCAGACGCGCGCCATGCGCTACACCCTGGAGCGCGCCTTCCGCGGCCTGGACACCATTTCCGTGACCGGCAACATCCTGCGCGACTACCTGACCGATCTGTTCCCGATCCTGGAACTGGGCACGTCCGCCAAGATGCTGTCGATCGTGCCGCTGATGGCCGGTGGCGGCATGTACGAAACGGGCGCCGGCGGTTCGGCACCGAAACACGTCAAGCAGCTGGTGGAAGAAAACCATCTGCGCTGGGATTCGCTGGGCGAGTTCCTGGCGCTGGCCGTGTCGCTGGAAGACATGGGCATCAAGACGGGCAACGCGAAGGCCAAGATTCTCGCGAAAACCCTCGATGAAGCCACCGGCAAGCTGCTGGACAACAACAAGTCGCCATCGCCACGCACCGGCGAGCTGGACAATCGCGGCAGCCATTTCTACCTGGCCATGTACTGGGCGCAAGCCCTGGCGGCGCAGAAGGACGATGCGGAACTGGCAGCGCACTTCGCGCCAGTGGCCAAGGCCCTGGCCGACAACGAAGAGAAAATCGTTGCCGAGCTGAAAGAAGTGCAGGGCAAGGAAACGGATATCGGCGGCTACTACCTGCCCGATCCGGCGAAGACGGAAGCGGTCATGCGTCCTAGCGCCAGCCTGAATGCCGTGCTCGACACCATCTGATGCAGTCCTGACAGGCAGTAGGTTCTTTACTGCCTGTCAAAAAACGCCGCCGGAAGCGATTCCGGCGGCGTTTTTCATTTGCCCTGCATCTTACTGGTAGTGCTTGTAAACACTGGTGCTGCCATTGCTCTTGACCAGCAAGACGTCATACGCATCCTTGCGCGGTCCTTCCATGCCTGGCGAGCCCATCGGCATTGCCGGCACGGCCAGGCCCTTCGCCTTGGGTTTTTCGCGCAGCAGCTGCTTGATGTCGCTGGCCGGCACATGGCCTTCGATGGCGTAGCCGTTGACGAGGCCCGTGTGGCAGGAGCCGAGCGCGTCGGGAATGCCGGCCAGCTTGCGGTATTGCGCCGGCATCTCGACGTTTTTCGCGCGCACCGTGAAACCGTTCGCTTCCAGGTGCTTGATCCATGCGGAACAGCAGCCGCACGAGGCGCTCTTGTAGACTTCAATGACGGGCAGGGCCGCCATGGCGAACGTGGGCAAGCCCAGCATGGCGGCGAAGGCGCCGCGCAGTATGTAATGTTTGATCATGTGCTGCTTTCAGACGAATAAAGTCAATCGTGGCCACCTCGGTGGCTTGTTTGGGACGAGCTTGGAATCTATGCGGAAAGCGGCCGCGGGGGCCGGCGCGGGCCGTCGGGAATGAATCCCGTCAGCAAGGCGGCTGTCGCGGTGGTGACGCGTTGCGCGCCGGCGCAGGCGGCGGCAGGCAGGGCGAGGCAGGGCGGCATCAGCGCGCCCAGGCAAAAGCTGGCACAGGCGCCGCACGCGGGGTGCTTGGCAGGAGCCTGGCTTCCCTCCTGCGTGCCGGCGCTGTCCGTGATGGCGGATGACTGCGCGGCGTGATGCTGGCAAGCTGCCGCCATCGCGGCGGCAGGCGGGGCGAACGGCGCGCACAGCCGCATGGCGCCCGCGGCGGCGGCCTGCAGCGGCAGCGCCGCGATCAGCAGCAGGATCAGCCATGTTTTGAAGAGTCTTAGCATCGCCGGAAAGTATAGCATGGGGGGGAGCGTCGCCAGGAGCCGGCGCCCCTTAGCGCGAGGCGGCGGCAAGCACCTTCGATGCGTACATGGCCCGGTCCGCATGGCGCAGCAGCAGCTGCATGGTATCGCCGTCTTCCGGATAGTGGGCCACGCCGATGCTGACGGTGATCCGCAATTGCTGCCCGTTGCCCAGGTGCAGCGGCGCGGCCAGGGCCGCATGGATCTTTTGCTCGATCTGGCTGACGTCCGCCGGCGTGGCATTGCTTTCCAGAAGCACAACGAACTCATCGCCGCCCATCCTGGCCAAGGTGTCTGTTTCGCGCATGCAATCGCGCAGGCGGTTCGCCACCGTTTGCAGCAGCAGGTCGCCGCAGGCATGGCCGTGGTCATCGTTGACGCGCTTGAAGTTGTTCAAGTCCAGGAACAGCAGCGACAGCCGGCCTTCCTGGCGGTGTGCGCGGGCGAACGCCGTGTGCAGGCGGTCGTGGAACAGGCGGCGGTTCGGCAAACGGGTCAGTTCATCATGCATGGCCATGAACTGCATTTGCGTCTGCAATTGCCGGCGCTCGACGGCGGTGGCGAGTTGTTTGGCAATAAATTGCAGCAAATCCTGGTCTTGCGCCGTGCCGATGACGGCATCCTGCTCGCCTTGCAAGGCCAGCGCGCCGATACTGCCCATGGAGGAGTACAAGGGGACGGCCAGCCAGCACGACGACAGGGCGCCGGCCGCCATCTGCAGCGCCGCCGGCAGACCGGCCAGCTGTCCCGCCTGCAGCAGCAGGGGGCGGCCGCTGCGCAGGACTTCGTCGCACAGCAGGCTGGCCAGCGGCGACGTCGGCTGGGGCGCGCCGTCGTCGGCATGGCAGGTGATGGGCGCCTGGGCGCCATGTTCGTCCTGCAGCAGCAGGGTCAGGCTACGCGCCGGCAAGTGTTCGCCGATGATGTCCTGGATACGGTGCAGCAAGGCGGGCAAGTCCTGCGTCGCCTGCATGGCTTCGGAAATGGCGTACAGCGCGGCCTGCTTTGCCTGCGCCTGTTTCAGCAAGGTGACGTCGCGCGCCACCGCCACGCGCAGCTGGTCGGCGGCGGACCAGCGGGCCGACCACATGATGTGGGCCAGGCTGCCATCCTTGCGCAGGTAGCGGTTTTCAAAGTGCGTCTGCGCATGGCCGTCCATGATGGCGCGCGCGGCGGCCAGGGTACGGGCGCGGTCGGCGGGGGCGACCATGTCGAGCATGAGCTTGCCGATCATTTCCTGCTGCGTGTAGCCGAAGATGCGCTCGCAAGCCGCGCTGACGAAGACGAAGCGTCCCTCCACATCGACCATGCACACGGCGTCGAGCAACAAGTCGGTAAAGCTGGCCAGCGGGGCGTGCAGAATCTTGTGTTCCATGAAGGCATTCTAATGGACATTCCCGGCAGCGATTCAACTTGTTGAGTCAGGCAAGGCGGGCGGCATGAAAATGTTTCATTTACCCGACGCTCATGCTTTTCTGTTTCTTGCCGTTAATGCAGTATTGCCATGCAGTACTTGCCACCACGCCAGATAACGTGACGCAAGGTTTGCCTGGCGCCAGGTGATTGCAAAAAAACTAACCATATCGATATTTTATGATGCCTATTCCCGCCACTTGCAAGGTTACAGCGCCATGACCTCCATTTCTCCACTTTCAAGCTGGAATAGCGCCCCGCCGCGGGCCTCCGCCGCCACCTCGAACCGCGCGG
>NZ_JBWBYV010000090.1:0-27129 GCF_056174685.1 Janthinobacterium sp. BHSEK
GCGCCCTTCACGCTGCGCGCCATGCGTGCACGCTCCCATGCAGCATCCGGCCCGGACGCCGCAGCCAAGCCGCCGGCGCTCGCCTCTTGCGCGCCCAAGCATCAGGAATCGTGAGCCGCGCGCTCAGTATTTACGATTTGCTTCGCTCCCCGTGGCGGCTTATCGTGTACCCGCAATCGGCCTGGCCCGGCCTTCCGGGACCCCGGGTCCTTGCCAGCCGGCGCCGGCCTTGTTGCATGCGCTCCACTTCCCCCTCCTTTGCCTGGACAGGCACCACGATGACCTACTTGACCTACGCCAGCCCCCTGCCGCCCGCGCCGCCCTTGCGCCGCATCGATGCCGCCGCAGCCAGCCAGTCCGACGGCATCGCCAGCGTCTGGACGCAGGTGCGCGGCATGGCGCAGCGGCTCGCCGCGCGCGAGCCGCTGCTGCGCCCCATGCTCGACGAGCTGATACTGCCGCACGACAGCCCCGCCGGACTGCTCGCCGCCGTCCTGGCCCAGCGCCTGGGCGCGCGCGACATGCGCCCGGCCGTGCTGCGGCCCCTGTTCGAGGATATTTTAAGCACGCAGCCGCCCATCCTGGCCAGCATCACGGCCGACCTTGCGGCCATCGCGCAGCGCGATCCCGCCTGCCCCGACAGCCTGCACGCGCTGCTGAACCTGAAGGGTTTTCACGCCCTGCAGACCTACCGCATGGCCCACCATCTGTGGACGGCGGGCCGCAGCGAGGCCGCGTATTCCCTGTCCAGCCATGCGGCCGGCGTCTTCGGCATCGACATCCATCCGGCCGCGCGCATCGGCGCGGGCATCATGCTCGATCACGGCAGCGGCATCGTCATCGGCGAAACGGCCATGGTCGACGACAACGTCTCCATCCTGCAGAACGTCACCCTCGGCGGCACCGGCAAGGAACATGGCGACCGTCATCCGAAGATACGCTCGGGCGTGATGCTGGGCGCGGGGGCCAAAATCCTCGGCAACATCGAGATCGGCACCATGAGCAAGGTAGCCGCCGGCAGCGTGGTCCTGCGCGACGTGCCCGCGCATTGCACCGTGGCCGGCATTCCCGGGCGCATCGTCCGCTACCACCTGGCCGACACCCCGCCCGCCTTCGAGATGGACCAGATGCTGTAGCGGCGCCCACGCACAAGACATGGCGTCAAACGCAACAACATAGTGCAAATGATGCGTCTTCCGCCATACCAAATCCCTCAGTACCATGTAATGACTCTTATTGGATGGATCAGCCACCTTATGAATTCGCCGTCAAAACCCGTACCCCCCACACCCAGCCAGCAGGCCGCCCAGGCCGGCGCCGCCACGATGCCCGTGCGCGGCGCGCTTGCCAGCCTGTCCCTGTCGATGCTGCTGCCCGCGCTGGGCACCAGCATCGCCAACGTGGGCCTGCCCGACATGGCCAAGGCCCTGCATGCGCCGTTCCAGGACGTGCAATGGATCGTGCTGGCCTACCTGCTGGCCATCACCGCGCTGATCGTCAGCGTGGGCCGCCTCGGCGACATGATCGGCCGGCGCCGCCTGCTGCTGGCAGGCATCGCCCTGTTCGCCGCCGCCTCCATCCTGTGCGCCCTGGCGCCCACCCTGTGGCTGCTGGTCGCCGCGCGCGCCCTGCAAGGCCTGGGCGCCTCCGTCATGATGGCGCTGACCATGGCCTTCGTCGGCAGCACCGTGCCCAAGGCGCAGACGGGCAGCGCCATGGGCCTGCTCGGCACCATGTCGGCAGTCGGCACCACGCTCGGCCCTGCGCTGGGCGGCCTGCTGATCGCGCGCTTCGGCTGGCAATCCATCTTCCTCGTCAACGTGCCGCTGGCCGGCGTGGCGCTGCTGATGGTCTGGCGCTTCCTGCCGGCCGACCAGCACGGCGCGCACGCCAAGCGGCCCGTCTTCGACCACCGCGGCACGCTGCTGCTGGCGCTGACCCTGGCCGCGTACGCGCTGGCCATGACCCTGGGCCGCGGCCATTTCGGCATGCGCAACGTGGCCCTGCTGCTGGCCGCCTGCGTGGGCGGCGCCCTGTTCGTCTACGTGGAGCTGAAGGCGCCGGCGCCGCTGATACGCCTGGCCATGCTGCGCGCGCCCGTGCTCAGCGCCGGCCTGGCGACCAGCATGCTCGTGTCGACGGTCATGATGTCCACCCTGGTGGTCGGTCCCTTCTACCTGGCGCGCGGCCTGGGCCTGGGCACCGCCGTCACCGGCATGGTGCTGGCGGCCGGACCGCTGGTGGCGGCGTTCTGCGGCGTGCCGTCGGGCTGGCTGGTGGACCGCTACGGCGCGCAGCGCATGGGCGGCGCGGGCCTGTGCGGCGCGGCCGCCGCCTGCCTGGCGCTGTCCCTGCTGCCGGCCAGCCTGGGCATCCCCGGCTACGTCGCCCCGATCATGCTGCTCACGGCCAGCTACGCGCTGTTCCAGGCGGCCAACAATACCGCCGTGATGGGCGACATCGTGCCCGAGCAGCGCGGCCTCATCTCCGGCATGCTCAATCTGTCGCGCAATCTGGGCCTCGTCACGGGCGCCTCCGTGATGGGCGCCGTCTTCGCTTTTTTTGCCAGCGCCAGCGATATCGCCGGCGCCCAGCCAGCCGCCATGATCCGTGGCATGCACGCCACCTTTGCCGTCGCCAGCGCGCTGATACTCGCCGCGCTGGCCATTTTCGCGCTCGGCCGCGCCCTGGCCAAGCCCCCTACGCCTTCTGGAGACCCCGCATGATGCGCCCCCGTCCGACCCCCTCCCTGCCCGTCCCGCTGTTACTGCTGCTGGCCCTGGCCTGCAGCGCCACGTTATCCGGCTGCGGCCGTTCCCAGGCCGCGCCTGGCGGTCCGCCGCCCAAGCCCACTGTTTCCGTGGCGCTGCCGGAAACGTCGATGGTGCAAGCGAGCCTCGACTACACGGGCCGCATCGAGCCGTCGCAGCGCGTGGAAGTGCGCTCGCGCGTGTCGGGCTATTTGCAGCAGATCGCGTTTCGCGATGGCCAGCAGGTCAAGGCCGGCGATGCGCTGTTCGTCATCGACCCGCGCCCCTTCGCGGCGGCGCGCGACCGCGCCCGGGCCAGCCTGGCCCAGGCCCATGCGCGCAGCAAGCTGGCCACGGCCCAGTTCGAGCGCAGCAGCCGGCTGCAGCAGACGGGCGCGGCCAGCACCGAGGAGCTGGAACGGGCGCGCGGCGAGCTGGAAGGCGCGCAGGCGGCCGTCATGCTGAGCCAGGCAGAATTGCGCAGCGCCGAACTGGAACTGTCCTTCACCACCATGCGCGCACCCATCGCCGGCACCGTGTCGGACCGCCGCGTCGACGTCGGCAACTATGTCGCAGGCGGCGCGGCGCAGAGCGGCGTGCTGACCACCATCGTCGCGCACAGCCCCGTGCGCGCCATGGTCGACCTGTCGGAAGCGGATTTCCAGCGCCTGCGCCAGCAAAACAAGCTGCCGTCCAAGGTGCAGCTGGCGCTCGATGGCGGCGGCCCCGCCCAGGATGCCAGCGTCGACTTTGTCGACAACGAGATCAGCGCCCGCTCGGGCACGGTGCGCCTGCGCGCCAGCCTGGCCAACGCCGACCGCGCCGTCATGCCGGGCAGCTTTGCCCGCGTGCGCATTCCCGTCGGCGCGGCGCAAGAGCGCCTGCTGGTACCCGACGCCGCCATCCTCAGCGACCAGAACAAAAAGATGGTGTTCGTCGTGGACGCGGCGGGCAAGGTGGCGCCGCGCAAGCTGGAACTGGGCGGCCTGCAGGGTGACAAGCAGATCGTGCTGTCCGGCCTCGCGCCGCAGGACCGGGTCATCGTCTCCGGCGCGGCCAAGGTGCGCCCGGGCGACCAGGTCCTGGTGGCGGCTCCCCGCGCCAGCGGCACCTAAGGAGTGACCATGCGCTTTTCCCAATTTTTCATCCGCCGTCCCGTGTTTGCCATCGTGCTGTCGATCCTGATCACCCTCGTGGGCGCGGTGTCGGCCATGCGCCTGCCGATCTCCGAGTTTCCCGAGATCGTGCCGCCCACGGTGACGGTGAAGGCCAGCTACCCTGGCGCCTCGGCGCAGGAAATCGCCGATACGGTCGCCGCGCCGATCGAACAGGAAATCAACGGCGTCGACGGCATGCTCTACATGTCCTCGCAATCGGTGGGCGACGGCAAGCTGACCATCAGCGTGGTGTTCAAGCCGGGCACCAACGTCGAGCAGGCCCAGTCGCTGGTGCAGAACCGCGTAGCGGTGGCCGAAGCGCGCCTGCCCGAAGCCGTGCGCCGGCTGGGACTGGCCGTCAAGAAGGCCTCGCCCGACCTGCTGATGGTGGTGCTGTTCGATTCGCCGAAAGGCACGCGCGACCAGCAGTACATCTCCAACTTCATCGGCACCGCCGTCAAGGACAAGCTGGCCCGCATCGAAGGCGTCGGCGACATCTACACGCGCGGCGCGCGCGACTTCTCGATGCGCATCTGGCTCGACCCGGCGCGCGTGGCCTCGCTGGGCCTGAGCGCGCCGGAAGTGATCGCCGCCGTGCGGCAAGCCAACTCGCAGGTCGCCGCCGGGGTATTGAACCAGCCGCCCGGCGGCAGCGACGGCGCCTACCAGGTGCAGGTGCAGGCGCAAAGCCGCTTGCGCGACGTGGCCGAATTCGAGGCGATCGTCGTGGCCGCCCATGCCGACGGCGGCGTGGTGCGCCTGCGCGACGTGGCGCGTGTCGAGATGGGCGCGCAGGATTACACGGAAAGCGGCTTCGTCGACAACCGCACGGCCATCGCGCTGGGCATCAGCCTGCTGCCCGGCTCGAACGCGCTGGCCACCGGCGACCGCGTGCTGGCGCAGCTGGCCAAAATGGAAGCCGATTTCCCGCAGGACGTCGCCTACCACGCCTATTACAACCCGACCGAATTCATCCGCTCCTCGATCGACAAGGTGCGCGACACCATCTTCGAGGCGGCGCTGCTGGTGTGCCTGGCCATGCTGCTGTTCCTCGGCTCGTGGCGCGCCGCCATCATTCCCATCCTGGCCATTCCCGTGTCCCTGGTCGGCACCTTCACGGTGCTGGCCGCGATGGGCTATACGCTCAATACCCTGTCCCTGTTCGGCCTGGTGCTGGCCATCGGCATCGTCGTCGATGACGCCATCGTGGTGGTGGAAAACGTCGAGCGCCACATGGAGGAAGGCATGAGCCCCGTCGCCGCGGCGCAGCGCAGCATGAACGAGGTGGGCTTCGCCCTCGTCGCCATCGCGCTGGTGCTGGTGGCCGTGTTCGTGCCGACGGCCTTCATCGACGGCATCTCCGGCATGTTCTACCGCCAGTTCGCCGTCACCATCGCCGCCTCCACCGTGATCTCGGCGCTGGTCTCGCTGACGCTGTCGCCGGCCCTGGCCGCGCTGCTGCTCAAGCCGCAGCACGACGCCAACAGCCTGGGCGCGCGCTGGATGGCCATCTTCAACCGCGGCTTTTCCCGCCTGACCGGAGGCTATGTGCAACTGACCGGGCGCATCCTCTCGCGGCGCTGGCTGATGCTGCCCGTGTACCTCGTGCTGGCGGGCCTGACCCTGTGGCGCCTGGACGTCACGCCGCGCGGCTTCGTGCCGCAGCTGGACCGCGGCTATGCCATCGTCTCGATCCAGCTGCCGGCCGGTTCGACCCTGGCGCGCACCAGCGAAGTGGTGCAGGACGCCACGGCCCGCCTGATGAGCCACCCGGGCGTGGCCCACACGGCCGCCTTCGTCGGCACCGACGGCGCCACGTTTACTTCGGCGCCCAACACGGCCGTCATCTTCACCATGTTCAAGGACTTCGGCGCGCGCGCCAGCGATGGCCTGGACGGCCCGGCCATGCTGGGCGCCCTGCGCGGCAAGCTGGCGCCCATCAGCGCGGCGCGCGTGATGGTGATACCGCCGCCTTCCGTGCCCGGCATCGGCACCGGCGGCGGCTTCAAGCTGATGCTGCGCGACACGGGCGGCCTGGGACCGCAAGCCTTGCAGGCGGCCGCGCGCGGCATCGCCGAGGAAGCGGGCAAGCTGCCCTCGGTGATGGGCGCCTTCACGCCGTTCAACGCCATGAGCCCGCAGGTCAAGGTCGAGCTGGACCGCACCAAGGCGGAATACCTGGGCGTGCCGCTGCTGCGCGTCAACGAGACCCTGCAAAGCTACATGGCGCCCGTGTTCGTCAACGACATGAACCTGATGGGCCGGGTCTGGCGCGTCACCGCCCAGGCGGACGCGCCCTACCGGCGCAGCGTGGCCGACCTGGCAGCCCTGAAGACGCGCGCCGCCAACGGCGACATGGTCCCGCTGGGCAGCGTGGCCACCTTCAGCGAAGGCACGGCGCCGTTCCGCGTGCCGCGCTACAACCTGTATCCGGCCGCCGAAATCCAGGGCAGCACCAAGCCCGGCTACTCGACGGGGCAAACCATCGCCGCGATGGAAGAGCTGCTCAAGGCGCGCCTGCCGGCCGGCTTCGACTACGAGTGGACGGAACTGGCGCTGCAGGAAAAACACGCGGGCGCCAGCACCGGCATGGTACTGGGCCTGGCCGTGCTGCTGGTGTATCTGCTGCTGGCGGCCCTGTTTGAAAGCTGGCTGCTGCCGCTGTCCGTCGTGCTGATCGTGCCCAGCTGCGTGCTGGCCACGCTGATCGGCGTGTCGTGGCGCGGCCTGGACAACAACGTGCTGACGCAGATCAGCATCGTGGTGCTGATCGGCCTGGCCGCCAAGAACGCCATCCTGATCGTCGAATTCGCGCGCCAGGCGATGGCGGCCGGCGCCGATGCGCGCGCAGCGGCCATCGCCGCCGCCCGCACGCGTCTGCGGCCGATCCTGATGACGTCGCTGGCCTTCCTGCTGGGCGCGATACCGCTGATGCTGTCTTCCGGCCCCGGCGCGGAAATGCGTCAGTCGATGGGCACGGCCGTCTTCGCCGGCATGCTGGGCGTGACCTTGTCGGGCCTGTTGTTTACACCCTTGTTTTTCACCTTGCTGAGCAGGCGCCGCGCGGCGCCCGCCACGCACACGGTCGCGCTGGGAGAAGCCGCATGAGCCGCATGACACACCTGAACACGCGCCGCGCCGCGCCGCTGCTGGCGGCGGCCATGCTGGCCCTGGCCGGCTGCAGCGCCGGCACGCCCACGGCGACGCGGGCGCTCGAGCCGGCGCAGCTGCCGGTCCTGCCCTCGGCGGGCGCACCGGAGCTGCAGGCCGGCGCGCCGCCGGCGCTGTGGTGGCAGGAACTGGGCGATGCCAGGCTGGAGCAACTGGTCAAGCGCGCCTGGCAAGACAATTACGACGTGCGCATCGCCGCCGCGCGCCTGGCCAGCGCCAGCGAGTTCGCGCAGGCGGCGCGCGGCGCCCGCCTGCCGACGGTGGATCTCGATGCCCAGGCCGGACGCGCGCGTCTGGCGGCCATCGAGAGCGGCGACGGCCAGCCGCACATCGCCTCGCCGGTGCAGTGGAACGCCGTCTTCAGCTGGGAGCTCGACCTGTTCGGCCGCGTGCGCCACAGCATCGCCGCGGCCGAGGCCTCGGCGGACGAACGCGCCGCCGTGCGCGACGACGTGCGGCGCCTGATCCTGGCGCAGGTGGTGGATGCCTACCTGGTCCTGCGCGGCGCGCAGCAGATGCGCGCCAGCCTGCAGGAGCAGCTGTCGAACCAGTCCGGCACCCTGCAACTGGTGCGCGAGCGCGAGAACGCGGGCCGCGCCGCGCCGGCCGAACGCATGCGCGCCGAGGCGCAGATGCGCCTGGCCAGCGCCCGCCTGCCCAGCCTGAACGCGGAAGAACGCGTGGCGCGCAACCGGCTGGCGACCCTCACCGGGCAGCGCCTCGACGCGCCGGAACTGGCGGCGCTCGACCAGCCGATGCCGCTGGCGCTGCCGCAATCCTTGCTGACGGACGAACCGGCCCACCTGCTGCTGCGCCGGCCCGACGTGCGCGCGGCAGAACGCGCGCTGGCGGCCGCCAGCGCGCGCGAAGGCACCACCATCGCCGAGCGCTTCCCGCGCATCAGCCTGGGCGCGCTGTTCGGCGCCTCCGGCGTAGCCGGCGACTGGAATGGCGGCGATGCGGCGCGCTGGCATGCGGGCGCCGCCTTTTCCCTGCCGCTGTTCGATGGCGGCACGCGCCGCGCCCGCGCGCGCGCGGCCGGAGCCGAGGTGCTGGCCGCGCAGGCCGGCTTCGACAAGGCGCTGGCACTGGCGCTGGAAGAAACCGACAGCGCCATCGCGCAATGGGTGCAGCTGCGCGGCCGCCATGCGGAACTGCGCCAGGCGCACCAGCTGGCGCAGGAAAGCGCGCGCCTGGCGCGCGTGCGCTACCAGGAAGGCGCGGAAAGCCTGCTCGGCGTGCTCGAAGCGGAACGCATTGCCCTGGCCACGCAGGAGCAGCTGGTGACGGCGCACCGCGACGTGGCCATCGCCACGGCACGCAGCTACACGGCCATGGCCGGCGGCTTCGACGGGCCCGTGCCGCGCTAGAGCAACGCTGCCGGCGCCGTCAGGCTATGCCGCCTGACCGGCGCAGGCGTCGACCACGCAGCCGCGCAGCCAGCGGTGGGCGGGATCGGCGTCCATGCGCGGATGCCACATCAGCGAGACGGTCAGATCCGGCATGCGCAGCGGCAGCGCAAAGCTGAACATGCCGGCGCGCAGATTGCCCGTATGCCGCTCCGGCACCGTGGCGATCAGGTCCGAGCCGGCGGCCAGCGCCAGCGCCGCCGTGAAGCCGCCGACGATGCTGGCGATCGTGCGCTGCAGTCCCAGCGCGGCCAGCGCGTCATCCATCGGCCCCGTATCCTGGTCGCGCCGCGCCACCAGCACATGCTGGCCGGCCGCATAGCGCTCGGCGCTGATCTCGCCCTGCGCCAGCGCATGGCCGCTGCGCACCACGCCCACGAAGCGGTCGCCGAACAAGCGGCGCGTGCGCACTTCCGGACTCGTGAAACTGCCGATCACGCCCGTCTCCAGATCGATGCTGCCCTCGCGCAGCTGCACGCTTTCGCGGTCGACCTTTTGCACGAAGCGCAGGCGCACGCCGGGCGCCTGCGCGCCGATATGCGCGAGCAGTGCCGGGCCGAAATTTTCCACGAAACCGTCGCTCGAACGCAGCGTGAACGTCTGCTCCAGCTGGCGCGGATCGAGCCGCTGCGCCGGTCCCAGCACGGCCAGCGCCTCGCCCACCAGCTGGCCCACCCGTTCGCGCAGCTCCAGCGCGCGCGGCGTGGGCACCAGTTCGCGCCCGGCGCGCACCAGCAGCGGATCGCCGGTCGTCTCGCGCAGGCGCGCCAGGGCGCGGCTCATGGCCGATGGACTCAGGCGCAAGCGCCGCGCGGCGCGCGTGACGCTGCCTTCGGCGAGCAGGACATCAAGGGTGATTAAGAGGTTCAGATCGGGTATCGACATAGTTTCTTACCTTAGCATGATTTGCCGGCGCCATGGCGCCGGACGCATGGATACATTGCGCGCCACACGCCTTCCGGCGCGCCCGGCGCGGCGCTACGATGGCTGCATCGCCACTTTGATCGACAACGACATGCCAGCCATTCTTGCTCCTTCATCCGCCCATGCCGCCCGCGCCGGTCACCACGCACCGGCACCACTGCCGGGGAGCGCCCGGTGAGCCGCCTGCTGTCCTGGGCCGCGCGCTTCCTCGTGCCGGCAGACGCGGCGCCGCTCCAGGAGCCTGGGCAGGAGCAGGACGGCAGCGAAGGCAGCGAAGGCAAGGCCGCGGCCGCGCCGGCCGATGCCTATCCGCTCGACGCCACCGGCTGGGGCACCTGCGGCTGGCCATTGTAGGCACGCCTTTACCTCAGCGCACGCGCGCCATCGCTCGCCCGCACCAGCACGCCATCGGCCAGCCAGCGCAGCAGCAAGGGGGCCGGCGCGAACGGCGTGCCATTGGCGTCCAGCAGGTGCGCCTGCTGCGCCGCCGCCAGCGCAGCGCCCAGGGCGGCCCCGCCGGCCAGCACGCCCAGCGCCGCCGCTTCCGCCGCATCGATCTCGCGCACCCGCGCCGTCCAGCCATCGCGGTACACCAGCGCCAGCGTCTCGCCCACGGGGCCGGCCGGCATGGCATGCCGCGCCGCGGCGTCGTGCGCCAGCCAGATCGCCGCCGCGCGCCAGGGCGAGCGGTACAGCACGGCCGCCGGATGCAGCGCCAGCCGCCAGGCATCGACCTGGCCGGCACCGGCCGCCTGCACGTCGGGCAGCGTCAGGGGCGCCGCGTCGGGCGCGCCATGCGCCTCGTGCAGCAGCCACTCGAGGCGCGCCACGTCGGCAAAATAGCCATGCGCGGCGGCCGGCGGCCAGGCGGCAAGAAACACCGGCAGGCTGGCGCCGAAACGGGCCAGGTCCGCGCTGCGCGACGGATGCGCATCGCCGTAGGCGTGCGCCATGGCCAGGAACCAGGAAGCGCCGCCCAGCGCGCGCAGCACCGGATACACGAGTTCCAGCGAGCGCGCGTGATGCTGGCGCAGCGCCTGGCCATAGCGCGCCAGGGCGCTGGCGCCGCGCGCATCGCCGCCCAGCCACGGCGCCAGCGCGCACGCATCCGGCACATGCGCGCCGATCTGCGCGCCGAAGGCGGCCTGCAGGCGCGCCAGTTCCTCAAGCGTCATCGCATGCCGCCAGGGCCGCCGGCGCGAGCGCCTCGCCGGCAAGCGTCCGCGCGCGGGCCACTTCGTCGAGCAGGGTGGCCAGGGGCGGCAGATTGGTATCCCATTCGACCAGGGTGGGCAGCGGGCCGTAGCGGCGCAAGGCGGCGCGGTACAGTTCCCACACGGGGGCGGCAACGGGCGCGCCGTGGTGGTCGACCAGCAGGCCGCCATCTTCGCAGTGGCCGGCCAGGTGCAGTTCGCCGACCAGGCCCGGCGCCAGCGCCGCCATCGCGGCCAGCGCGTCCTCGCCGTGATTGCATTGATTGACATACAGGTTATTGATATCGAGCAGCACGCCGCAACCGGTGCGGCGCGCCACGCAGGCGAGGAATTCCGTCTCGCCCCAGCTGTCGCCGGGAAAGCGCAGATAGGTCGAGACGTTCTCCAGCAGGATGCGACGGCCGAGTACCTCCTGCACCAGGTCCACGCGCTGGCACACCAGTTCCAGGCTGGCGCCGTTCAGCGGCAGCGGCAGCAAGTCGTTGAGCACCGCCTCTCCTGTGGCGCCCCAGCACAGGTGTTCCGACACCAGCATCGGCTCGATGCGCGCGGCCAGGCGGGCGATGCGCTCGACGTGCGCGCGCGAAAAGCCGTGCACGGAGCCGAGACCCATGCCGACGCCATGCAGCGAGATGGGATAATCGGCGCGCAGCGTCACGAGCACGTGCTGGTCCCAGCCGCCTTCGGCCAGATAGTTCTCGCTGTGGACTTCGAGCCAGTCCACGGGCTGGCGCCGCGCCAGCATGTCGCGGTAATGCGCGCCGCGCAGGCCGATGCCCACCGGGGGCGCGGCCTTCGCCACCTCGCGCATCAGGGCAAGCCGCGCGCGCGCGCTGGCGCCGCCCCGTCCTTGGCCGCCGTGCCGGGCGCCGCATCCATCTCGCGCACCACGCGCAAGCCGATCCAGCCGCGCCGTCCTTCCGCGCCCAGGCCCAGGCGGGTGGCCGCGCGCACGAAGTTCGGCGTATCGGTCCAGGAGGCGCCGCGCGCCACGCGTTTCTTGCAGCCCGCTTCCTCCCACACGCGGCCATCTTTCGGCGCGCCCTCATAGTCGCTGTGCCAGCAATCGGCCGTCCACTGCCACACGTTGCCCAGCACGTCGTACAGCCCTACCGGATTGGGCGCGTAGCTGCCCACGGGCGCCGTGGTGGGCCAGTTGCCCGAACCGGAGACCACGCCGCCGCAATGCTTCTGCTGCGGGCAGTCGTCGGGACCGTACTTGGCGTCGCCGCGCGTGATGTCCTCGCCCCACCAGCGCGCCGTGACGGTGCCGGCGCGCGCCGCGTATTCCCACTCGGCCTCGGTGGGCAGGCGGTAGCGCGCCCCGCTCTTTTTCGACAGCCAGCGCAGATAGCTTTGCGCGTCGTTCCAGCTGACGTTGACGGCCGGGCGCGTGCCGCGTCCCCAGCCTTCGTCCGACGGCCGGTAGCCATCGCAGCCGCCATCCTGGACGCAGGCGTCGAACTGCTCGAACGTCAGGCTGAAGCGGCCGATGGCAAACGGCTGCAGGATCTCGACCGGGTGCTGGCCTTCATTGCCGAAGCGGCCGCTCTCGCCCGGGGGCGATCCCATGAGAAAGCGCCCTGCCGGCAGCGGCACCATCTCCGGGCAGGCGCCGTCGCAATCGCGGAACGACTTGCCGGCGGCCACGGGGCTGGTCACGCCGGGATCGATGGCGTCAGCCTTTTGCCTGGACAAATAGGCGGACAGGTTGGCGATATCGCCGTCCGTCAGGGGGGCGACAGCCGTGTTCATCAAGGGACTGACGCGCGCATGCGAGCGGAAGGCGCGCAACTGGCTGTCCAGGTAGGCCAGGTTCTGGCCTGCCAGCTTCGGATAATCGGCGACGGCCGCATTGCCCTTCGGGCCATGGCAAGCCACGCACGCCGGCAGCGCGCGCGCCGCGTCGCCCTCGTGGTACAGCGCCTCGCCCGCCGCCACATCGGCCGGCGGGCCGGTCCTGGCGGGCGCCGCGCCCGGGCAGGCCAGCGGCGCCGCTTCCACCTTGCCGCCCAGCGCCGTGCACGTGCCGGCGGGGACGGTCATCCATTCGCCGGGATCGCGGTCGACCGTCGCCAAGCCCGAACACAAATGGAAGCAGGTGGTATTGGCGCATTCATTCTGGCCCGCCTTGGCCACGCCATAGCAGATTTCGCTCTTGGCGGCGGCCTTTTTTTCCGGCGCCTGCGCCGGCGCGGGGACCGCCACGGCCAGGGCGCAGGCCGCGGCCACGGCCGCCTGCACCAGCGCCTGCCGGTTTTGCGGCTGCGGCGCCGGCGGCATGGCAGCCTTGCTTGTCGTTGATACTTGCACCATGCGGTGGCTTCCTTTTCAAAAATGCCGGCAGGCGCCGCCAGCGGCGCGCCTGCCATGCCGTGTCAGTCGTTGTTAAGTCGATGCATCAGTCATAGTGCGCGCTCGCTTCGATCAGTTCGATGCGGTAGCCGTCGGGGTCCTGCACGAAGGCGATGACGTTGCTGCCGTGTTTCATCGGCCCCGCCTCGCGCGTGACGGTGCCGCCATGCGCGCGCACCCTGGCGCAGACGCTGGCCGCATCGTCGACCGCCAAGGCCAGGTAGCCGTAGGCGTCGCCGTGGGTGTAGTCGTGCCGGTCCCAGTTATGCGTCAGTTCGATGGCGGCATGCGCGGGCGCTTCGCCATAGGCGACGATGGCGCGCGTAAAGCGCGCGTCGGGATAATCGTGGCGCCGCTGCAGGGTCATGCCCAGGGCGTCCTGGTAGAAATGCAGCGCGGCGTCGAGGTCGGCGACGCGCAGCATGGAATGAAGTATGCGCATGGTGTGATGGCTCGGATCAGGTTGGGACAAGGGCTTCAGGCGACGCGCTGCCGCGCCACGACGGCTTCCATGGCCGGTTCGTCCGGCACGGGCAAGTAGCGGGCGCCGGCCTGGTAGCGCTGGACGAACTGGCCGAAGTCGCCGCTGTCGGCGCGTTCCACGCGCTCCTGCTCGGCCAGCGAGGCATCGGCCTGCGCCGTGAAGCGCGCCAGCGCCGCCGGCGCCAAGGGCCGGGCGCGAAAATACGCCGCGTGCGCCGCGCTCTGGCGCAGGGCGAAGGCGTCAAAACTGCCTTGCTCGGCGCGGATCGCCGCCAGCACGCGCGCCGAGGGCGTCAGCGCCACGTCGGCCAGCTTGGCGCGCTGCGCCGCCAGCGCCGTGGCGCAATCCTCGCCGCCGCGCGCCTGGTCCAGCAGCGCGGCCATCGGGGCGATGCGCTCGAGCAGTTCGCCGGCCCACGCCTGCAGGCTGACCTGTTCGCCGTGGCGCTCCAGCAGCAGTCCCGGGCGGCGCCCTTCCTTGACGGTGCGGGCGAAATTCTCGGTGTTCTCGCGGCTTTCGGCATTGCCGGTGAGCGGGCTGTCCTGCAGCGCGCAAAACAGCAGAAAGGCGTCGAGGAAATGACAGGCTGGCGCGCCGATGCCCAGCGGCTCGAACGGATCGACGTCGAGGCAGCGCACCTCCACGTACTGCACGCCGCGCTGGGCCAGCGCATGCAGCGGGCGCTCGCCGCTGTGCGCCACGCGCTTGGGCCGGATCGCCGAGTAGTACTCGTTCTCGATCTGCAGGCGGTTGGTATTGATCTGCACCCACTGCCCCTCGCGCCGCGTGCCCAGCTCGACATACGGCAGGTACGGGTGGTTCATCGCCGCCGCCAGGCTGGTGATATAGCTGTCGAGCGTGTTGTAGTCGGGCGTCAGGCCGGCCTGGGCATCGTTCTGGTAACCCATGTCGCTCATGCGCAGGCTGGTGGCGTACGGCAGGTACACCGTATCGGCCGACAGCTGCTCCAGCGGGAAGTCGCCGCGTCCCGGAAAATGGGCGGCCAGGGCTGGCGCGGCGCCGAACAGATACATCAGCAGCCAGCCATAGCGGCGGAAGTTGCGGATCAGCGCGACATAGCTTTCCGACTGAAACTGCATCGCCGTGCGGCCATCGTCCTCGTCCGCGCGCAGGCGTTCCCACAATGCGGGCGGCAGCGAGTAGTTGTAGTGGATGCCGGCGATGCACTGCATGCTCTTGCCATAGCGCAGCGCCAGGCCGCGCCGGTAGACATGCTTGAGCATGCCGATGTGCGAACTGCCGTACCAGGCGATCGGGATGTCGGGGTCGGCGGGCAGGCGGCACGGCATCGAGTGGCTCCACAGCATTTCGTCGCCCAGTCCGCTGAAGACGAAACGGTGCAGGGCGTCGTAGCCGTCCAGCATGGCGGCCGTGTCCTGCTCGGGCGGCGTGATCAGCTCGATCAGCGCCTCGGCATAGTCGGTAGTGATGGTGGGATGGGTCAGGGCCGCGCCCAGCGCCAGCGGATGCGCCGTGGCGGCCAGGTGGCCGCGGCCGTCCACGCGCAGCGCTTCGCGTTCGATGCCGCGCAATCCCTGGGCCAGCAGCGCAAGTCCGTCCGCGCCTGCCAGCAGCGCCATGCGGCGCGTCAATAATGAACTCATAGCTGTGCTGCCTTTACAAAAACACATCGTTCGGCTTTCCATCTCGACGCCGACGATAAGCCCCAAGCCCCGGACCACACAACTCGCAAATCCTGAGTGCGGGGATCAGGAACACTGATGCCAGGGGCAAAACGCCTGCATTTCCGGGGCCTGCGCCCGGCATCGGCGTTCGCATCAGCGTTGGTGAGTGCTGCACTCAGGATTTGCGAATTGCGCCGTCCCGCGCGGCCCCTTATCTTGATAAACGAATATCAATAGACGGAAAAGTTTGGTTGCGCCGGCATCGCAGCGCCGGTACACCCCTTCTTCCGTATCCGGCGCGCCGTCACGGCCGCGTGCTCAAGACGCATGCATGCGTGCATGCGGCATGCAAGCCAACAAGGAAGCCGACAAGGCGATGGGAGAACACAGGTGGAAGTGATGGACAAGATGGTCGCGGACGACCCGGGCGTTGTACGCCTGAGCACTTATGCGCTGGAAGACAACTTACTGGCACGCGGCGGCAGCGTTTTTCTCACCGGCACCCAGGCACTGGTGCGCCTGCCGCTGATGCAGCGCTGGCTGGACCGCGAGCGGGGCCTGAACACGGCCGGCTTCATCAGCGGCTACCGGGGCTCGCCGCTGGGCGGCTACGACCAGGCGCTGTGGCGCGCGCGCGGCGTGCTGGAAGCGCAGCAGATCCGTTTCCTGCCCGCCATTAACGAAGAGCTGGCCGCCACCGCCGTGCTGGGCAGCCAGCAGGTCGAGACCGATCCCCAGCGCACGGCCGATGGCGTGTTCGCCCTGTGGTACGGCAAGGGACCGGGCGTGGACCGGGCCGGCGATGCGCTCAAGCATGGCAACGTCTACGGTTCCTCGCCGCACGGCGGCGTGCTGGTGGTGGCCGGCGACGACCACGGCTGCGTCTCGTCATCGATGCCGCACCAGAGCGATTTCGCCATGCAGGCGTGGAGCATGCCCATCGTCAATCCGGCCAGCATCGCCGAATACCTGGAATTCGGCCTGTACGGCTGGGCGCTGTCGCGCTTTTCCGGCATGTGGGTGGGCTTCAAGGCCATTTCCGAAACCGTGGAAAGCGGCGCCACGGTCGACCTGGACGGCCTGTGCACGCGCTTCGACCAGCCGGCCGGCTACAGCGTTCCCGCCAGCGGCCTGCATTACCGCTGGCCCGACCTGCCCGGCCTGCCCATCGAGACGCGCCACGCGCACAAGCTGGCCGCCGTGCACGCGTTCGCGCGCGCCAACAGCATCGACCGCCTGCTGTGTCCCAGCCCGCAAGCCGATATCGGCATCGTCACCTGCGGCAAGGCGCACCTCGACGTGCTCGAAGTGCTGCGGCGCCTGGGCCTCAGCCTCGATGTGCTGGAACGCGCCGGCGTGCGCCTGTACAAGGTGGGCCTGAGCTTTCCGCTGGAAGCCGAGCGCCTGGCGCAGTTCAAGGCGGGCCTGCGGGAAATCCTCGTCATCGAGGAAAAAGGGCCGCTGGTGGAGCAGCAGATCCGCACCCTGTTCTACAACCTGCCGGACAGCGCCCGCCCGCTGGTGCTGGGCAAGCTCGATGCGGGCGGCGCGCCGCTGCTGCCGGCGCAGGGCGAACTGCGCCCTTCGCGCATCGCCGGCGTGCTGGCGGCCTGGCTGGCGCGGCACAAGCCCGCGCTCGATCGCCGCGCCCTGCTGCCCGGCTTCGCGCCCGCCGCGCTGCTGGCGAATGCGGCCGACGGGGTGCGGCGCCAGCCGTATTTCTGTTCCGGCTGCCCGCACAACAGCTCGACCAAGGTGCCGCAGGGCTCGCGCGCGCAGGCCGGCATCGGCTGCCATTTCATGGCCTCGTGGATGGAGCGCGACACCACCGGCCTGATACAGATGGGCGGCGAAGGCGTCGACTGGGTGGCGCACTCGATGTTCAGCAGCACCGCGCACGTGTTCCAGAACCTGGGCGACGGCACGTATTTCCACTCGGGCTTCCTGGCCATCCGCCAGGCCATCGCCGGACGCGCCAACATCACCTACAAGATTTTATACAACGACGCCGTGGCCATGACGGGCGGCCAGCCCATCGACGGCAGCCTGAGCGTCGACGCCATCGCCTGGCAAGTGCATGCCGAGGGCGCCAAGGCGATCGCCGTGGTCAGCGACGCGCCGGAAAAATACGCGGGCCTGCGCGGCCGCTTCCCGCCGCCCGCCACCTTCCACGGACGCGAGGAGCTCGACCAGGTACAGCGCCGCCTGCGCGAGGTCAAGGGCGTCACCGTGCTGATTTACGACCAGACCTGCGCGGCCGAACTGCGCCGGCGCCGCAAGAAAAAGGAAATAGCCGACCCGCCGCGCCGCATGGTCATCAACAGCGCCGTGTGCGAAGGCTGCGGCGATTGCGGTGTCCAGTCGAACTGCCTGTCCATCGTCCCGCTGGAGACAAGCTATGGCCGCAAGCGCGCCATCGACCAGTCGTCCTGCAACAAGGACTATTCCTGCGCCGACGGCTTTTGCCCCAGCTTCGTCTCCGTGCGCGGCGGCGCCTTGCGCAAGGCGGCCGACGCCGCCATCGACCCGCAGGCCCTGCGGCGCGCCGCGGCCGCCCTGCCGCTGCCCGCGCCGCACGCCTGGCACGGCCCGTTCAACCTGCTGGTGACGGGAGTGGGCGGCACCGGCGTGGTGACGGTGGGCGCGCTCGTTTCCATGGCCGCGCACCTGGAGGGCAAGCAGGCCTCGGTGCTCGACTTCATGGGCTTCGCGCAAAAGGGCGGCGCCGTGCTGTCCTTCGTGCGCCTGGCCCTGGCCGGCCAGGATCTGCACCAGGCGCGCATCGACGTCGGCCAGAGCGATGCCATGCTGGCCTGCGACATGGTGGTCGGCGCCAGCGCCGACGCGCTGCAGACGCTGCGCCACGGCCACACGCGCGTGGTCGCCAACACGCACCAGTTCCCCACCGCCGCCATGGTGCGCGATCCCGATGCGCCGCAGCATGCCGGCGCCCTGATGGACAAGCTGCGCCACGCCGTCGGCGTGGAACACATCGCCGAATGCAACGGCCAGGTGCTGGCGCGCCAGCTGATGGGCGACACCATCATGGCCAATATACTGCTGATGGGCTTTGCCTGGCAGCGCGGCCTGATCCCCGTCGGCCTGGCGGCGCTGGAACGGGCCATCGAATTGAATGGCGTGGCCGTCGACGCCAACAAGGCTGCCTTTGCCGCCGGCCGCCTGGCCGCCTGCGGCGCGCCCTTGCTGCAAGGCGCGGCGGCGGCCCCGGTGGCGCAGGACGCCAGCCTGGGCGCGCTGGTGGAAGAGCGCAGCGCCATGCTGGCGCGCTACCAGAACGCGGCGCTGGCGGAGCGCTTCCAGGCGTTTGTCGCGCGCGTGCGCGAGCGCGAAAGCGCCGTCTTCGGCGCCGATGCGCCGCCCGTGCTGACCCTGGCCGTGGCGCGCGGCTACAGCAAGCTGCTGGCCTACAAGGATGAATACGAGGTGGCGCGGCTGTTCTCGGACGGCCAGTTCCAGCGCGAGCTGCGGCAGCAGTTCGAGGGCGACGTGACGCTCACCTTCCACATGGCGCCGCCGCTGCTGGGCAAGCGCAAGCGCGCCTTCGGCCCGTGGATGGGCAGGCTGCTCGCCCTGCTGGCCAGGGCAAAAGGACTGCGCGGCACGCGGTTCGACGTGTTTGGCTACAGCGCCGAACGGCGCCGCGAGCGCCAGCTGATCACCGGCTACACGGCGCGCCTCGACGCCCTGCTGCCGCGCCTGAGCGCCGGGAACCTCGATTCCATCGTGGCGCTGGCCGAACTGCCGCAGGCCATCCGCGGCTACGGCCATGTGAAGCTGGCCAGCATCGATGCCGCCGAACTGCGCGCGCAGGCGCTGCTGGCCAGGCTGGAACAGCCGGTCGCCCCCGCTGCCCCCGCCGCGCCACACGCCCAGCAGCCTTTCCGCACCATCGCCATCCGGCGCTACCAGTAAACATGCTTTTCATTGTCCACCACACGGCGCGGCGCCTTGCCGCGCCGGCGCGCCCAGGAGCCCAGCCTTGAAGTCCTTGTCCCTCGCCCCTTCCCTGCCCGCCGCGCGCCCGCGCGCGCTGGCCGCCGTCGCCGCGCTGACGCTCGCCAGCGGCCTGGCGGCCGCGCTCTACCTGCCGGCCGCCATGGCCGGCGTGGTGGCGCTGCTGGTCTTTTGCATCAGCATGTGGGCCACGGCCCTGGTGCCCGAATACTGGCCGGCCCTGGCCTTCTTCCTGGTGGCGATGCTGTGCAATATGGCGCCCGCGCAAACCGTGTTCTCCGGCCTGCAGTCGACCACCTTCTGGCTGCTGTTCAGCGGCGCCGTGATGGGGGCGGCCATCGGCCACACGGGCCTGGGCAAGCGCGCGGCGGCCATCCTGTCGCGCATGCTGGGACGGCGCTACGCTGGCGTCATCGCCGGCATCGTGCTGTTCAGCGTGGCCCTGGCCTTCGTCATGCCGTCGGGCATGGGCCGCGTGGTGCTGCTCATTCCCATCACCATGGCCGTGGCCGAGCATATCGGCTACGGCGCGGGCCATAACGGCCGCACGGGCATGCTGATGGCGGCCAGCTTTTCCAGCTTCCTGCCGACCTTCGCCATCCTGCCGTCGAACGCGCCGAACATGATCCTGTCCGGCATGGCGGACAATCTATATGGCGTGCAGATTGCGTATGTCGACTACCTGCTGCTGCATTTCCCCGTGCTGGGCATCCTCAAGTCCGTCCTGCTGGTGCTGCTGATCCTGTGGATGTTTCCCGCCGCCGATCCTGCGCGCGCGGCCGCGCCGGCGCAGCGGCAAGGCCCCATGTCGGCGCAGGAGACGGGACTGGCCGTGGTGCTGGGAGGCTGCCTGGCCCTGTGGATGACGGATGGCCTGCACCATGTATCGCCGGCCTGGGTCGGCCTGGCCGCCGCCCTGGTCTGCCTGTGGCCGGCCGCTGGCCTGACGTCGAAGCAATGCCTGAACCAGGAAATCAACTATGGCTCGCTGCTGTTCGTGGCCGGCGTGATGGGCCTGGGCGCGGTGATTTCGGAAAGCGGCCTGGGCGAAGCCGTGGTGCATGGCCTGAGCCGGCACGCCCGCTTTGCCACCGACACGCCGCTGTGGAACGCCAGCGTGCTGACCCTGATCTCGACGGTGGTGTCGCTGGTGACCAACCTGGCCGGCGTGCCGGCGACGATGACGCCGCTGGCGCAGGACCTCGCGGCCGTCACGGGCCTGCCGCTGATGACGGTGCTGATGACGCAAGTGCTGGCGTTTTCCAATGTCTGCCTGCCCTACCAGGCGCCGCCCCTGATCTTCGCCATGCAGGCGGCCAGCCTGCCGGTGGCGGCCGTCACCCGGCTCTGCCTGAGCCTGTTCATCCTCAGCCTGCTGATCCTCACGCCGCTGGACTTCGTGTGGTGGCACGTGCTGGGCCTGCTGTAGCGCCCTCGCGCGTTCGATGGCGCGCAGGAGCTTTCTCACGAAAAGTAACAATTTACGCCGTTTGAAGGGCTGATGCCCATCGCGGCGGCGACAGGGAGAAGCGAAAAGTCACAAATAATTACCCATCTTGCAGGCATTGTTAATGCAGTATTCTTAATAAAATCACATATAATACATAGTTGAAAAACGAATAAGAATATCTGGAATTTCACCCATCTTTTAACTTAATGGACCCGCCCCTCATGGAAATCCATCACCTGAAAACCTTCGCCACGGTGGCGCGCGAGGGCAGCATTACGCGCGCATCCGAACGGCTCTTCCTGAGCCAGCCCGCAGTCAGTGCCCATGTCAAGGCGATGGAGGATTATCTCGGCCTGACCTTGTTCGAACGCACGGCGCGCGGCATGAGCCTGACCAGCAGCGGCCAGCGCATCCTGGCCAAGGCCGAACGCACGCTCAACATCCACCGCGAGCTGCTCGACGAAGCCAACCACATCAAGGGCCGCCTGGCCGGCAAGCTGCGCATCGGCGTCGGCGGCCAGTCCAACAACGAAGCCATCGGCCGGCTGGTGCGGCGCTTTTCCGAGCACCATCCGGAAGTCGAGGTCTCGCTGGAGCATGGCAGTTCCACCGGCACCCTGAACGGCATCCGCAGCGGCACGCTCGACGCGGGTTTCTACAACGAGGCGCGCAGCCCCGACGACGACCTGGCGACCATCGAAGTGGCGTGCTTTCCCGTCTACGTGGCGGCGCCTGCCGGCATGCTCGATACCACCCAGCCGCTCGACTGGAACGCGCTGGCCGAGCTGCCGTGGATCTTCGCGCCTTCGAGCCTGTGCTGCGGCGGCGCCGCCGAGCACCTGTTCAAGACGCGCAATTTCCGTCCGCGCCGCATCATCAGCATCGACCGCGAAAGCGTCACCCGCTCGATGCTGGCCGAGCGCCTCGGCGTCGGCCTGCTGCATGGCGATACGGCGCTGGAGGCGCAGCGCCTCGGTGAAATCGACATCCTGTGCGTGGCCCAGTCCTCCGTGCGCAATCTGTTCGCGCACCTGGCCTCGCGCGCCGGCGAGCCGATGTTCGAGGCGATCAATGATGCGCTGAGCGAATCGGGCATATTGGCGGCCTGAACCGCCAATATGCCGAGCAAGTGCCACAGCCAGCGCGGGAAATCTAGCCAGCCAGGCGCTGCATCTGGTTGAAGATATTCTTGCGGTGCATTTCCTCGGTGCCGCCCACGCTGGCGAACCCCAGAGCGTTTTTCATCAGCTCGGCCACGCGGCCGTTGTGATAGCCCAGGCTGCCGTACAGCTTGACCAGGCTGGTGGCGCTGTTGATCAGGTCTTCGGCCCCCACCAGCTTGGCGATGGAACAGCTCATCAACCCTTCCCGCTGGCCTGCCAGCAATTGCGACAGCGCGCCAAACGCCAGCCAGCGCGAACGTTCCATGCCGATGCGGATGTCGACCAGGCGCCGCTGCACGTGCTGGTGGTTGTCGATGCTGCTATTGAAGCTGCTGCGGCTGGCCGCGTAGCGCATCGCCTCGTCCAGATAGGGCGCGATCAGGTTGGCTGCCGCCAGGCCGTAATACAGGCGTCCCAGCGAAATGGTGTCGATCAGCGTGGCCAGGCCGCGCCCGGGCGCGCCCAGCAGCTGCGACGGGTGCACGGCCACATCCTCGAAATGCAGGGCGCCGGTGGGCAGGTTGCGGTTGCCCAGCTTGTCGTCCACCTGGCCGGCGCGCAGGCCCGGCGTGTCGCGGTCGACCAGCGCCAGCGCGATGTTGTGCTCTTCCTTGTCCGCCAGCCGGCAGACGATCAGCGCGAAATCCATGATGGGCGCGTGCGCGATATTGTATTTGCCGCCATTGAGCACGTAGCCGTCGGCCGTGGCGCGCAGGGTGCTCTGGATGCTGCGCACGTCCGTGCCCGTGCCGGGTTCGGCGATGCCCGTGGCGCTGACGTCGCCGCGCAGGATGGCGCCGAAATACCGGTCGCGCTGCCCGGCGCTGCCGTGCCGGTCCAGGCCCCGTACCATGCCGGCCTGGGCGATGACCGACAGCAGCAGTTCCGGCGCGCCGATGGTGGAGGACAGGCCGTCGAGGGCGGCCGTAAAACTCCACCAGTCGCCCGTCGCGTGATCGCTGCCGGGCACGATCATGCGCCACAGGCCGGCGTCGCGCAGGCGCTGCCAGCCATCAAAATCGAAACCTTCTGCGCGCGCGGCGGCGCCGGCGGCAATGTCGCTGCCGATGCCGGCATAGCGCTGGCGTATCTCGTCCTGTTGCGGTGTAAATATCATGGTTAGCCTTGTTGATCGATGAAAGGAAAAGGGCCGCGCGGGCGGCCCTGCAGGTTCTCCGCCGTCAGTCCGACAAGATGACGGAGCGGCCGATGGCGCCGTGCAGGTCGAGGCAGCGCTCGAACCAGGTGCTGACGGGATCGTCGGCCGGCAGCAAGGGATACGGCACGGTGATGCGCGCCCACTGCAGCACGCCGAACAGGATGTAATCGGCGAACAGGGGCTGCGCGCCGCCCAGCCAGCGCTGTTTCGCCAGCACGCTGCGCAGCGGCGCGAATTTTTCCGGCAGGGCCGCCAGTTCGATGTGGCGGGTGGCCGAGGCCTCTTCCAGGGTCTTGCCGAAGCGCTTCTCGCGCGCCGCGCGGAAGTACGCCTGGTCCGCCGGCGACATCAGCGCATGCATGTCCATGGCGGCGATGGCCGAGACGGGCGGATGGATGACCGTCTGGCTGAAGCTTTCGACGAAGCGGGCCATGGCCTGGCCGCCAGGCCCGCCGAACAGGCTGGGCCGGTCCGGATAGGCGCGCTCCAGGTGCACGGCGATTTCAAAACTGTCGCCCTCGATGTGGCCGTTGTCGTTCAGCACCGGCACGCTTTTATAGCTGCCGTCCTCGATGCCGGCGATCTCGGCGAAGGAGACGGGCCGCACCTCGGCCAGCAGGTCCTTGTGCTTGAGTGCCATGATGATCTTCCACACATGGGGCGAATAATGGCGGCGCCGGTCGGCGGCGCACAGGCTGTACAGGATGATGGACATGCGGTTCTCTCTGGTTGCGTGGAAGGTGTCAGGCCGCCGCGCCGGTCAGCGCCAGGCGCTGCACGCCGCTGGCGGGGAAGCGTTCGCGCAGCAGCGCCAGTACCTGTTCGGGACTCGGTAGCGAGTGGTGGCCGTGCATGCGCCCGAGCAGCGGATCGAAATGGTCGTGCCAGACGGGGTCGATGATGATGTAGCCGTCCTCGCGCAGCTGCGCCAGGTTGCGCTGCACGGCCGGCTTGGCCAGCATCGGCCCGCCCATCACGGGGAACAGCAGCACGGGGAAGGTGGCGGCCAGGATCACGGTGGTCAAGCGATTGCCGGAAAAGCCGTTCGCCACCGCCGCCAGGGTATTCGCGGTGGCGGGCAGCACCAGCAGCAGGTCATGCTCGGCGGCCAGGCGGCCCGGCTTGTCGGTCGGCCAATCCTGCGGCCGCTCGCCGCTGATCACGCGGTCGACGTACAGCGCGATCGATTCCGGCTTGAGGAAGTTGGTGGCATTCGGCGTCATCAGCACGCTCAGCTCGCAATCGAGGTGGTCCTTGATGATGCGCAGGTAGTTCGGCAGCAGGGTCGAATCGAGCGATCCCGTGACGCCGATGAGGATGCGCGGCTTGTGTTTGTTGACGGGCGTTTCCATGGTGTTGTGTCCAGGTAGTGGCAAGCGTGTGCCGGGTTAATTGTGTGCAGGCGGACGGCGGCGCTGGTGCGCGCGCACCGCCGTGGCCATGCGGTCGAGGATCTCGGCCAGCAGCGGCTGCGAAGTGGCGAAATTGAGGCGCGCGCAGTGCGCGGCGCCCGCGTCGAAGACTTCGCCCGGGCTGAGCGCCACCCGCGCATGCTGGAGGAAGAAATCCGCCGCCGGCTGGTCCAGCTCCAGCGCGCCGCAATCGAGCCACAGCAGATACGTCCCCTGCGGCACGTGGAAGCGGATGGCCGGCAGCTCGCGGCGCAGGATCTGCGCCGCGTAGTCGCGCATGGCCAGCAGGTGCGCGAGCACGGCGTCGAGCCAGGGCTGCCCGTCGTTCCAGGCCGCCACGGTGGCGTCGATGCCCAGGTTGTTGACGGCGCCCGTCAGGCGCGCCGGCAGGCGCGCATGGAAGCGCTGCTGCAGGACCGGCGTGCCGAAATGGGCGACGGCGCAGCGCAGGCCGGCGATATTGAAGCTCTTCGTGGCGGAATTCAGGGTGACGGTGCGCGCGGCCGCCGCGTCGGACAGCGCAGCGAACGGCAGGTGCCGCGCCCCCGGGTAGACCAGGTCGGCATGGATTTCGTCCGACACCACGATCAAGTCGTGGCGCTCGGCAAAGGCCAGCACGCTTTCCAGTTCCGCGCGGCTCAGCACGCGTCCCGTCGGATTGTGCGGATTGCACAGGATCAGCATGCGCGTGCGGGCATCGACGGCGCGCGCCAGGCTCTCCAGGTCGAGCCGGTAGCCGTCGGCACCGGTGCGCATCTCCAGCGCGACCAGGCGCCGGCCCGTGCCCTCGACCGCTTCGCGGAACGGCGCATAGTGGGGCACCTGCACGATCACGCCGTCGCCCGGATCGGAAAACGCCATCACCGCGGCAAACGTCGCCTGCACCAGGTCGGGCAGGACCAGCACCTGGTCGGCCTCGGCCTGCCAGCCGTACAGGCGGCGCATGCGCGCGGCGAACGCGTGCGCCACGGCGCGGTCGGCCTTGCGCCCGTCGCGCAGGGGATAGGTGAAATCGACGCGCCGCAGCACCTGCGCCAGCGCCGCCTGCACGGCGGGCGCGGTGCCCAGGTCCATGTCGGCCACGCAGGCGGCAAGCACGCCGGGCTGGTACTGGCGCCACTTGAAGCTCTGGCGCGCCAGCAGCTGCTCCAGGGTCAGCGCCAGGCCGTCCTGCAAGATAGGGGGCTGGCGGCTCATGCTTCGGTAAACACGCGGTTCAGGAAGCCGTTGAACCAGGCCCGCAGCGCCTTGTCGTGCAGGACCCTGCCCTGCAAGTGCTGTTCGCCCTGCTGCGCGTTCGGCAGGTGGAAGCGGTGCGCGCCCTTCACCGCCCAGCGGCGCTGCATGGCCAGGGTCAGCTCGGGATGGTACTGGATGCCCCAGGCCTTCTCGCCGTAGCGGAAGGCCTGGTTGCGGTAGGCGTCGCCCTCGGCCAGCAGGATGGCGCCCTTGGGCAGCTCGAAACCCTCCATGTGGAAGTGGTACACCATGTCCGGCCACTTGGGCATGATGCGCTGGCCTTCGGCCGTCGGCTTGAGCGGATACCAGCCGATCTCCGTGATGTCGCCCTCGGCCGCCGTCACCTTGCAGCCGAGGTTCTTGGCCAGCATCTGCGCGCCCAGGCAGATGCCCAGGTACGGCCGGTTTTCCGCCAGCGGCACGGACAGCCACTCGATCTCGCGGCGGATGTGCGCGTCGCTGTCGTTCGCGCTCATCGGGCCGCCGAACGAGATCACGCCCGCATGGCCATCGAGCGTGTCGGGCAGCGGGTCGCCGCACACGGGACGGCGGATGTCGAGCTCGAAGCCCTTGTCGCGCAGCAGCTTGCCCGCGCGGCCCGGCGTCGACGCCTCCTGCCGCAAGATCGCCAGGATCGGCCGCTTGCGCCCGCGCCGGCCTTGCATCGTTTCACTCATGCTGCTCTCCTTGTAACTTGTTGCGCTGGATATAGGACTCGACCAGGCTGGCATACGGCGGCACGAACGTCACCAGCGTCTGCTGGCCCACCTTGATGGTGTCCTTGACGTCGAAATGCAGGTGGATCGGCAGCTTGTCGATCCAGTTGTTCGAAATCCTGCCGATGCGCGCGCCGCGCGCCACCGGCTGCAGCTCGCGCACGGCCAGGTCGCTGGTATTGAGGTGCACATAGCGGTACAAGGTGCCGGCGGCCGTCTGCAGGGTCACGCTGAAACGCGCGATCTGCACGATGACGCCGTCGTCGGCCGCTACGGCCCAGTGAAAGTTGGCGCGGCAGGTGGCCGGCCGCAGGTCTTGCCCCTGGTGTCCGCCGGACAGGCAGAACGGCAGGTTGTCCTTGCGCAGCTCGCAAAAATTGTCGCGCCACGGATAGGCGTAGTTGGCGTCGTCGCAGGAATCGCCTGCCTTGCCGCGCTGGCCGCCCACGCCATAGAAATGCGAACTGGCGTAGGCCGCGCCCTGCTCGATGGGAAAGCGCATGTGCGGATACAGCACGGCGGTGCTGGCCACGCCGCTGCCGCTGCCGGGCAGCAGCGCGCCGGGCGGCAGGAAACGGTCATCGCCGCCTGCCAGTGCCGGCAGCGCCAGCGCACCGAGCACGCCGGCCAGCACGCCATTCAATACGGTCATCTTCATCATGGTTTTTCTCCCGCCACGAGCAGCAGCGCACGCGCCGCGTCGGCCAGATATTGCGGATCGGTGCAGCGCTTGTCCTTGAGCGGCTCGTCGCAGCTCATGCGCAGCGTGTAGGCGGCGCCGAAGCGCGTGAAGCTGTAGTCGGCGCCGTCGCCTATCGATTCGAAGGCGCCGCCCGCATGTTCGAGCTTCAGGTCACCTGGCGCGACGAGGTGCGTGGCGCTGCCGAACAGCCCCAGCTTCGCGC
>NZ_JBWBYV010000091.1:0-78929 GCF_056174685.1 Janthinobacterium sp. BHSEK
GGCCAGTCCATGCCGCCGATGCGCTTCACTTACTTATCCTCTTACTTCGCTTTCCCCGCCTCCTTCACCGCCTCGTCCGGCAAGGCAAACGCCACCAGGCTGTCGCCCATCTTCGTGCCCAAGGAGCCATGACCGCCGGCCATGACGACGACATACTGCTTGCCCGTCTTGTCGGAGACATAGCTCATCGGCGTGGCCTGGCCGCCGGCCGGCAGGCGGGCTTTCCATACGGTCTTGCCGTTGCGCACGTCGTAGCCGCGGATGTAGTAGTCGAGCGTGCTGCTGAGGAAAGCCACGCCGCCGCCCGTCGTGCTGATGCCGCCCAGGCTGGGCACGCCCAGCGGCAAGGCGATGGGCACGGGCGCGCTGTCGCGCGTGGTGCCGTTCTTGTGCATCCACACTTTTTTCATGGTGCGCAAATCGACGGCGGCGATATAACCCCACGGCGGCGCCTGGCACGGGAAGCCCAGCGGCGACAGGAAGGGCTTGATTTCCACGGCAAACGGCACACCCGTCTGCGGCTGCAAGCCCATCTCCGAACCCGTGCCGCCCTTCGCATTGGCTTGCGCGCGCGGCACCAGGCGCTCCAGAAAGCCCATGTAGTCGGGATTCACCAGCAGCAACTGGCGCACGGGATCGACGGCCGCCCCGCCCCATTCGAAGATGCCCAGCGGGCCCGGCGAGATGATGGCGCCCTTGATCTTGCCTTCGGCCACCGTTTGCGGCGTAAACGGCCCTTCATAGCGGTGCTGGCGGAAGATGATGCGGCACGCGAGCTGGTCGAACGGCGTCGTGCCCCACATATCCGTCTCGCTGATGTGCTTCTCGGGCAGGAACGTCAGGGCCGAGAACGGCTGCGTGGGCGACAGCTTGTCGCCAGGGGCCGCGTTGGCCGTCGGCACGGGTTTTTCCGGCGCCGGCACGACCAGGCTGCCGTCGCGCCGGTCGATCACGTAGATGTCGCCCCGTTTCGTCGTGGCGACGACCGATGGGACTTTGCCTTTCGGCGTGTCGATGTCGACCAGGGTGGGCTGGCCGCCGATATCCATGTCCCAGATATCGTGGTGCACGGTCTGGTAGACCCAGCGCACCTTGCCGGTGGCCAGGTCCAGCGCGACGATGGCGCTGTTGTATTTCTCGCCATGCGGGTTGCGGTTGCCGCCCCACGTGTCGGGCGTTTCATTGCCCATCGGGATGTACACCATGCCCAGCTTTTCATCCACGCTGGAGACGCCCCAGGAATTGGGCGAGTTGTTCGTATAGGTCTTGCCATCGGCGATCGGCGCCGTGTCGTCGGGGTTCGAGGCATCCCAGTTCCACATCAGCTTGCCCGTGACGGGATCGTAGCCGCGGATCACGCCCGATGGCTCTTCCGTGGAAAAGTTGTCGGTCACGCTGGCGGCCATCACCACCACGTTCTGCGCCACGGCCGGCGGCGACGTCGGCATCAGAAAACCGCGCTTCTTCATGCCCATGCCGTGGTACAGGCCGATCACGCCATTTTCACCAAAGCTCTTGCACGCTTCGCCCGTATCGGCATTGACGGCGATCAGGGTCGCATCCATGGTGGGCGCGAAGATGCGGCGCGGGCACTCCATGCCGGCCGCCTCGGGCGCAGGGTCGCCCTTGGCGCGGCCCGCATTGACGTCCCAATACGCCACGCCGCGGCAGATCATGTGCTGGTAGCTCGACGCGTCGCGGTTGATCTTCGGATCGTGGCGCCAGAGCTCCTTGCCCGTGTCCGGATCGAGCGCGATGACGATGTTATGCGGCGTGCACAGGTACAGCATGCCGTTGACCTTCAGGGGCGTGACTTCGTTGGCGATCTCGCCCGGATCGTTCGGCCCCTTGAAGTCACCCGTGTGGTAGACCCACGCCTGTTTCAGCTGCGCGGCGTTGGCCGGCGTGATCTGCGCGGCCGGCGCATAGCGGTCGCCATAGCCGGAGCGGCCATACG
Organism: Janthinobacterium sp. BHSEK; assembly: GCF_056174685.1. NCBI lineage: Bacteria > Pseudomonadati > Pseudomonadota > Betaproteobacteria > Burkholderiales > Oxalobacteraceae > Janthinobacterium > Janthinobacterium sp. BHSEK. The sequence continues at coordinate 1,958 of NZ_JBWBYV010000091.1, forward strand.
CGGCCCAGTCGTTGGGCGCCACGCCCGGCGCGAAATCGCCCTGCGGCGCCGCCGCCATGTTCTCGGCCGGCACTTCGCCATGCAAAGTGTAATAGTCCTGGAACAGGGAAAAGATACCCACGGCGGCCGTCAGCACCACGGCCGCCGTCAGGGCGCTCTTGCCCGCGTCGCGCGGTTTTGCGCCGGCCGTCAATGGCGGGTCGAGGCGGCGGTCGACAAACGGCAGCAGCAGCCAGACGGCGGCGGCGAACCAGATATCGAGGCGCGGCAGCAATTGCCACCAGTCGAACTTCACTTCGATGACGGACCAGATCAGGGTGCCGAACAGCAGCAGGGCCAGGAAAAGCTGGGCGCTGCGCCGCCCCTTCCACACGAGCGCGCCCGCGACGAGCATGCCGATGCCGGCCACCACGTAATACCAGGAACCGCCAAGGCTGACGAGCCAGGCGCCGCCGCCAACGAGCGCCAGTCCAAGCAGGATGAAGATGACTGCGGTGAATACTAACAAGGGTCCAGGCCGGGCAGAGGCAGTCATGATGCTCCTTTACAAGAGTCAGTCGGCGGCACGCGCCTGCGCACCGTATTTGATGGCGATCAAGCAAATCCCATTTTTTCACCAATCGGCAAAGCGTGCCACACGCGAGAACGCGCGCCGCGCGCCGTGTGGCTTTTTATACACGGGCTGGCGGTCCAGACAGGCACAACAGTACGATTTTGATGAAAATCATTGAATAAAATAAATTAACAACAAATTACTCGAATAAAACAGATTTTTATCGTAGAATGGAAAAAAACATCGAAAACAACCATTTTCTTGAATTTCACTTCATTGGAGCGGCGCCCATCATGACCATCGCTAAACGGCTGTACGCCTTGATCCTTTCCGTCGTCGTGGGACTGGCCGCCCTGGCGGGCTTTGGCATCTACCAGATGGACCGCGTGTACGCGGCGGCCAGCTATGCCACCGTCAACACGGTGCCCAGCCTGCTGACCCTGAACCAGGCTTTCGTGCCGTTCGCGCAGATGCGCACGGCCGTCTGGCAGCACATGGCCAGCAAGGATGCCGCCAGGCGCGATGCCCTGGAAGCGGGCATCAAGCAGGCGCGCGCGGCGGTCGGCAAGGCGCTCGACCAGTATGAAAAAGACGATATCACCGATGAGCAGGACCGCGCGCTGCTGACCGCGGAGCGTGCCGTGCTGGCGCGCTACGACACGGTGCGCGACAAGGTGCTGGCGCTGTCGAAGGCGGGCGAACTGGACGCGGCACGCGACTTGCTGATGGAAAATCAGCCCATCATCAAGGAACTGGTCGACGCCCTGGCCGCCCACCACCGCTACAACGAAAACCTGGCCGCCAGGGGTGCCGCCGACGGCGCCGCCGCCGCGGCCAGCGCGCGCTGGATTTCCATCGGCCTGGCCCTGGCCGTGACGGCGCTGGTGGCCGGCATGGGTCTGCTGCTGGCGCGGCGTATCGCCGCCTCGCTGGCCGGCGCCATCGGCGTGGCCCGCAGCATCGCGGGCGGTGACCTCAGCGTGCAAGTGAACGCCACGTCGAACGACGAGGTGGGCCAGCTGATGCTAGCCATGGCGGACATGAGCGCAAGCCTGGTGCGCATCGTGGCCGAAGTGCGTGCGGGCACGGACAGCATCGGCACGGCCTCGGCCGAAATCGCGGCCGGCAACCTGGACCTGTCGGCGCGCACGGAACAGCAGGCCGGCTCGCTGGAAGAAACCGCCTCGGCCATGGAAGAACTAACGGCCACCGTGCGGCAAAACTCGGACAATGCCCGCCAGGCCAAGCAAATGGCCGTCAGCGCCTCGGACAAGGCACAACGTGGCGGCCAGGTGATGGACGACGTGATACGCACCATGGAAGCGATCGACGGCTCGTCCAACAAGATCGCCGACATCATCGGCGTCATCGACGGCATCGCCTTCCAGACGAATATCCTGGCCCTGAATGCGGCCGTGGAAGCGGCGCGCGCCGGGGAACAGGGGCGCGGCTTCGCCGTCGTGGCCACGGAAGTGCGCAACCTGGCCCACCGTTCGGCCGCCGCCGCCAAGGAAATCAAGGTACTCATCGGCAACTCCGTGGAACAGGTCGAACAAGGCGGCAAGCTGGTGCAGCAGGCCGGCGCCGCCATGACGGAAGTGGTCGACACCGTACGCGGCGTGACCGACATCGTCAGCGAAATCTCGGCCGCCAGCGCGGAGCAAAGCACGGGCATCGAGGAAATCAACCGCGCCGTCACGCAGATGGATGAAGTCACGCAGCAGAATGCGGCCCTGGTCGAAGAAGCGGCGGCGGCATCGCAGTCGCTGCAGGAGCAGGCGGCCAGGCTGGCTGGGGTGGTAGGCGCCTTCAGGCTGGCGCCAGGCCAGGCCGGCGCGGCACCGCAAGCGCCTGCCACCCGGCGGCCCGCACAGCACAAGGCGGCGCTCAAGCTGGTCGCCACGCGGCCCGCAGGCCAGGCCAGAGCCACGGCGCCGGCCGCCGCCGATGCGGGCGACTGGGACGTCTTTTAGGTCCGCCATTACGCAGGATCACTTGCCTAGATAGCATTGGAGCACTGTCATGAACACCTTCCTCGCCATCCACCCCTTCCTTCGCTGCGAAGACCTGTCGCTGATGCGCCCGGCGCTGGCCCTTGCCGGCCTGGCCTTGCTGCTGGCCGCCCTGCTCTGGCGCCGCACCCGCTGGCGCCGGGCCGGCCGCGCGGCGCCGGCCGATCTGCATGCGCTGCTGCAGATGCGCAAAACGGCACCGCCAGCCAAAGCGGCTGACAGCGCACCGCCGCCAGCCAAGGCGCAGGAAACGCCGCCGTTCGACGCGGCCCGCCTGGACGCCATGTTCGGCTGCGACCGGCGCCTGCAGGGCGAAATTCTGGCGCTGTTCGTGGCCGAGACGCGCGACCGCCTGGCAGGCATCGCCCATGCGTTGCGCTGCGAGCGGGCCGCCCCGGCGCGCGTGCTGGCGCAGGAAATCCTCGACGGCAGCCAGTCCATGGGCCTGCTCCCCTTGCAGGCGCTGGCGCGCCAGGCCGTGCATGCGGGCTTTTCCAACGATACGGGCGCGCTGCGCCGCCTGCATGCGGAACTGCTGATGGCGCTCGATGCGCTGTCGCAGGCGGTCACGGCCCTGCAAACGGCGGGCGCGGCGCAGGCAGATGCGCGCGGCAGCGTCGGGAGCCGGCCATGAGCGCGCACATCGACCTGGCGCGCCTGCTCGGCGGCACCATCCTGCCTTCGCCCGCCTGGCGCAGCCAGTGGCTGGCCACCTTGTGCCAGCGGCAGCTGCCGCTCGACGAGCTGGCGGAACAACTGGGCTGCGATCCCGCCCTGACGGGCAAGGTCATCGGCCTGGCGAATGCGGGCGTGCCGCCGGGCGAGCGCATGCATGCGGCCGTCAACGCCACGATGCTGGCGGCCATCGGCTTGCCCGCCCTGCGCCAGGCGTTCGCGGCACCCGCCCTGCCCGCGCCCACGTGCGCGCACTTCGACGCGCAGCGCTTCTGGTCGCACTCGCTGGCCATGGCGTGCGCGGCCCGCGTGGCCGGCGACGCGCTGCAGCTGGCGCCGGCCGATGAACTGTACAGCTGCGGCTTGCTGGCCAACTGCGGCCAGCTGGCCCTGGCCACCTTGCAGCCGCGGGAATATGAAGAACTGCTGGAGCAGCACGGCAATGGCGCCACGGCCCGGCTGCTGTGCACGGAGTCGCAGCGCTTCGGCCACCACCAGCTGGCGCTGTCGGCCATCCTCATGCGGGGCTGGGGCATGCCGGACATCCTGTGCGACGCCGTGCGCTGCCATGCCGCGCCGCCCGGCTTCGGGCGGGCCGGGCGCATGACGGACCTGGCCTGGCTGCTGAAGCTGGCCAGCGGCTTCGCCGACCTGATATTGCGCAACGGCGCGGGACCGCGCGGGCCGGCCCTGGCCGCCGCGCGGGTGCTGGGCCTGGACGGGGAGCGCATGGAAACCCTGCTGCGCCACAGCAACGCCGAGTGGAGCGAGTGGCGCGAGATCCTGGAACCGCAGGCCCAACTTGTCCCCTGCCGCGCGCGCACGCCAGGATTTTAGTGAATTCATCTAATTCGTTGAAATTGATTTTTTGAGCGCGATTGCGTATCATTCCCTTCAACTTCATATGCGACCATAAAGCCCATCATGCACACTGCAGACGTTTGCACTACCCAAAAGGCCGCCGAGATCCTCGGCATCTCGGTGACATCGGTGCAGCAACTGGTCGAGGCGGGCGTGATCGAAGCCTGGAAGACCAAGGGCGGCCACCGGCGCATTCCCCTCGCGGCCGTCGAAGCCTACAAGGGCAATCCCGGCCAGCCGGGCCAGGATCAGCGCGCTGCACGCGCCAGCCGCCCCGCCCCATCGGGGCGCCCGCCCTCCATCCTCGTGATCGAAGACAATCCGATCGAGCGCGCGCTGTATGAAAAGCAGATCGGCTCATGGGGCTTGCAGGCGGACTTGCGCTTTTGCGAGAACGGCTACCAGGCGCTGATGGAAATCGCCCGCGACCAGCCCGACATCCTGCTGGCCGACATCGTCATGGAAGGCATCGACGGCTACGAAGTGATCCGCACCATCCTGGCCGACCCGCTGCTGGCGGACATGCACATCGCCATGCTGTCGAGCCTGACGCCGGAGGAACTGGAAGAACGGGGCGGCGTGCCGCCCGGCGTCGTCTTCTTTGCCAAGCCCGTCAATTACGACGAGCTGCGCGGCTATCTGCGCGCCTGCTGCGCCGGCCATGCGCGGCGCAACAGCCTGGCCGCCTAGCGCGTCACCTTCGCGCCACCGCTTTCCCCTCGCCACGGAGCCGCCATGCCAGCCTATCGCCACATCGATCCCGCCGTGCTGTTCCAGGCCACCGGCCAGGACCTGGACATGTTCCGCGCCCTGTCCCAGACCTACCTCGACACGTCGCCGGCCATGTTTGCGCGCGTCGAGCAGGCCGTGCGCGGCGGCGCGGCGCAAGCCATCGTGCATAGCTGCCATACCTTGCGCGGCACCGTGGCCCTGCTGGGCGCCGGCGCCCTGGTGGCGCGCCTGGCGGAACTCGAGCGGCTGGTGCGCCACCAGGGCGTGGCGGCAGCGGACTGGCTCGATGAGACGGCGGCGCTGCTCGGCGCGGTGGAGCAGGAGGTTCGCCGCAGCATGCTTGAATACACGGGCGCGCAGGCATGAACGCGCGCCAGGCCGCCCTGCGCCTGGTGCACCGCTACCGGCCGCGCACGACGGCTGCCGTCGTCGGCCTGGTGCTGGTGGGCCTGCTGGCGCTGCGCATCGCCGTCTCCGGCGTGCTGCTGTACCGCGAAGCCGTCGATGACTGGAAACAGGACCTGTCCAACCTGTCGCTGCTGCTGGCGGAAAACACGGCGCAGAGCATCACGGCCGCCCGTCTGGTGCTCGACGGCGTCAGCAACGAGATCGGTGCCCCCGCGGACGCGCCAGCGCTGGCCGCCGCCGTCGGCACCCCGGCCATGCACCAGACGCTGCGGCACAAGATCGGCGGCGTGCCGCAAGTGGACGTGGTGTCCATCGTCGGCAGCGACGCCAGCGTGCTGGCCTTCAGCCGCGCCTTTCCCGCGCCGTCCATCCGCCTCGGCGAGCGCGACTACTTCGAGTATCACCGGCGCCACCCGGACGGCGGCATGCACGTCAGCGCACCCGTGCAAAACAAGGGCAACGGCGCCTGGACCTTCTATATCAGCCGGCGCATCAGCGGGCCGGACGGCCGCTTCCTGGGCGTGGTGCTGGTCGGCCTGTCATGCGACTTCTTCAGCAAATTCTTCCAGAGCACCAGCATCGGCGAACACACGGCCTTTTCCCTGTACCGCAACGACTACACGCTGCTGGCCCGCTGGCCGGCCGTGCCCGAGATGATGGGCAAGCGCAACCTGACGGGCAGCACCTACCGCCTGCTGGAACAGGGCAAGACCGATGGCGTGCTGCAGGTGGATACGCCGCGCGCGGCCGACCGGGGACGCACGGTCGACCGCCTGGCCGGCGTACGGCTGGTGCGCGACTATCCGCTGGCCATCAACGTGACCGTGACGGACGAAGTCTACCTGGCGGGCTGGCGGCGCATGCTGCGCACCATGGGCGGCGCGGCCGTGGTCAGCCTGCTCGTGCTGGCCGCGGCCATCGCGCTGATCATGGCCCTGCTGCGGCGCCAGGAGCGCGACGCGGCCATGGCGCTGGCGCTGCAAACGCGCGCGGAAGCGGCGAATGCCGCCAAGTCGCGCTTCCTGGCCGTCATGAGCCACGAAATCCGCACGCCGATGGCTGGCATCGCCGGCATGGCCGAACTGCTGCGGGACACCGCGCCCGATGCGCCGCAGCGGCAGCATGCGCAGCGCATCGGCGATGGCGTGCAGCACCTGATGCGCATCCTGAACGATATCCTCGACCTGTCCAAGGTCGAGGCGGGCCAGATGGGCATCGAGCTGCGCGACTTCGATCCGCGCCAGCTGCTCGATGACGTACTGGCGCTGCACCGCCCGCAGGCGGACGGGAAGCAGCTGTGCCTGGTCAGCGAAATCGGCAGCAGCGTGCCGCCGCTGATTTGCTCGGACCGCACGCGCCTCGCGCAAATCCTCGGCAACCTGCTCAGCAATGCCATCAAGTTTACGCCCGCCGGCACGGTGAGCGTGCGCCTGCACCTGGAGCCGGCCACGCCGGACGGCGCCAGCGCCTGCCTCGTCGCCATGGTCAGCGACCAGGGCATCGGCATGACGGCGCAGCAGCTGGGCCGCATCTTCGAACCGTTTTGCCAGGCCGACGACAGCATCAGCGGCGCCTATGGCGGCACGGGGCTGGGCCTGACCATCTGCAAGCACCTGGTGGCGCTGCTGGGCGGCGAGATTTTCTGCAGCAGCATGCCCGGCGCCGGTTCCCGCTTCACCGTGCGCCTGCCCTGCCAGGCGGTCCAGGCACCGGAGCCGGAACCAGAACCAGAGCCAGAACTGGCGCCGCCATCGGAACCGGCCGCCCCGCCCGCAACGGCCCCGGAAGGGGGCGCGCGCATCCTGCTGGTCGAGGACACGGCGCTGAACCGCCAGCTGGTGTGCCTGCAGCTGAGTGCGCGCGGCTACAGCATCGACACGGCGGAGAACGGCGCGCTGGGCCTGCAAGCGCTGGCCGCACAGCCCTACGACCTGGTCCTGATGGATTGCATGATGCCCGTCATGGACGGCTACCAGGCGTGCCAGGCCCTGCGCGCCCGCGAAGCGGCCAGCGGCGCGCCGCGCCTGCCCGTCATCGCCCTCACGGCCGGCGTCACCGAGGACGACCGGCAGCGCTGCATGGCGGCCGGCATGGACGATTATCTGCCCAAGCCGTTTACGGCCGCCCAGCTGCGCGCAATGGTCGACCGCTGGCTGACGCGCCAGGCGGCGATACGCTAGCGAGCCGCCCGGCCCGCGCACAATACAACACTTTCTCCGCAAAAATCATTTTATTCGATAAAATCAATTATATTCGATATAATTGATAAATCGACGCGCCAGTGACGCCGGGCATCCTCGCACAACGGCACAACTGGAAGAACCGACGGACCTTGCGGAGGCGGCATGCGGCAGCACAGACACTGGAAGGCCATGGCCTGGGAACGCTGGGAGCGTTGGGATACGCGCACCCTGCTGTCGCTCTTTATGGCCATCCTGCTGGCGGGGCTGTGGGGCATCACCGTGCTGCAATTGCGGCACGCCCGCGACGCCGCCATCGCCAGCGCCGGGCGCGATGCGCGCAGCATGGCGCGCGTCTTCGACGAGCATGCGATCCGCACGATCGAAGCGGCAGACCAGGCGGCCACGTACTTGCGCAGCCGCTACCAGGCGCTGGGCAGCCGCCTCGATATCGTGGCGGATCTGCAGCAAGGCCTCAATCCCGGCCCCCTGTACAACCTGTTCAGCATCGTCGACGAACAGGGCGACACGGTCCTGTCGAGCCGGCCCTTCCAGCCGACCAACCTGGCCGACCGCGAACACGTCCGCGTGCACATGCGGCGCGACAGCGGCGAACTGTATATCAGCAAGCCGGTACTGGGGCGCGTATCGAAAAAATGGTCGATCCAGATGACGCGCCGCATCAACCATGCCGATGGCCGCTACAAGGGCGTGGTGGTGGTCTCGATGGACCCGTATTACTTTACCCGCCTGTACGACGAAGTCGATCTGGGCGACAACAGCTCCACCGAGCTCGTCGGCAGCGACGGCGTGGTGCGCGCGCGCAGGGTCGGCACCGTCAACACCATCGGCCAGGATATCGGCGGCAGCAAGGTATTTTCTTTAATGCAAGGTAAAACGCGGGGCAGCTTCATCGAACGCAGTCCCGTCGACGGCGCCCTGCGCTTTTATGCGTTCGAAAAACTGGCCGGCTACCCGCTCTACATGCTCGTCGGGCTGGACCGCGACACGGTATTGGCCGACTACGTCTCGCGCCGCGACCAGGCGCTGCTGATGGCGGCCATCACGAGCGCGCTGATCGTGCTGTCGTGGGCCGCGCTGGTGCTGCTGATCGGCCGCCTGGTCGACAGCTGCGCCAGGGCCATCGCCGCCAGCGAGGCCAAGTCGCGCTTCCTGTCGAACATGTCGCATGAATTGCGCACGCCCCTCAACGGCATCCTCGGTTTTTCCGAGCTGCTGCAGGAACAGCTGCGCGAGCCGGAACAGACCGCCTACGCGCAAACGATACACGACAGCGGCCGCCAGTTGCTGGCCATGGTCGAGGCGGCGATGGAATTGAGCGCGCTCGAGCATGACCAGGTACGGCTGGAGTCCAGCGCCGCGCCACTCGACCAGCTGCTGGAACTGGCGCTGGCGCCGCACCGGCCGCGCGCGGCGCACAAGGGCCTGCAGCTGGCCGCGCAAGTGGCGCCCGCCACGCCGCCCAGCATCGATTGCGACCGCGTCCGCCTGGTGCGCGTGCTCGATATCCTGCTCGACAATGCCATCCGCTACACGGCCGCGGGGCGGGTCGACGTGCACGTCATGCACAGCGGCGCGGAACTGCGGATCGAGGTGCGCGATACGGGCATCGGCATCGCGCCGGCGCAGCAGGGCCTCATCTTCGACAAATTCTCGCAGGCGGACGATTCGCCAAGCCGCGCCCATGACGGCGCCGGCATGGGCCTGGCCATCGCGCGCCAGCTTGTCGTGCTGATGGGCGGCAGCATCGGCGTGGCATCCGTGCCGGGCCAGGGTGCCGTCTTCCGCCTGCACCTTCCGCTGTCCCTTGGGGACAAATTGACCACACTATCACATGCATAGTTGTGCACAAAAGTTGTTCTCCATCCATATCGGGTATAGCATCGCCACATGACCTATCACACAGATGCGGCGGCGGTGCGCAGACAATGGATCGAATGGCTGTTCTTGCTCCTCGGGCTGCTCATCGTGGCTGCCGCCCTCGCCTACGCGCATCTGGCCGAGGCCGCGCGGCATGACGCGGCCGAACGCGAGCGCCTGAGCGTGCTGACGGCGCTGCTGGCAAAAAACATCGAAGTCGACCTGGAAGCGACCAACCTTGTGCTCGGCGGCGTGATCCGAGACTATCTCGCCGCCGGCGCCGCACCCGACGCGGGCCAGGCGCTGCCGCGGCGCCTGGCCGCGCTGGTTGACGCCATGCCGGGCGTGCGCACCATGCTGGTCATCGACACAGACGGCAAGCCGGTCGCCACCAACATCCCGGAACTGGCGGACCAGGATTTTTCGCGCCGCGGCTACTTCCAGACGGCGCGCGACGCCCCCGATGCGCGCATGCTGTACGTCTCGGCGCCCTTCCATTCCTTCAAGGGCGACCTGGTCATCACGGCGTCGCGCATGGTGCAGGACAAACAAGGCCGCTTTGCCGGCGTGGTGGTGGCCACCTTCGCCCCCGAATACTTCACGGCCAAGTTCCGCACCGCCATGTACGCCCCCGACGTCTGGGCCGTGGTGCTGCATGGCGACGGCCGGCAATTCCTGAACTATCCCGCCAGGAATGCCAACGGCGCCGATATGGACGTCCCCGGCGGCTTCCTGCGGCGCTTTCGCGACAGCGGCTATCAGGCGGGTGTCCTGAGCGGCGTCGAAATTGCCGGCGGCGCCGCCCCCCGCATCATGGCCATGGCGACCATCGCCCCGCCGGCCCTGCACATGGACCGCGCCCTCTTCATCGGCCTGAGCCGCGAAGAGGCGGCCATCGCCGCCCCGCTGCGGCGCCAGGCGCTGGGCTACGTTCTCGCCTTTGCCATACTGGCGCTGGCCGCGGCCAGCCTGCTGTTCTGGAGCCATCGGCGGCGCCGCCAGCAGGCTGCCTGGCATACGGAACAGGAAAGGGAGCGCCAGGCCATGCAAGCCGTGTCCGACAGCGAAACGCGCTTTCGCACCCTGATCGAAGACGCCCCCGTGGCCATCGCCATCCTGCGCCACGGCCGCTTCATCTACTCGAATCCCCGCTACCGCAGGCTGCACGGCTACACGGCGGATGACAATCTGAACGGCCTGCCCTGGTCGGCCATGATCTCCGCGCAATCGCAGGCGGCGCTGGCCGCCAATGAAGCACTGATCGAGGCGGACTCGCCCGCCGAACAGGTGTTCGAGGCCGTCGGCCTGGGCAAGCAGGGCCTGCCCGTGCCCATGTTCAAGACCACCACGCGCGTGGTGCTCAAGGATGGACCGGCGACCCTGATCTTTGCTCAGGATATTTCCGCGCAAAAGCAGGCCGAAGAAGCCATGCTGCTGGCGCGCGACGCGGCCGAATCGGCCAACCGCAGCAAGGCGGAATTCCTCGCCAACATGAGCCATGAAATCCGCTCGCCCCTCAACGCCATCCTCGGCATGGCCTGGCTGCTGGAACGCGATGGCCTCGAAGGCGAAGCGCTGCTCATGGCGCGCAAGATCCGCGCCGCCGGCCAGTCCCTGCTGGGCATCATCAACGACGTGCTCGACGTGTCGAAAATCGAGGCGGGCCACATGACCATCGAACGGGCGCCGTTCCGCCTGGCCGAGGTGATCGAAAAAATCGCCGCCAGCATGGGCGTGGCCGCGCATGACAAGCCGATCGAAGTGCGCATCGGGCCGCTGCCCGATGGCGTCGACCACGTGATGGGCGACGCGCTGCGGCTGGAACAGGTGCTGGTCAACCTGACCAGCAATGCCATCAAGTTCACCGCGCAGGGCACGGTCGAGCTGACGAGCGCGCTGGAAAGCCGCGACGGCGACGCCGCGGTGCTGTGCTTTTGCGTGCGCGACACGGGCATCGGCATCGCGCCCGAGGTGCAGGAAGCGATCTTTTCCGCCTTCGCCCAGGCCGACACCTCCACCACGCGCCGCTTCGGCGGCACGGGCCTGGGCCTGACCATCTGCCGCCAGCTGGTGCGCCTGATGGGCGGCGCGCTGCGCCTGACAAGCGGTCTGGGCCAGGGCAGCGCATTCAGCTTCACGGTGCCGCTGCAACTGCTGCCCGCCAGCGCCCCGTCCTCGCCCGACATGCAGGGCTTGCGCGTCCTGCTGGCCGATGGCAAGGCCGACACGCGCGCCGCCGTGGCCGCCGTGGCGCGGGGCCTGGGCTGGAGCGTGCATGCTGTGTCCGGCGGCCAGGCGGCACTCGAACATGCGCTGGCCTGCGCCGGGGATGCGCGGCCCGGCGTCATCGTGCTGGCCGCGCGCATGCCGGACCTGGACGGGCAAGCCACGGCGCGCGCGCTGCGCGAGCACCTGCCGCCGCAGGACTGCCCCATCGTCATCCTGGCGGCCAGCGGCGCGCCGGCGACGGCGCCAGCGCGCCGCCATACGGACCCGGCCAATCCGGCCGATGCCATCCTCAACGAACCGGTGACGGCCTCCAGCCTGTACAACGCGACGATGGAAGCGCGCCAGCGGCGCGCCGAAGCGGCCGGCCTGGACGCGGGCCACGCGGCGCTGGGCGAACGCGTGCTGGCCGGCGTGCGCGTGCTGGTGGTCGACGACAGCGAGATCAATCGCGACGTGGTCAAGCATATCCTGTGCGACCAGGGCGCCCTGCCCTCGTTCGCCTGCGATGGCCAGCAGGCGCTGGACTGGCTGCTGGCCCACCCGGCCGACGTCGACATCGTGCTGATGGATGTGCAGATGCCTGTGATGGATGGCTTGCAGGCCACGCGCGCGCTGCGCCAGCTGCCGCAGTTCCAGGACTTGCCCGTGGTGGCCCTGACGGCCGGTGCGTTCCAGACCCAGCGCGCGGCGGCACTGGAAGCGGGCGTGAACCATTTCATCAGCAAACCGTTCGACGTGCCGCAGACCATCGTCCTGATCGCGCGCGCGCACCGGCGCCATGCGCAAGGGCTGCCGGCCTTGCCGACGGTCATGGCCGCAGCCGCTCCGCCCCTGCGGGCGGGCGGAGCGGCCTCCGTTATCGACCTGAAGCAAGGGATGGCGCAGTGGCTCGGCGAGGCGCCCTACCGCCAGCACCTGTCGCACTTCGGCAACACCTACCGCAACACGGTGAGCGCCATGCGCGCGCTGCTGGCGGCCGATGCACGCGGCGACGCCGCCGCGCTGGCGCACAAGCTGGCCGGCGTGGCGGGCAGCCTGGCCCTGCCCGCCACGCTGCAAGCCGCACAGCAAGCCGAACAACTGCTGCACGGGGGCGACGATGCGTCAGCCGCGCTCGATGCACTGGAACAGGCGCTGGCGCACGCCATCGATGCCGCCGCCGCATACACGGCACAGGCGCCGGCGCCCGGCCAGGCAGCCGTGCCAGAAACGCAACATGGCAGCGCATGCGAATGATAGACTTGCCAGTATGAAAATTCAGGAGACGCCATGATCTGGTGCAGGGATGTGCTGCTGAGAGCCTTGATGCTGGGCCTGCTGCTATTCGTCGTGGGCGAATCGCTGTCCTACTGGACGCCGGAAATCAGAAAACTGCTGGCCTGGCGCCCGTTCTGATACCCGCCTAGCCTTCGCGGCCATCCACCCTGGCGCGCCACAGATACGGCGCATACACGCACGCATACAGGCCAAAGGCCAGCGACCAGCACGCGCCGGCGGCCAGCAGCAGCGGCATGGCCAGCGCGGCGGGACCGACGGCGGCCAGCAGGCGCGCCAGCGCGCCCAGCTGGATCAGCCAATACATCGCCGCTTCCGCCCTGCCGCCCTTGAGCGCACGGCCCGTGTGGCCCAGCGTGGTGCGCGTCATCATGCCGATGATCAGGCCCGCCATCGAGCCCACCGTCAGCGCGTGCAAGGCGGCGCTGGCCGGCAGCAGGCCCAGGCTGGCGGCCGCCAGCAGCGCGAAGCCGATGCCGATCCACGCATACGACAGGTGCAATATCCACAGCAGCGGCACGCGCACCGTGCGCTGCGGCTGCCACGCCAGCAGATTGGCCAGCGACACGCCGGCAGCACACAACGCCAGCGGCGCCGTCAGCCAGGCCGGCGCGCCGGCCAGCCACGCGATCGCGGCGGCCGCCATGCAGGCCACGGCGACCAGCGCGCGCTGCGGACTGGCCACCGGCGTGCTGCCCGGCGCGCCATTGCGGGTAAACATGGGAATGACGCGCGCGCCGATCACCGATTCGATCAGCACAATGATGAAGATGGCCGCCTGCACCGGCACAAACAGCGACAGCGGCAGAGCGCCCAGCACGGCCGCGTGAAACAGGCCGTTGGCCAGCGCCAGCAAGGCCAGCAGACCGACGAGGAACAGGTTGCGCGTATTGCCCGAGCGGCGCAGCACGCGGTACAGGGGCCAGGCGGCCAGCGGCAGGAACAGCCACTCGACCAGCGCCGCCAGCAGGCCGGGGCCGCACAGCATGGCCACGCGCCCCGCCAGCCACAACGCCACCAGCGCCATCAGCGGCGCGCCGTGCGGCGTCGGCAAGCCCGTCCAGTTGCGCCCCGCCGTGTACAGGAAACCCACGACGACGGCCACGGCGAAGCCGAACACCATCTCGTGCATGTGCCAGCCCAGTCCCACGTGCAGACCGCCCGTCAGCCAGCCCGCATAGCTGGCCAGCCACAGGGGTATGGCGACGGCCGCAAACACGGCCGCCAGCAGGTAGAACGGGCGGAAACCCAGTTGCCAGACGGCGTGGCCGGATTGCCAGGGCGCCGCGCCGGAGGCGGCGGGAGAGGAAGAAGGTTCGCTGATCGGGGTGATGGCCATGATGGAGTCGCCTTTAAAGATATATTCAATATACTACTTTAAAAGCGCAGATGCCGCCATCGGCATAAAGGACTAGAGATAATAGCCATGGGGTCCGGCCCGGCGGGTCAGACCCCAAATCGGGCTACTTCCCCTGGCGGTGCTCGACCGCGTACACGGCCGCCTGCACGCGGCTCGTGAGGTTGAGTTTTTTCAGCACGTTCTGCACGTGGATCTTGACCGTGCTTTCGGCCAGGTCCAGGGTGCGCGCGATGCCCTTGTTGCTCTCGCCGCGCGACAGGCAGTCGATGATTTCCTTTTCACGGGGCGTGAGCTTGTCCAGCTCCGACACGGGCTCCTCGCGCCGCGTGCCCGCCTGCAGCTGCGCCACCAGCTTGCCCGTCATGGCTTCGGCGATGACGACTTCGCCGGCCGCCGCGCGGCGGATGGCGCGCACCAGGTAGTCGGCGTCGATATTCTTGATCAGATAGCCGCAGGCGCCCGCGCGCAGGGCCGTGGCCAGGTCTTCGGCGTCTTCCGACACGGTCAGCATGACGATGGCCGTGTCGGGGCAGTCGTGCTGCATCAGCTGCAGCGCTTCCACGCCGGACATGCCGGCCATGTTCAGGTCCAGCAGCACCACGTCGGGCTGCAGCTGGATGGCGCGCTTGATGCCTTCCACGCCGTCGGCGGCCTCGCCCACGACGGAAAATTCCGTGTGGCGCTGCAGCAGCGAGCGTATGCCGCTGCGGAACAGCGCGTGGTCGTCCACCAGCATGACGGTGATCGGTTTATCGGGAGTCTCCATTTTTTATACTTTCTGATAGTGGCTTAGGCGGCGCGGCGCTGCTCGCGCGACAGATGCAGTTCGACGGTCGTGCCGCCGCCGGGACAGGCATGCACGTCGAACGTGGCCTCGATGCGCTGCGCGCGCTCGCGCATGATGTGGATGCCGACATGGCTGTCGCCCTTTTCCAGCACGGCGGCAGCGTCGAAGCCGACGCCATTGTCGCTGATCGTCAGCGTAAAATCCTGATGATCGGCGAGGCGCACCTCGACGTGGCTGGCCTGCGCGTGCTTGCGGATGTTCGACAGCGCTTCCTGCACGATGAATAATAACTGCAATTGCTGCTCGCGGGGGAATGGCGCGCCGTCGACGTCGGCCAGCAGCTCGGCATCGATGCCCGTCTGGCGGCGGAATTTGTCGAGCGCCGCGCGCAGGGAGCCGATCAGGTCATCTTCCATCAGGCGGCTGCGGAAATTGGCCAGCAGTTCGCGCACGTCCTCGTAGCTTTCCTTCACGCCCGCGTGCAGGGCCGGCACGATGCCCGCCACCTCGTCGAAGCGCGCGTTGCGCACGGAGTCGTCGAGCATCTGCACCTGCAGGTTGAGGAAGTTGAGGCTTTGCGCGATGCTGTCGTGCAGGCCCTGCGCCACCAGGTTGCGCTCTTCGGAAATAGCCATTTCGCGCTCGCGCGCGGCCAGGCGCAGGTTTTCCAGCGCGATGCCCAGCAGCTGGCCCAGGGTTTCCAGCAAGGCAAGCTCGCGCGCGGAAAACACGCGCGCATGGCGGAAATGCAGGTTGAAAAAGCCCAGGTGCTGTTCGTGCGCATGGATGTGGAAGACGGAAACGGTGGCAAAACCCTCGCGGTGGCAGCGCAGCTCGTGCGCCTTGTCGATGCGGCGCATGTCGTGCACCTTCGCCACCTTCATCTCGACGGCCGTGCCGCACAGGCAGTCGCCCACCTTCAGGCAATGCTCGGACGCCACCAGTTCTTCGGACAGGCCCGTATGCACCACCATGTGCAGGTTGCCCCGCTCGGCGTCGAGCACGCGCACGGTGGAGCCGTCGGCCTCGAAATAATCGACGATGCGCTGCATGAAGCCGCCGCAGATGTCTTCCAGCGGTTGCGGGCGCTGCAAAAAGGCCGCGCTTTCGTACAGCAGCGCCAGTTCGCGGTTGCGGTATTCGAGCGTGGCCGTCTTGCTGCGCACGCCCTCTTCCAGATTGCCGTACAGCGCCTGCAGGCGGTCGGCCATCTGGTTGAAGCCGCTGGCCAGCTGGCCGAATTCGTCATTGCTTTCGACGGCCAGGCGCACGCTGAAATCGCGTTCCTTCATGCGCTGCATACCCAGGCGCAGCCGCGTCACCGGCTCGATGATCAGCATGAACATCAGGTAAATCATGCTGACCGTGCCGATGACGGCCATGCCGACGAGGATCAGCTGCGAGCCGCGCAGCCAGAAGGTGCGCTGCTCGCTATCGTGCTCGATCAGGCGCACCAATTGATCGACCTGGCCCACAAAGGTGTCGGCGTCATGCTCGAACTGGCGCGCACGCGCGGCGGAATCGGCGGCCAGCGCGGCCGGGCGCAAGGCGCCGCGCCAGGCGGTGCCGATGCGCTCGAATTCGGATTTGATGGCCGTGCTGGGAGGCAGGAACAAGGGGCGCTGCGGGTCGCCGTGGCCGATCTTGGCCAGGGTCTCGTCGATCAGCAGCACCTGCTGGCGCGCCTGTTCGCGGGCGTCGCTGGCAAGCAGCAGGGTCAGGCGGTAAGTCTGCATGCGCAGCCGGCCCGTCTCGTTGATGGCGGCCGAACTGCCTTCGAGCTGCCACGACAGGAACAGGGTGCAGCCGATGGCGCTCAGGGCCAGCACCAACATGAGCAGCAGCGCGCCGACGATCTTGGTCGACAGCTTCTGCCAGGAGGAAAACATCGCCTTGAATTTCATACCGCCCTTGAATGTGAATGCAAACTGCCTCAGCCGCCCGTCTGTGCCATGAACCGGATGATTTTATCGGGCTGCGTATTGAAATCATGCTGCTGCGGCTTGAGTTCGATGGCGGCGCGGATCGCCGCTTCGATCTGCGCATCCGTGGCCCCGCCGCGCAGCATGGGGCCAAACGCGAATTTTTCTTCCTGGCCCAGGCACAGGTACAGGGTACCATCGACGGACAGGCGCACGCGGTTGCAGGTGGCGCAAAAATGCTGCGACATGGGCGTGATGAAGCCGATGCTCGAGCGTCCGTCGGGGGTCGCCATGTAGCGCGCCGGCCCGCCACCCAGTTCCATCGCCTGCGGCACCAGGCCAAAGCGGGCCGCCAGGCGTTCGCGCACGGGGCCCAGCGGCATGTAGCTGGCATTGCGGCCCGTGCTGCCCATCGGCATGGCTTCGATCAGGCGCAGGATGAACTGCTGCTCGATGCAAAACGCCGCCATGGCCTCGATCTGGCCGTCATTGACGCCCCGCATGGCCACCATATTGATCTTGATCGGATCGAAACCGGCCGCCTTGCCCGCCATCAGGCCATCGAGAATCGGCTGCAGGCTGTCGCGCCCCGTGATCTGCTGCATGCAGGCGCGGTCGAGCGAATCGAGGCTGACGTTGATGCGGTCCACGCCCGCCGCGCGCAAGGCCGCGGCATGCTTGCCCAACTGGGTGGCGTTGGTCGACAGCGACAGATCGTCCAGACCGGGCAGCGCGGACAGCCTTTGCGCCAGCTGTGGCAGGTTGCGCCGCAACAGGGGCTCGCCGCCCGTCAGGCGCACGCGGCGCGTGCCGAGACGCACAAAAATGCCCAGCAGGCGCTCGATCTCGTCGAACGTCAGCCAGTCCTTCGGCTCCTCGAAGCCGCGAAAACCCTTGGGCATGCAATAACCGCAGCGCAAATCGCAGCGGTCGGTGACGGACAGCCGCACATAATCGATCGAACGGCCAAAACGGTCCTGCAACTTGACGCTACCCATGACGCTACTCCTGTTTCTTCCTTGATTGTAAAGGCTGGGGCACGATCTGGCTGTGCCCCAGAAGGCCTAGCGGCCTACGCCTTTTTAGCTACGCATTTCTACTTACTGAACCAGCGGACTGGCTGTGCCTTCCAGCTCGATGCCGGCGATGTCCGCGCGCCCCACCAGCAAGTGCAGATACTGGTGCACGGCGCGCTGCCACGCCGCCCGCGCCAGCCGGTCGGCGATTTGCGCCTGCACGGCTTCGTAGGCGATGGCCTGGCCTTCGACCCGGCGCTGCACCTGCACGATGTGGTAGCCGAAGCGCGTTTCCAGCAAGTGGCCGGCCAGCGCGCCCTCTTCCAGGCGGAACACCAGGGCGTCGAATTCCGGCACGCTCTGGCCCGGCGACAGCTGGCCCAGGCTCCCGCCCAAGGCGCCGGACGGGCAGTTCGAGTACTGCGCCGCCAGTTCGGCGAAGCGCTCGGGCGCCAGTTTCAGGGCATCGAGCACGGCTTGCGCCGTCGTGCGCAGCAGCTCCAAAGGCGCCTCCGGTGTCACCTGAAACAGGATGTGGCGCGCCTCGACCAGCGCGCCGCTGCGAAACAGCTGCGGGCGTTGCGCATAAAAGGTGCGGCAAGCCGCATCGTCGGCGGGCGGCACGCGCACTTCCTGCGCGAACAGCGCCTCGATGCGGTCGTCATCGCTGCCGCCCTGCACGCCGAGGCGTCCGGCCTCGCCCAGCAGCAGCCGGCGCAGCACCAGTTCATGCACGGCCTGTTTCAGCGGATTGCCGGCACCGTCGTGATGCGGCAATTCCTGCGCGATGTCGGCATCGTCGATGTCGATGCCATTGACGGAGATTCCCATGATATGACTCCTTTCTTAACGGCGGCGCACCAGTTGATAGGCGCGGCCAAGGTAAGCAACAGCGCCAAAGCCGCTCCACACATGCACCAGGCGGGTGAACGGGAAGATGACGAACAGCGACATGCCCATGAACAGGTGCAGCTTGAACACCAGCGGCGCATCGACGATGAAGCTGGCGGCGTCGCCGCGGAAGGTGACGATGTGCTGCGCCCAGTTCATCAGCAAGACCATCATGTGGCCATCCATATGCGAAGCCGACACAAAGATAGACGACAGGCCCAGCAGCAAGGTCAGCAAGATCCACAGCATCACCAGCTTGTCGCCGGCCGTGGTGACGGCGCGCAGCCGTGCATTGCCGAAGCGGCGCGTCAGCAGGATCAGGATGCCGGCCAGGCACAGGCCGCCCATCACGCCGCCGGCCGCCATGGCCACGCCCTGCTTCAGGCTATGCGACACGCCCAAGGTATCCCACACCCAGACGGGGGTCAGCAAGCCGGCCGCATGGCCGAACAGCAGGCCGATGATGCCGATGTGGAACAGGATATTGCCCAGGCGCAGGCTGCCGCGGTGCAGCAGCTGGCTGGAATCGGATTTCCACGTGTATTGCTCGCGGTCGAAACGGATCAGGCTGCCCAGGAAAAAGATGGCCAGCGCGATGTATGGATAGATGCCATACACAAATTGATGCAAATAATTACTCATGATGTACTCTCCTCATGCGGGCGCAGTGGGCCAGTTAGGCGGCGCGCCGCGGCTGCGGGTGAAAATGCACGGGATGGATGCCGCCCGCGACCTGGCCCAGACCTTGGCCCATACTTTGGCGCAGCAGCGGCTCGACGCCGTCCGCACCGGGACCGAAGGTTTCCAGCGCTTCATCCATGTCGCGCACCGGCGGTTCGGCCAGCATTTCGGCCGCCACGGGGCTCAGGCGTTCGAGCACTGTGAAGACGGGCGCATACGGGCTGCCGTTGGCCGTCAGCTTGCGGCCGATGTGGGCCAGCACGTGGACGGCGTCGCCCAGCAGCGGCGCCGAGACTGCCTCGTCGAGCTGCGCCAAAAACTCCAGGAACAGGGGCACGAAGTCGGGCAAGTCGTCGCCCACCATTTGCAGGCCGTGGCGCTTGTATTCCTCCATCAGGTCGACCATGGCCTGGCCCCGGTCGCGCGATTCGCCGTGGATATGCTCGAACAGGTGCAGCGAGTGCGAGGGATTGCGGTCGAAGGTGGCCACGTACTGCTGCTGCAGGTCGATCAGGCTGCTGCTTTCCAGGTGCGCCAGCAAGGGCAGCAACAGCGCGTGCTGCTGCGGCACGGCCGCCAGCGCGGCCTCGAGTTGCGGCAGGTGCGCGATCAGCTCGGGCTCCGGGTACAGCAGCAGGCGCGAGAGGACTTGGTAGTGATGCATAGCGTGTTCCATATCAGCTCCTTAAGCGCCTGGCGCCGTTTTGCGCGACTTCGGCATCTGCATGAAGATGGCCGAACCGTGCTTTTTCTTGCCGAACAAGGTCGGCTCGCTGCTGCCGTCCGAGCAGCCGTTGCCGAAGCTGAAGCCGCACGAACCCTTCTCGTTGAAGCTGTCCTCGGCCATTTCCTTGTGGCTGCTGGGGATGACGAAGCGGTCTTCGTAATTGGCGATGGCCATGATGTGGTACATGTCCTCCACCTGCGCCTGGGTCAATCCCACCTGTTTCAGCACCGTGAGGTTCTCCACCTTCTCGACCGTCTTGCTGCGCATGTAGGCACGCATGGCCAGCATGCGGTCCAGCGCCGTGACGATGGGAGGCTGGTCGCCGGCCGTCAGCAAATTGGCCAGGTACTGCACGGGAATGCGCAGGCTTTGGGTGTCCGGCAGCATGCCGTTCACGCCCAGCTTGCCCGATTCGGCGGCCGCCTGGATCGGCGACAGGGGCGGCACGTACCACACCATCGGCAAGGTGCGGTATTCGGGATGCAGCGGGAACGCCACCTTCCACTCGACGGCCATCTTGTAGACGGGCGACTTGACGGCCGCTTCCAGCCAAAGGTCCGGGATGCCCTGGCGGCGCGCCTCGGCGATGATGGCCGGATCGTGCGGATCGAGGAACAGGTCCAATTGCGCCTGGTACAGGTCCTGCTCCTGCGGCACGGAGGCGGCAGCCTCGATCTTGTCGGCGTCGTACAGCAGCACGCCCAGGTAGCGGATGCGGCCCACGCACGTTTCCGAGCACACGGTAGGCTGGCCGGCCTCGATGCGGGGGAAGCAGAAGGTGCACTTCTCCGCCTTGCCGGACGACCAATTGTAGTAAATCTTCTTGTACGGGCAACCGGAGATGCACATGCGCCAGCCGCGGCACTTGTCCTGGTCGATCAGCACGATGCCGTCGTCTTCGCGCTTGTACACGGAGCCGGACGGGCAAGACGCCACGCACGTCGGGTTGAGGCAATGCTCACACAGACGCGGCAGATACATCATGAAGGTGTTTTCGAAGGTGCCGTACATCTCCTTCTGCATGTTGTCGAACAGCTTGTCCTTGCTGCGCTGGGCAAACTCGCCACCCAGGTCATCTTCCCAGTTCGGACCCCACTCGATTTTTTCCATCTTTTTCCCCGTCAGCACGGAGATCGGACGGGCAGTCGGCGGCGTCTGCGACAGCGGCGCGCTTTGCAGGTGCTCGTAGTCGTAGGTGAACGGCTCGTAGTACTCGTCGATGGCGGGCAGGTTCGGATTGGCGAAGATATTGGCCAGGATCTTCAAGCGGCTGCCCTGGCGCGGCTCGATCTTGCCAGCGTCCGTGCGGCGCCAGCCGCCATTCCACTTGTCCTGGTTTTCCCACTGCTTCGGATAGCCGATGCCGGGCTTGGTTTCCACGTTGTTGAACCATGCGTACTCGACGCCGTCGCGGCTGGTCCACACGTTCTTGCAGGTGACGGAACAGGTGTGGCAGCCGATGCACTTGTCCAGGTTCAGCACCATGCCGATTTGCGCTCTGATTTTCATACCATGCTCCCGTCTTCTGTTTCCAATGGCCCTTCGAGCCAGTCGACCTTGTTCATCTTGCGCACCAATACGAATTCATCGCGGTTGGAGCCCACCGTGCCGTAGTAATTGAAGCCGTAGGCCAGCTGGGCGTAGCCGCCGATCATGTGCGTCGGCTTGGGCACGGCGCGCGTCACCGAGTTATGGATGCCGCCCCGCTTGCCCGTCATCTCCGCGCCGGGCACGTTGATGATCTTTTCCTGGGCGTGGTACATCATCGTCATGCCGGCCGGGATGCGCTGGCTGACGATGGCGCGCGCCGTCAGGGTGCCGTTCACGTTGAAGACCTCGATCCAGTCGTTGTCGACGATGCCGGCAGCTTGCGCGTCGGTCTCCGACAGCCACACGTGCGGTCCGCCGCGCGACAGGGTCAGCATGCGCAGGTTGTCCGAATACGTGGAGTGGATGCCCCATTTCTGGTGCGGCGTCAAAAAGTTCAGCGCCAGTTCCTTGTTGCCGTTCGGCTTGGTGCCCAGCAGCGCTTCCGTCGTCTTCGTGTTGATGGCCGGCTTGTACACGCACAGTCCCTCGCCGAAGTCGCGCATCCACAGGTGATCCTGGTAGAACTGCTGGCGGCCCGTCAGGGTGCGCCATGGAATCAGTTCATGCACGTTGGTATAGCCGGCCGTGTAGCTAACTTCCTCGCTTTCCAGGCCCGACCAGGTGGGCGAGGAAATGATCTTGCGCGGCTGCGCCTGCACGTCGCGGAAGCGGATGCTGTCATGCTCGCGCGGCAGCGCCAGATGCGTGTGCTCGCGTCCCGTGATGGCGGACAGCGCGGCCCAGGCCTTGACGGCCACGTGGCCATTCGTTTCCGGCGCCAGCGACAGGATCATCTCGGCCGCATCGATGGCCGTATCGAGGCGCGGCTGGCCCTTCGACACGCCTTCATCGAGCACCGTGCGGTTGATGCCGCGCAGGACCTCGACTTCATGGCCCGTCTTCCAGGAAATGCCCTTGCCGCCATTGCCGATGGTTTCCAGCAGCGGTCCGATCGAGGTGAACTTCTTGTAGACGTCGCGGTAATTGCGCTCGACCACCGTCATGTTCGGCATGGTCTTGCCGGGAATCGCATCGCATTCGCCGGCGCGCCAATCCTTGGGATCGAAGGGCTGGCCCAGTTCGCCCGGCGTGTCGTGCATCAGCGGCGTGAGGATGATGTCTTGCTGGGTGCCCAGCAGTTCGCCGCCGATTTCCGAGAATTTCTCGGCCAGCCCCTTGTAGATTTCCCAGTCCGACTTCGATTGCCACAGGGGCTGCACGGCTTCGGACAGCGGATGGATGAACGGATGCATGTCCGAGGTATTCAGATCGTCCTTTTCGTACCAGGTGGCCGTCGGCAGCACCACGTCGCCGTACAGGCAGGTGGTCGACATGCGGAAGTCCAGCACCACCAGCAGATCGAGCTTGCCTTCGGCGGCCGGGCGCACTTTCACCTGCTTCGGCGTGATGCAGTCGTCTTCGTCGCTGAGCAAGCCGTTTTGCGTGCCCAGCAGGTATTTCAGGAAGTATTCGTGGCCCTTGCCCGAGCTGCCCAGGATGTTCGAGCGCCAGACAAACATATTGCGCGGGAAGTTGGCCGGGTTGTCCGGATCGTCGCACGAAAACTGCAGCTGGCCCGCCTTGATCTGGTCGAGCGCATACGCGGCCGGCGCCTGCCCTGCCGCCTTGGCGGCCCTGGCCACTTCCAGCGGATTGGTCTGCAGCTGCGGCGCCGATGGCAACCAGCCCATGCGCTCGGCCTTGGCGTTGTAGTCGAGCAGGGTCAGGTCGCCCGTGCCGCTGGCCGCCGATGGCGAGGCGATGTCGCCCGTCTCCAGCTTCTCGTGGCGCCACTGGCTCGTGTGGGCATAGAAGAACGAGGTGCCGTTCATCTGGCGCATCGGGCGCACCCAGTCCTGGGCGAAGGCCAAAGGCGTCCAGCCCGTTTGCGGACGCAGCTTTTCCTGGCCCACGTAATGGGCCCAGCCGCCGCCCGACTGGCCGATACAGCCGCACATCATCAGCATGTTGATGATGCCCCGATACGTCATGTCCATGTGGTACCAGTGATTCAGGCCGGCGCCCACGATGACCATGCTCTTGCCGCGCGTCTGGTCCGCGTTTTCCGCGAACTGGCGCGCCACGGTGATGACGTCGGCGCGTTTCACGCCCGTGTGCTTTTCCTGCCACGCGGGGGTGTACGGCACGTCGTCGTCATAGCTTTCCGCCACGTTTTCGCCGCCCAGGCCACGGTCGATGCCGTAGTTGGCCAGGGTCAGGTCGAACACCGTGGTGACGAGGCCCGTGGTGCCGTCGGCCAGGCGGATGGTTTTCACCGGTACCTTGCGCAGCAGCATGTCGGACGCGTCCTTGCCGCCGAAGTAGGCAAAACCCACTTCCGTGACGGCGTCGCTGTCGTTGATCATGGAGAGCATCGGCACGATGGGCGCGCCGCTGCCGCCCGCCTTCTGTTCCAGGTTCCACTTGCCCGACTCGCCCCAGCGGAAGCCGATGGAGCCGGCCGGCGCCGTGATCGCACCCGTGGTTTCGTCGATGACGAGGGTTTTCCATTCCGGATTGTTGGTTTCGTCGAGGTTGTTGTCCAGGTGCGAAGCGCGCAGGAAGTAATCGGGCACCAGAGTGCCGTTATGCTCCTTGAGCAGCACCAGCATGGGGAAGTCCGTGTACTGGCGCGCATAGTCGCGGAAGTAGGCGCTCTGCCCTTCCGAGTGGAATTCCTTGAGGATGACGTGGCCCATGGCCAGCGCCAGCGCGGCGTCCGTGCCCTGTTTCGGCGCCAGCCAGATGTCGCCGAACTTCACCATTTCGCCGTAATCGGGCGAGATGGCCACGGTTTTCGTGCCCTTGTAGCGCACTTCCGTGTAGAAGTGGGCGTCCGGCGTGCGCGTCATCGGCACGTTCGAGCCCCACACCATCAGATAGGTCGAGTTATACCAGTCGGCCGATTCCGGCACGTCCGTCTGCTCGCCCCACACTTGCGGGCTGGCCGGCGGCAAGTCGCAGTACCAGTCGTAGAAGCTCAGGGCCACGCCGCCGATCAGCGACAGGTAGCGCGTGCCGGAGGCGTAGCTGACCATGGACATGGCGGGAATCGGCGAGAAGCCGACGATGCGGTCCGGGCCGTATTTCTTGATCGTCAGCGCGTTCGCGGCGGCGATGATTTCATTCGATTCTTCCCACGTGGCGCGCACGAAGCCGCCCAGGCCGCGGATGGATTTGTATTGCTGCGAGCGCACGGGGTCCTGGCTGATCCAGTCCCAGGCCGTGACGGGGTCCATGGTCTTGCGCGCTTCGCGCCACATTTCCATCAGGCGGCCGCGCACCATCGGGTATTTCACGCGCTGGGCCGAATACACGTACCAGGAATAGCTGGCGCCGCGCGGGCAGCCGCGCGGTTCGTGGTTGGGCAGGTCGGGGCGCGTGCGCGGGTAATCGGTTTGCTGGGTTTCCCAGGTGATCAGGCCATTCTTGACGTACACCTTCCAGCTGCACGAGCCGGTACAGTTCACGCCATGCGTGGAACGCACGATCTTGTCGTGCTGCCAGCGCTGGCGGTAGGCGTTTTCCCAGGTGCGGTCTTCGTCGACCACGGTGCCATGGCCGTTCGAGAACGGCTCGGCGGGCTTGCTAAAAAATTTAAGACGGTCCAGAAAGTGACTCATGCTACCTCCACATTGCGCCGCCGGAGCGGCGCCAGGTCATAAAAACGCTGCAAGCCGGATGGCCCACGCGTCGATACAAACAGTCTATCGACGCGCCGTGCCCGGCGGTATTGGCAAGAAGTCGGTTTCCGGCACCAGGAATGCATAGGCGCGTAGTCACCCGGATAGTCACTATTGCCTATGGGCGCCGCGACCGTGCTGCGGTATACCTGTCGTCATCGTTCAACACAGAGAAAGAGCATCATGTCGATTACCGATTACGCCAGCCTGCTGCACAGCGCCCGCAACCAGGAGCAGCCGCAACGCCTGCTGTTCACCTTTACCCAGGCGCAGGCCCAGCCTGGCGGCCAGGGCAAGTCCCTCACGCCCGTGATGTGCGCCGACAAGCTGCCCGAGGAACTGGGCAGCTTCGAGACATTGAAGGAGGAGTCGAAACAGATGCAGACGCACTGGGACGTGGTCTTCGTGGCGGGACTGGCGGGTCGCGAGGGCCAGCCGCCAGCCGCGCAGGAATGCGAAGCGCCCCTGCGCGCCATGGTGACGGCGATCGAGCAAGGCCGCATCGACAGCCTGCTGGCGTTTGACCGCAGCGGGGATTTATTGCGTTTTAGCTGAGGGGAGTTGTCGGATTACGCCCTGCGGGCTATTCCGACCTACCACAAGGTCGGATTAGCGTAGCGTAATCCGACACATTGTTGGCGCCACGTTTCGGATTACCTGGCCGCATCCGGCCAAGGGCGCTCATGCAGATGGCGCGCCCGCTCTATCGGACAGACGAGCGGCAAAAACTGCTGCTGGCGCGCCGAATAGGCCATCAGCGCCCCGCTGTCGATGTCGAAATACCAGCCATGCAGTTTCAATACGCCCTGCTCCACCCGGCGCTTGAGCCACGGGTAGGTGAGCAGGTTGTCCAGCGACTGCAGGATGCTGGCCAGTTCGCACGCATGGTGCTGTTCCTCCGATGAGCGGTGCGCCAGGTCACGCCGCACCCTTTGCGCCACCGGTTCGGCGATGCGCATCCACTGTCCCACGAAGTCCGTTTCCTGGCCTTCCGCGCGCGGCTGCGGTTCCAGCAGCGCGCGGATGCCGCCGCAGCGCGCATGGCCCAGCACGATGACCCTGGCCACTTCCAGCTTGCAGACGGCGAACTCGATGGCCGAACTGACGCCGGGCGGCGCGTCGGGCGTGCACGGCGGCACCAGGTTGGCGATATTGCGCACGACGAACATGTCGCCCGGGTCGCTGCCCGTCAGCAGCATGGGGTCGACGCGCGAATCGCAGCAGCCGATCAGCAAGGTCGAAGGCCGCTGCCCGTCGCGCAGGCTGTCGTACAAGGTTTGCGGCTCGCTGAAATACTGCTGCTGAAACAGGCTGAAGCCGTTGACGAATTTTTCCAGTTCTTCCATGACATACTCTCATTTCCTCAACGTCTGGCAAGAACGACTTGCCAGACATTCCAACTTTAGCAAGGCATCGGCGCATTCTTGCGCGCATAGCACCACCAGGTGATCGCGATGCAGCTGACATAAAAGCCGATGAAGCACCACAGGGCCGCGTCGGGGCTGCCCGTCAGCGCAATCGAGGTGCCATAGCTTTTCGGGATGAAGAAGGCGCCATACGCAGCCACGGCCGAGGTGAAGCCCAGGACGGCCGCGCCTTCCTTGTTGGCGTCGACGATGGCCTGCTCCTGCGCCGCCTTGCCCTTGCCGGCCGCCGCGCGCTGGTGCTCCGTCAGGAAGATCACGGGGATCATGCGGAAGGTCGACGCATTGCCGATGCCCGTGCCGGCGAACAGCAGCATGAACATCCAGAAGAAGCCGTTGAAGCTGCCCGCAGTGTGCACACTTCCGCCCGCTTGCGGCATGAAGTACAGCACGCCCAGCACGGCGCCTATCATCAAGAGGAACGACCACAGGGTAACGCGGGCGCCGCCCAGTTTGTCGGAAATCACGCCGCCGGCGACACGCGCCAGGGCGCCGACCAACGGTCCCAGGAAGGCGTAATCGAGCGGGTTGACGTCGGGGAACTGGATCTTGATCAGCAGCGGAAACGCGGCCGAGTAACCGATGAAGGAGCCGAAGGTGCCCGTATACAGCCAGCACATGAGCCAGTTGTGCTTGCGCTTGAAGATCACGGCCTGTTCGGAAAACGAGGCCTTGGCCGATGCCAGGTCATTCATGCCGAACCAGGCCAGCAAGGTGGACAGCGCGATGAACGGCACCCAGATGAAGCCCGCGTTTTGCAGCCACATCTCCTTGCTCACGCCATTCTTGACCCAGGTGAGCGAATCGCCGCCCCAGGCGCCGAAGACGGCGAAGGTGATCACCAGCGGCACGACGAACTGCACCACCGATACGCCCAGGTTGCCCAGGCCCGCATTCATGCCCAGCGCGAAGCCCTTGCTGGCCTTCGGATAGAAAAAGCTGATGTTGGCCATCGACGAGGCGAAATTGCCGCCGCCGAAACCGCACAGCAGCGCCAGGATCAGCATGGTCGGATAACCGGTGTTCACGTCCTGCACGGCCAGGCCGATGCCGATGGCGGGAATCAGCAGCGAACCCGTGGAAATGGCCGTCCAGCGGCGGCCGCCGAAGATCGGTACCATGAACGAGTAAAAGATGCGCAAGGTGGCGCCGGACAGGCCCGGCAAGGCCGTCAGCCAGAACAGCTGGTTGTTACTGTAGGTAAAACCGATGTTGGGCAGGTTGACCACCACCACGCTCCACACCATCCACACGGCGAACGCCAGCAGCAGCGCGGGAATCGAGATCCACAGATTGCGCGCGGCCGTGGCCTTGCCCGTGCTTTGCCAGAAGCTCGGTGTTTCCGGCTCCCAGGTATTGATCATATAGCGGCTCATGCTTGTACTCCTGCAGGTTGAGTAGTTGGTGCCGCGCGCAGCGGCTTGAACGAGAAATGCATCCAGACGAGGGAAACGCAGACGGTGCCGTACAGGAGCATGAAGGAGCTCGAACGCACGCCCGTGAAGTCCACCAGGGCGCCGAACATCACGGGCAGGATGAAGCCGCCCAGGCCGCCGGCCAGACCCACCACGCCCGAGACGGCGCCAATGTTGTCGGAAAAATCATCGCCGATGAACTTGAAGACGGATGCCTTGCCGACAGCCATGGCGATGCCGACGATGAACAGCAGCACGGTGAACCACAGCGGCGACAGACCGATATGGAAGGCCAGCGGCCCCGTGACGGTCTCGATCACCATCTGCGTTTGCGGATACGACAGCAGGAAGAAGCACACCCAGCACACCCACATCACGGCCCAGGTGACTTTCGCCGCACCGTATTTGTCGGAGATCCAGCCGCCCACCGCGCGCAGCACGCCGCCCGGCAGCGAGAAGCAGGCGGCCAGCAGCGCCGCGTGCTTCAAGTCAAAGCCATATTCGGCCACGTAGTACTTCGTCATCCACAGGGCCAGCGCCACGTAGCCGCCGAACACCACAGAGTAGTACTGGCAGTAGCGCCACACGCGCGGATCCTTCAGCACCTTCATCTGCGCCGAAAAACTTTCGCCCGATGGCGCCAGGTGCGATTTGTCCGTGTACGAAAACAGCCAGAAGATGATGGCCGTGGCCAGCATGGCCACCGCATACACCTTGGGCAGCATCTGCCAGCCGAAGGCGGCGACGATGCCGGGCGCGACGAACTTGGTCAGCGCGGAACCGGAGTTACCGGCGCCGAAGATGCCCATCGCCAGGCCGCGGCGCTCCTTCTCGTACCAGCGCGCCACGTACGGCGTGCCGACGGAAAACGAGCCGCCCGCCAGGCCCACGAACATGCCCAGCACGAGGAAATGCCAGTAGGCGGTGGCGTAGGAGATCAGGTAGATCGGCACCACGCTGGCCAGCATCAGCCAGAAGAAGACGCGGCGTCCGCCGTATTTGTCCGTCCAGATGCCCAATGGCACCCGCACGAGGGAGCCCGTCAGCACGGGCATGGCGGCCAGCAGGCCGAATTGCGTTTCAGTCAAACCCAGGCTGGTCTTGATGGGGATGCCCAGTACGGCAAACATCATCCAGACTGCAAAGCAGATGGTAAATGCAAAGGTACTGCTGATCAATACGGACGCCTGCTTGCGCCGCATGCCCGGTTCGACTGCCTTGTTACTACTGTTGTTCTTAGTGCCATCTAGGGTAGCCACGATGTTTCTCCATGAATGCACTGGCCGTCTGGCCAGCCGTCCCGACCAGCTTACGTGGCAGCGGCGAAAGGCACTATCGGCCACAGGGTGATTCCGGGAAGGCAATCTGGATAGCCGCATCGGCAAAAGTGACTAGATGGCGGGGTGCGCGCCTAGCCTGGATGGCGGGTGTTTTACAAACCGGCGCATTTTTGGCACACTCGGCGCCTGGAGAAAAGGAGCGGCATGCAGAACAGGCACGAAACAGACGACATCATCACCCGCGCGGCCCAGGCTGGCGATGTGGCGGCCATGCTGGCTTGCGACGCCTATGCCCAGGCGCACCCGGAGCGCGGCGAGGCAGTACGCGCCGCTGTCGGCATGGGCCACTGCCAGGTGGCCATCCGGGCCGGCCAGGTGGCCGGCTATGTCCTCACGCACGGCGACTTCTTCGGCCACGATTTTGTCTCGCTGGTGGTGGTCTCGCCCGCGCACCAGCGCTGCGGCGTGGGACGGCGCCTGCTGGCCGCCGCCGCGGACGCGTGCACGACGGCCAAACTGTTCACGTCGACGAACCAGTCCAACACCGCCGCGCAAGGGCTGTTCGCCGGCGCGGGTTTCGTGCGCAGCGGCCGGATCGACCATCTCGACGAGGGCGATCCGGAACTCGTCTACGTCAAATTCCTGCCTTAGGCCCGTCTCATCCCGACGGCGTATGGCGCAGGATGCCAAAGGCGGCTATGCTGGCGCCACCGTCAATCACCGTACAACATCACGCATGGATTATCTGAGCCTCAAGCATTTCCACATGGGCTGCGCCGCCGCCAGCGGCGCGCTGTTCCTCTTGCGCGGCGCCTGGATGCTGCGCGCCTCGCCCGCCTTGCAGCAGCGCTGGGTGAAAATCCTGCCGCACCTGATCGACACGGCCCTGCTGGCCAGCGCCATCGCCCTCGCCGTGTGGAGCGGCCAATCGCCAGGCAGCCAGCCTTGGCTGGCCGCCAAGCTGTGCGCGCTGGTGGCCTACATCGTGCTGGGCACCATCGCCCTGAAGCGAGGCAAGACGCCGGCCGTGCGCGGCGCCGCCTTCGCGCTCGCCGTGCTGGTCTTCGCCTACATCGTCGCCGTGGCCGTCACCAAGCAGGCCTGGCCGCTGTAGCACCAGGCAAGCGCATCAGAAGAGGTAGCGCAGGGTGACGCTGGCGTTGCGCGGCGCGCCCCAGTAGCCCTGGTTATACATGCCAAGCTGGCTGTAGTAATGCTTGTCGAACAGGTTGTTGACATTCGCCTGCAAGGACAGCTGGCGCGACAGCGCGTATTTCGCCATCAGGCTGGCCACGGCATAGCCGCCCTGCTCCACGCGCTCCGTGCCATTCGGTCCCGTGGCGTCGCGGTAGGCGCCGCTCTGCCAGTTCACGCCGCCGCCCACGGACAAGGCGCGCCAGCCGCCTGGCAGCTGGTACGTGGAAAACACGCGCGCCAGGGTCTGCGGCACATAGCTGTTCAGGCGCGCGCCCGTGTTGTCCTCGGCCGCCGCGTGCGACACGCTGGCCGAGACGTTCCAGCCCTGCGCCAGTTCGCCCGACACGTCCAGTTCCACGCCCTTGCTGGTGGTGCCCGCTGCCGCGTAGTACGCCTGCGTCAGGGAGTTGCCGACAAAATGGCCCGTGTCTTCCTGCGCCAGCCCATCTTGCGCGATACGGAACACGGCCAGCGCCGCATTGAGCTTGCCGCCGAAATACTCGCCCTTCACGCCCGCTTCCACATTCTTGCCCTGCACGGGGTCGAGGTAGCGGCCAAACCGGTCCTGGTAGCCCTGCGGCTTGAAGATCTTGCTGTAGCTGGTGTACAGCGCATGCTGCGCATCGATATCCCATACCAGGCCAGCATACGGCGTGACGGCATGCTTGGCATACGCATAGCCGCCGCCCCAGTCGTCGACGTGGTCAGCCTTGTAGCGGCTGTAGCGTGCGCCGACGATCAGCTTCAAGGGATCGGCCAGCGAAAAGCGCGCCGTGCCGTAGATGCCGCGCTGCTGCACCGTGTCGAGCAGCTTCCAGCGCGAGAAATTCGGGTCGTTCCAGTCCGGCTCCGGCGTCACGCCCTGCCACGGATGGAAATTGCCGTAGTCGACGCTGCCGCCGGCAATGCCGGGATTGCTGGCGAACTGGTTGCTGCCCGAGACGCCGAACGCCAGGTCGTGCTTGCGGCCCAGCAGCTGCAGCGGCCCCTGTACATAGGCGTCGACGCTGTCCTGGCGACGCGTGCCCGAGTAAAAGCCGGCGTAGCCCGTCACGCCCTGGCCCGTGGCCTTGTCCGGCCAGGTATTGGCGAAGAGCTCGGCCGCCGAGTAATTGCCCCAGCCGTGATTCAGCATGGCCGTCAGGTTCCAGCCCTTGCCCAGTTCCTGCTCCAGGCGCAGGAAGGCAGTCTGGCTGGTGCTGAACCATCGGCTCCAGGTGGTGGCCGTGGTGGCGGAGCGGGACAAGGTGGCCCGTTCGCCATCCGCGTACCACAGCGGCAGGCCGCCATACATGCCGCCGCGCGGGCGGTTGTCCTGGTATTCATAGCCGGCGATCAGCACGCTGCCGGGCGCCAGATCCGCCTCCACGGTGGCGTAGGCCATGGCCTTCTTGCCATGATACAGATTCACATACGATTCGCTGTCCTGGTAGCTGGCCACGACGCGGCCGCGCACCTTGCCATCGGCACTCAGGGGTGTGGACAGGTCCGCACTGGCGCGCGCATTCCGCCAGGAACCCAGGCTCAGGGCCGCCGCGCCGGCCAGCTGCGTCGACGACGCGCGCTTGCGCACCAGGTTGATGGTAGCCGACGGTTCGCCCGCGCCCGTCAGCAGGCCCGTGGCGCCGCGTACGATCTCGACCCGGTCGTAGGCCGTCATGTCCAGCGTGCTGTCGCCCACATTGAACGCATTGTCGACCGTGGTCGGAATGCCATCGTACTGGTAGCTGGCGATGGAAAAGCCACGCGCGAAGAACGAAGTGCGGTCGCTGTCGTAGCGGTTGATGGCGATGCCAGCCGCGTTTTGCAGCACCTCTTCCACGGTCTGCAGGTTCTGGTCATCCATCTGCTGGCGCGTCACCACGCTGACGGCTTGCGGCGTTTCGCGCACGGACAAGCCCAGGCGCGTGGCCGAGCGCATGCTCTGCGTCGTGTAGGCGCCGCTGCCTTCCGTCGCGCCGTTCACATCGGCGCGGGCGCTGACCTTCATCTCGGGCATGGTCTGGCCGCCCTCGGCCGCTGCCGCGTCGAGCACATAACCGCCGTTGGCCTGCGGCACGGCGCGCAAGCCCG
Organism: Janthinobacterium sp. BHSEK; assembly: GCF_056174685.1. NCBI lineage: Bacteria > Pseudomonadati > Pseudomonadota > Betaproteobacteria > Burkholderiales > Oxalobacteraceae > Janthinobacterium > Janthinobacterium sp. BHSEK. Next base: position 34,810 of record NZ_JBWBYV010000091.1, read on the forward strand.
AGCCGGCGACGATGGCGCCCAGCGCTTCGGCCACGCTGTAGCTGCCCGCCAGGCCGGCGCTGCGCTTGCCCGCCAAGGTGGCGGCCTGGTAGGAAATCATGGTGCCCGTCTCCTGACCGAAACGCACCAGCACCTGTTCCAGGGAGCCGGCAGGTATCGCCAGCTCGATGCGCGCCGCATTCGCGGCCTGGGCCGAAGGAGCCAAGATGGAAGCGCCGCTGGCGGCGAGCAGCCACAGGGCCTGGCTGACAGCCAGCGCCGCCACGCTGCGGCGGCAGGTACGGGAAGCGGAAGAAACGTGAATAAAGGTTGTGCTGGGCATGCGGACTGTTTTCCTGAAAGTGAATGAAGGGTTCACTGGCTATGTCACGCGAAAATCGCAAACCCCTCACTTTTCAGAAAATATTTATGCATGCTGCCGATGCGGCACCACGCTCACCCAGAAACGCGTGGTCTGGCGCACGTCGACGGGCAAGGTGCGCGTCAGCATGTCGAGCACTTGCGTGGTGTCGGCCAGCGGGTAGATGCCCGACACGCGCAAATGGGCGATGGCCGGATCGCAGGCCAGGCGCCCAGGGCGGTAGCGGGCCAGTTCGCCGACAAACTCCGCCAGCGGCATGTCGTGCGCCACCAGCATGCCGGCCGTCCAGGCATCCGCGCCGGCCGGCAAAGCTTGCACGGCGCCGATCTGCGCCGCCGTAAAGCTGGTTTGCTGGCCCGCCTGCAGCCTGCGCGCCGCATCGGGCGCCTGTTCCAGTTGAATGTCGACGGCACCGGCGAACACCCCCAGCTGCGTGCGGTCTCCTTCCACGCGCACGGCAAAGCGCGTGCCCACCGGTTGCAAGCGGCCTTGCGCCGTTTGCACGAAAAATGGCCGGCCGGCCGGATCGCGCGCCGTGCTGACCATGATCTCGCCTTTGACTACCGTCACCAGGCGCTGGCCCGCGTCATAGCGCACGTCGATGCTGGATGCCGTATTGAGCGCGATGCGCGTGCCGTCGTCCAGCACGACGTGGCGTAATTCTCCCGTGTCCGTGCGGTAGTCGGCGAGCCAGAAGCGCGCCTGCTCATCGCCGCCCGCCAGCCAGGCGCCGCCGCCCACGGCCAGCAGCGCGAGGAATTTCAACGACTGGCGCCGCGCCGCATTCGCCTGCGCATGGACCGGCTTGCGCGCCAGCGTGCCGTGCGCCAGCGGCGCGGGCAAGGCGCGCATGCGCGCCATGCAGCCTTCCACATGCTGCCAGGCTTGCTCGTGTTCCGGGTCGCATTCGCGCCAGGCGCGCCAGGCCTGCTCCTCTTCCGGCGTGGCGTCGCCGGCCTGCAGGCGCACCAGCCATTCCACCGCTTGCAGGCTGGCCGCTTCCGGCGTCAAGGCGCCCATCACGATGCCGGATGGGCAAAGAAACACTGGTGCATGGCTTTGACCAGGTAGCGCTGCACGGTGGCCAGCGAGACATTCAGTTCCAGCGCAATGGCCGCCTGCGGCATGCCATCGAGCTGCGACAGCAGGAACGCGCGGCGCACGGCAGGCGCCAGGCCGTCCAGGCGGCGGTCGATGTCGAACAGGGCTTCGAGCAGGATCGCCTGCGCCTCGGGATCGGGCGCGTGCTGCGCCGGCAGGCTGGCCAGCGTTTCCAGGTAGGCCGCCTCCAGGTCGCGGCGGCGGTACAGATTGCCCAGCACGCCCTTGGCAACCGTCGTCAAAAAGGCGCGAGGCTCGCGCGCGGCGATGGCTTCGTCGCGATTGAGCAGGCGCATGAAGGTGTCGTGCGCCACGTCGGCCGCGTCAAAGGCGTTGCCCAGCTTGTGCCGCAGCCAGCCTTGCAGCCACCGGTGGTGTTCGTGATACAGGCTGCCCACCTCCTGGTGAGCGCCGGGTTGGGCAGCCGACACGTCGCACCTCCCTGATTCGCAAATAATAATGATTCGCATTCTATCTCCATGCCGTACCGCGGCGCAAGCGCCCTGCAAAGGCTTGTTTATCGCGCTTCTTTCCAAATTTCCTTGTCGATCGTATCCGGTGGCGTAGCCCGCATTGCAAATTCTGCAGAACGCGCCCGGCTAGGCGGCAATGATAGTATCGGCAACATCATCAACAAGCCGGCCACCCTGGCCATGCATCCCCCATTGAAAGGCGAACATGCTGCTATCCGAATTGCTGACCAAACTGAGCTGCGGTGACCTGGAAGGAGAGGAACTCGACGAGGCCGTCGTCGCCATCACCGCCGCGCCCTCCGCGCCACGCGACGAGTGGATCGACAGCGATGCGCAAGCCTACGCGGTCGCGATCCTCTCGCACCTGGGCGGCTATATGGCGTCGAGCGACAAGCTCGATGAGCTGCACGAACAGATACAGGACATGTTCGACGACTTCCCCGACTTCCCTTGCGCACTGCTCCAGGCAGGGCGCGGCAGCGCGCTGCCCTATTTCGAGTGGCTCGATACGGAACTGGCGCAGCGCGCCGTGGACGAAGGCGGCTATGAGCTGATCCAGATCGACGGCAGCGGCAGCGACGAAATGGATGCGCTGGTGGTGTACCGGCGCGATACAGACGACATCATCCAGGCGGCGGCGTTGATGGGCGTGACGATAGGCCGGCCGCTCGCCTACTATCGCGGCATCGAAGCGATGGCGGGCAAGCGGCCGGGCTAAGCAGCAAGGCCTATTGCATCGGCAAGGTGCTTACGTCGACGGCGGGCGCCTGGCCTGTCGCCGGACGCGTGAAGTTCTGGCTGGTCTTCACGACATCGGCAAAAAAGCCGCCGTTATGCAGGTAGAATTTGCCGTTTTCCAGCCCGCCCGCGTAATCCATGCGCTGCGCATTGGTGGCCGTGGCGTCGCCGGTGAACCTCCCCGCCGTCACTTCCGACCAGGTGCCGGCAACGTTCCTCGCCCACTGGTTGCCGAACTGGACGCGGCGTTCCGTGTAGCCCAGGGTATCGATGAAATTCTCGAGGAAGGAATGTACGCCCGTCAAATACGTGGAAATCGCCGGCCGCTTCCAGGTGGCGATGTAGCGCCACTTGCCCGTTTCCGGAGCAAAGAACCAGGCCGAGTAATCGCTGCCGCCATTGCCGTCGAGCCGCGCGCGCGTGATGAAGCGGTACGTCGTGCCGGCCGCCCAGTTGTACGACAGATAGGTCTGGCCGCCCGTGCCCTCGCCGCCGAACGCATTATCGACCACGCCGGCGCCCTTGCTGACCAGGGTGGTTTTCGCGCCATTGTCGGCATCCCACACGGAGAACAGTATCCAGCGCTCGCTCGGCGATTTCACCTGGATGCCCATGTAGCCCTGGCCAAAGCCGTTGGCCATGAAGTAGGAGCCGATGGCGTCCTGACCCTGGGGAATGGTCATCTCGTTATAGAAATACTCGGTATTGGCGGGCACCGTGTAGCCCATGTGCACGGACGGGCCGCGCCGCGACCAGTAGTAATTGGCCGGGTCGTTCGCGTAATTGAGCGCGGCGTTCGACGTCACCTTCAACGCCGCAACGTCGCCAAACGTGTCCTTCACGCGCGACAGTCCCTGCAAGTCCACCTTCACATAGCCGGCCGCCGCCACGTTCACCGTGCCCACGGCATAGGTCTTGCGTTCTTTGCCGGCCAGCTTGACGTCGAACGGCGCGCCGTTGATCTTCACGCGGATGGTGCTGTTGCCGCCATCGGCCAGGCTGGCGTCGAGCGCCACCTGCACCGGGCCCGCCCCGGCCACGCGGAAGTAGGTGCTGGCGACGGCATCGGGATTGCTCCAGCCGGACAGGCCACGCTCGTTGATGACGGCGCCTTTGTCGCCGCTGGTGATGAAGGCGTTGCCGGCCAGTTCCACGGTGGCGGACGTGGCCGGCGCGGCCACGCTGGCGGCCAGCAAGGCGGTGCCGCCCGTGCCGGTGGCGGTGGCGCCGCCGCAGGCCGCCAGCAGCATCGGCATGGCGGGAAGGAATGCAAAGAGCAATGAACTTCTGTGTTTCATCAACGTCTCCTGGTGTGGTACGGCTTGCGGCGGACGAGCAAGGGCCTGCGCGCCTGCGCCGCGGTTGAAAAACGGATGGGGAAAGAAAAAACCCGCTACGGCGGCAGGCGCGGTAGCGGGCGGATGGTGCTTAGTACTTGCCGTCGAGGGCGAAGATCGGCTTGCGCGACTTCCACTGCCCGCCCGTGAAGTCCGGGAAGTCCAGGGTCTGGAAGTTGGCGGCGATCGACTGCTCGGACAGCGGCGTGATGGCGCTCCAGGTGACGGCATCGTAGATATCGATCGGCATCGGTGCGTTGGCCTTCAATGCTTCGACAAAGGCGTGGATGACGAAGAAGTCCATGCCGCCGTGGCCCGCGCCCTCGGCTTGCGCCGCGTACTTGCGCCAGACGGGGTGTTCATACTTGTCCTGGTAAGCCTTGAAGTCGTCCCACTGGTGCGGCTTGCTGACGCCCTCGATATGGATGGCATTGTTCAGGTCCATCCACAGGCCGTCCGTGCCTTGCACGCGGAAGCCCAGCGAATACGGGCGCGGCAGGCTCGTATCGTGCTGCAGGATGATGGTTTCGCCGTTCTCGCACGCCAGGGTGGTGGTGACCACGTCGCCCAGCTTGAATTTCACCTTGGCGTTCGCATGCTGCGCGCCGCCCGGCTGCTTGACGATGTAGTCGTGCAAGCCGCGCGCCTTGGTGGCGAAGGCGTTGATGCGCGTAAAACGGTTGCCGCGGTTGATGTTGGTGTACATGGCGCAGGGGCCGATGCCATGGCTCGGATACAGTTCGCCGTTGCGCTCGACCGAGTGCTGCGTGCGCCAATGGGCTTCCGACCAGCCCTTCTCTCCGAATTCCACGCCGCCGCCGTACGGCTTGGCCGGATTGCCGCTGTTGAATTTGACGGCGCGCAAATCATGCTGGTAGCCGCCCTGCAGGTGCAGCAGTTCGCCGAACAGGCCCGAGCGCACCATCTGCAGCGCCGCCATCACGTCGCGGCGGTAGCACACGTTTTCCAGCAACATGTACGGCGTGCCCGTTTTCAGCTGGGTATTCAAGACGTCCCAGTGGTCTTGCAGGGTGATGCCGGCCACCACTTCGCAGCCGACGGCGATCTTCGCCTGCATGGCGGCGATCGCCATCGGCGCGTGGAATTCCCACGGCGTGGCGATGATCACGCCATCGAGGCCGCCCGCGTCCAGCATGCGCTTGTAGGCTTTCTGGTCGCGGTCTTCGCCATACGTGCGCGGACGCGGCTTGCCGGCTTTGGCCACCTGACCCAGCGCGTGCTTCAGCATGATCGGTTCGATATCGCACAGGGCCACCACCTCCACGTCGTCGCGGCGCACCAGTTCGGCCAGCAGCACCTGGCCGCGCATGCCCGTGCCGATCAGGCCCAGGCGGACCTTGTCGCGGCCGGCGGCAGGTGCGGCATTGGCCTCGCCAGGCAGCAAGGCGCTGCCGGCCATGGCGCCACCGGCCAGCGCGGCGCTGGCGGACAGGAAATTGCGTCGATTGAATTGTGTCGTCATTGGTCTCTTCTCGCTTCCATTGGTAATGATCGTCGCTGGCCCGCCGCACGGCGGGCCGGTTGCAATTTAATAGGTGTATTCCGCCGTGAAGCGCACGGAACGCGGCGCCGTGCGGCCCGCCACCTGCAGATAGCTGCGGGCGATGGCGCCATGGTCTTCGCGCGTTTCGTTATAGCGGGTCACGGTCTGGCTGTTGAACACATTGAACACGTCCACTTTCAGGCTCAGGCCCTTGACGGCGCTGGGAGTATAGGCCAGATTCATGTCCAGCTGGGCTTGCCACGGCAGGCGGCCCTGGCTGCCGCGCGGCGCCGGCTTGCCATTGCAATAGAAGTAGGAATCGCCGTAGTCGTTCTCGAACTTCAGGTTGTCGGGCAGCGCGCCGATGCAGTTGCGCGGCGCGCCCGAGGTCAGCGACAGGTTGGCGCCGACCGTCACGTCCGGGATCACCTGCATGAAACCGTAGGCCTTGAACGCATGGCGGTGGTCGCCCGGCAGGTAGCCATAGGCGTTGTACATCAGTTCCTTGTGGTCGTCGCTGACCGTCAGACCCACGTCGCCGCCGCCGATGCTGTCCGTCTGGCCTTCCATATTGCCCTTCAGCGCAGACAGGGTGTAGGTCAGCTTGCCGTACCAGCCGTTCGTGTACGGGTGCTCGACGAACAGGTTCAGGGCACGGTAGGTGCGCGATGGCAGCGGATTGCCCCACTCGGCCGCCGAAATGTCCACGCGGCGCAAGCCCTTGCCGTCGTCGAAGTCCACCATCAGGCTGTTGTCGCGGCCCGGGTTGATGATGGCGCACTGGAAGCCGCCCCAGTTGCTCGTGTCGACGCTGTTGCGCGTGGCCCAGGCTTGCAGCGGGCGCGCGTCGCAGACGTCATCGTTGGTGTCGTTCAGCTTGCGGTACAGGACGCTGGCGCCCACCACCAGCCTCTTGCTCAGGGCGCGTTCGAAACCGAGCGAGAATTCATCCTGCGACAGCGGCTTCAAGCCGATGGCCGTCACTTCGCGCGCATCGCGGCTCTGGCCATACGCATTGTTGGCCGAATACGGCTTGCTGATCGCATGCAGGCCCGTCGGCGCGCCCGTGACGGGATCGACGCCAGTGTAGGTGTACATCTCGCTGGTGGCCAGGAAGGGGCTGGCCATGTTGCTCGACAAATTCGACGGCACCGGCAGGTGGTAGCGGCCGCCGTTGGCGAAGAATTTCAGGGTGCCGTCGCCCAGGTAATCCCAGGTGGCGCCCACGCGCGGGGCGATCATGTTGCGCTGCGAGATGAAGGCTACGCCGTCGGTGCTGTAGTTGGTGAACTGTTCGCGGCGCAGGCCCAGGTCCAGCAACACCCGCTCCGTGACCTGGTAGTGATCCTGGATGTATTGCGCCGATTGCACGCTGGTGGGGCGCGCCAGGTTGGCGTTCAAGTCCTTGCTGACGTAGTAGCCCTGCGCGCCGTAGCCGCCGCCCTGGGCCGGCGTCTCAAACGCGCCGTTGATCGGGCGGTTCGGATCGGTCGCGCGCTGATAGCTCCAGCGGTAGCCGCCGGCCAGGCTCAGGCCCACCTTCGATTCCACGTCGATGCGGTCGATGCCGCCGCGCAGCGAATGCTTGCCCAGCTTGTATTCGAGATCGAGTCGCTTGGCTTTCTGGCGGTCTTCCGACGACGGGTCGACCAGGGTGCCCGTCACCGTCTGCGGATTGGCATAGCTCAGGCCCGGCACCTGGGTCGATGCGTTCGACGACGTTTGCGCCAGCAGCGGATTGTAGCCGTTCGGCGTGCGCGTGTGCGAGGTGCGCGATTCGCCCATCATGGCCGTCACGGTCAGGTTGTCCGTCAGGTAGCCCGTGTACTTGAAGATGTCGATGTTGGCGCCCGGCGCGGCCGACGAGCCGCAGCAGTTGACCGTCGTCTCGCCCTTGCCTGCCTGTACGCCGTTGCTCGCATGCGTGGCGTAGCTGTAGCCATACGCCTGGCTGTCCGTCTTCGTGCGGTCATACAGCTTGGTATATTCGAAGTGATGGTCGTCCGTCAGGTTGAAATCGAGCTTGGCCGTCATGCGGTCCACCTTGCTCTGGCTGGTGCTCCAGCCGCGCGCCAGGGCCGTGCCCGAGTCGGCGGTGGCGGCGACGGCCTGGCTGTCGGTGCGCGTCTGCTCCAGCGCCACGAAGGCGAACAGCTTGTTCTTGATCAGCGGACCGCTGCCGTACAGGCCCACCACCTTGCTGGTGCTGCCGTTGTCGCGGTTCCAGTACAGCAGATTGCCGTCCGTCTTGGGATTGGCGCCCGTGTTCGGGTAATACGTGTTTTCCGGCTCGCCTTTCAGCGAACGGGGAATGATGGAGACCTTGCCGCCGAATTCGACCTTGTTGCCGCCGCTCTTGGTGGTGATGTTGATCACGCCGCCCGTGGAACGGCCAAACTCGGAACCGTAGCCGCCCGACAGCACCTGCAGGTTCGAGATCGCGCCAAACGGCAGTTCCGACGCGCCCACCTGGGTCAGGATGTTGGTGATGGGGAAACCGTTGACATAGAACGCGTTTTCCGACTGGCCCGAGCCGCCGATCGACGGCGCATTGCCGTACACGCTGTTGGTGCCGCGCGACACGCCCGGCGTCAGCTGCACGATGGAGGCCACGTCATTGCCGACCGGCAGCGCTTTGAGTTCCTTGGCGGTGAAGATCACGCCATTGTTGGTGTTCGACACGTCGATCGGATTGCGCGACGCCTTCACCACGACGGTCTGCTCCTGGCCCACGGGGCCGGCCGTGCTGGCCGGACCGAAGTTCGCTTCGGCGCCCGCGCCGATCAGGGCTTCGACTTCCTGCGACGCTTCCACCGACCCGGCGCGCAGCACGCGCACCGCATAGCGGCCCGGCGGCATGGAGTTGGCCACATAGCGGCCCGACGTATCCGGCGTCAGCGTGCGCTGCACGCCCGTCGCCAGGTTTTCCAGCACCACGGTGGCGCCGGCGGGCGCGCTCACTTCGCCGAAAATGGTGCTGGTGGCGTTCGACTGTGCCCAGGCCTGGCCTGGCACGCCGGCCGCCAGGGCGATCACGATCGCGGCGGCGCGGCTGATGTCGCGCAATTTGAGTCGGGTGGTATGCATGTGTCTCTCCGTCTATATCGAGGGTTATACGCGCCCTCCCCGCTCCAGGGCGAAGCCGGGGGATGCAATTCTTATGGTGAGCGTCGGAAGGGAGAGCCAGGCAGCCGTCCCTTCCGGGAAACCAGTCCGTTTCGGCTGATTTTCGTTTTCTTGGGATTACTTTAAAAAGAAAAATAAGTATCGTCAACAAAAAGAAAGTTGCAACGCAAATTTATTGCTAAACCGAGCAAATAAAGGCGTTTTTTCTTTCGATTCAATCAGCGGCGCGGCAGATAACTTTCGTTATCGTGGTGTGACAGATACACGCGCATGCGGGCAGGTGACAGACAGCGGAGAATCCGTCCGATAATCCGGGAGAACAAGGCGAAAGAAGACAGGACAATCATCTTTCGCTTACGTTTATCTTTCGTATTGTGCATTTCGGAATATTGTTTTTTCTTTTTATGACCATACCCCGGTCCGCTGGCAGACCGGGGCGGCATCAGCTGTTAAAAGAACTTGTAGCTGGCCGACAGGGCAAACTGGCGGCCGAACAGGTCCTGGCTATGGTTGTAGCCTTCCCAGCCGTTCGGGTCGTAGTACGGCTGCTTGTTGAACGCGTTCTTCACGTTCAGGCCGATGTCCAGGTGCTTGATCGGCTTCCAGCTGAAGGCCAGGTTGACCGTCGTGTACGACGGCGCGCCCTTGCACTGGCCGGCCGGCAGCGCCACCGAGGCGGCGGTGCAGTTTTCCGGCGTGTTGTCCTTGTCCCATGGACCATACGCCCAGCGCGTCTTGCCCGAATAGTTGATGAAGACGCTGCTGACGAAGTCGCGGTAGCTCCAGTCGGCGTTGACGGTGGCGCGGTAGCGCGGCGAATCGTAGTAGCCGACGGTATTGCCCTTGATGTCGCTGCCGTCTTCGCTGTCGTGGGTGTCGCGTTTGCGGATGGTGGCGGCGATGCCGGTACTCAGCTTGCCCCAGTCGCCCAGCGCAAAGCGCGTGCGCGCGTCGATGTCCACGCCATCCATCAGGGTGCGGCCGCGGTTCGAATACGAGTTGATCAAGCCGCCCAGGTTGCCCACGGAATACTTCGGCACGCCGCCCGCGCACACGCCCGCGTTGGCGGGATTGGCGCACATGGCCGCCACCGCCGCCATATTGCCCCGGTCCGTGTCCGTCAGGTCGTTGCGGATGGCGTTAGGCGCGCCGGCCAGGGTCGGGCCGTATTTGTCCACCAGTTCCGTAAACAGCTCGTTGAAATCCTGGCGTACGATTTCGTCGCGGCGGTTGATGAACCAGTAATCGATGGAGATGCTCACGTCCTTGGCCGGTTGCAGCACCAGGCCCACGGTGGAAATCTTGGCCTTTTCCGGACGCAGGTTCTGGTTCGGCGGCGTCAGGCCGCCCACCGTCGTCGAGCAGTTCGAATTGAGCAGGCTCTTGCCCAGGTCCGCATCCGTCGCCACCTTGGACTTCATCAGGGCGCGCGCCATGGCATTCGTCTCGTCGCAGCGCACCGTATCGCGGATGCCGCCCACCTGCGCAAAGACACCGCCCGAGCCCGCTTCCGCCAGGTTGGGCGCGCGGAAACCTTCCGAATACGTCCCGCGCAGCATCAGGTCCGGCCGCGCGCGCCAGATCACGCCCAGCTTGGGCGCCAGGTTGGCCGAGAAATGCGGGTATTTGTCCAGGCGCGCGGCCGCATTGACTTCCAGGGTGTCGCTGAGCGGCACCACCACTTCGCCAAACACGGCCGCGATGGTGCGTTTGCCATCGAACCAGGAACCGCCCTGCTGCGTGATCAGGCCATTGGCCGCATCCGCGTTGCCGGGCGTGAGAAAGCTCTCGCGCATGACGTTGGTGCCCACGGCGGCGCGCACTTCGCGCTCGCCCAGCTTGAACAAAGTACCTTCCAGCTTCGCGTCCCACGTCATCAATTTGGTCCAGGATTCGATGGCGAAGGTCGGATAGGCGGCGCGCAGCAGCGCCGCGTTGGCTTCGCTGATTTCGCCGAACTTGTAGGCGGGATTGTCCGAGATATACGTGCGGCCGCTGACGGGATCTTTCGTGAACGGGCCGAACGCCTGCTTGAAGCCATTGATATTCAGGTTCGCCGTCTGGAACAGGGTGGAATGGCTGCCAGCCACGCTGAGCGCCGTTTCAAAATCCCAGCCGCCGCCGATGCCGCCGCGCAGGCCGACGAGCGCGCGGTAGTTTTCATCGACGTTTTTCTGGCCGAAGTGGCCCTGCGCATCCTGCAGCAGGTAGTTCAAGCCGGCCGCGCCGCCCATCTTGGCCAGCATATCGGCATCGAGCTTGCCCTTCAGGTAGACGTTGTTCGGACTCAGGAAAGGCGTGGCGAAGGTGTTCAGGGTATTGCCCGTGTTGCGCGCGAACCAGTTGTTCGTGCTGCCGCTGTTGAAGCTGGACGGGCCATTCTCGCCGCGCATCTTGATGTGGGTGAACGCGCCTTCCGCGAACGCTTCCATGTCGTTGCCCAGTTTCAGCCGGCCGCTCAGGTAGGCCGTGGCGCGCTCCGAGGTGGGGCCCGTGTCAAGCTGGTTGGGCAGCGCATTCCACACGCAGCGCGTGCCCGACGCTTCGGTGATGCTGGTGCTGCAGCCGGGCGCGGCGCGCTGCGTGCGGGCATTGTTGTTGGCCTTGTCGAAGACAAAGAAGGTCCCCGGATTCATCACGCCCGGTTCGCTGCCCACGCCCACGCGCATGTTCGGGATGAAATTGGGATTGTTCACATAGAAATACGAGGGACGCTTCTGCCAGGTGTCGGCCAGCGCGATGCGGTCGCGCTGGTAGACGTTGACGGAACCGTAGATGTTGTAGCCGTCGCTGGCCAGGTCGCCCACGCCATACAGCACGCTGGCCTGGCGTTCGCCGTACGCTTTCACGCTGGGCGAAAACTCGCCGTTGGCGCGCGCCTCCAGGCCCTGATACGACTTCTTGGTGATCACGTTGATGACGCCGGCGACGGCATCGGAGCCATACACGGCCGACGCGCCATCCGTCAAAATCTCCATGCGCTCGATGGCGGCGGCGGGAATGGCGTCGATATTGACGAACATGGTCTGGAAGCCGGCCGGGGCGCCGTAGAACGACAGGCGGCGGCCATTCAACAGCACCAGCGTGCCCTGCGCGCCCATGCCGCGCAAGTTCGCCTGCGAGCCGCCATCGGAGCCGGTGAACATCGAACGGAAATCCTGCTGCGCAGGACGGGCGGCAGGCAGGTTGTCGAGCACCTGCAGCAAGGTGAGCGCGCCCATGTTTTCGATCTGCTTGGCGTTGATCACCTGCACGGGCGACGCCGTTTCCGCGTTGATGCGCTTCAGGCTGGAACCCGTCACTTCGACGCGCGCCAGTTTTTCCTCCTCCGCTGCCAGCGCCGTTGATGCCAGCGCGGTTGAGCCCAATCCTACCGCCACCATCGCGGCCATCAGTTTTTTCAAGTGCATTCCCATCTCCCTTTTATAAGTGATTTGTTTTCGTCAGGTTGCAAGAGCCCCTCCCCGGTCCGAAGAGGGGCTCGTTGTTAGTGAAATGATTGAAGTAGTTAGCGCGGCTTGACCGTCGCGCCTTGCGTGCCGGTCAGTACGGCGTTGGCCCAGTTGCCGCAGACCTGGGCCGGGTGGGCGCCGCGCGCGCCCAGGGTGCGCAAACTGAGCTGGCTCAGGCCGCGCACGTCGATTTCGGGCTTGACCACCCCGGGAGCCGTGACCAGGCCGCTGTCGTACAGCAGCCGCTCACCGCTCCAGACCTGGAATTGCAAGCCGCCCGCGCTGCGGCAGCTATCGTCCACGCCCAGGTCGGCGCGCAGCAGATTCCAGTTGCCCGTCAGCTGCAAGTCGATGCGGCTGGCAGGTCCCACGCCGAGGCCCTTGCGGAACCACAGCCCGTTCATGCGCATCTCGGCGGCCTTGCCGGCCGGCCGGTCTTTCGCGACAGTCTTCGGCAGCGCCAGGTCCGACAGATAGCGCTGCACCTCTTCTCCTTCGGCCACGCGGTGTTCGAGCACGCGGAATTCGGACAAGGTCACGGGCGCCACGTCGGTCGCCAGCGCCGCGTCGAACGCGCGTGCCACCGGCCCGGCCTGCGCCGCCGTCACCATCGGGTCGGTGGACGCCGCGCCGTCGCCTTCCGGATTTTGCGTGCTCATGACGCGGAAGCGCAGCAAACGCCCTGCCGTGGCGGGGAAATTGATCGTCTGCACGCCCTGTTCCAGCTTGAGGGTGCCCCGCTGCAGCGCCGCGCCCCAGTCGCCGTTGTTGTCGCCGACGTAGATTTCGTAATCCCGCACCTGGCCATGCTTCCAGTGCTGGTCGTTGCGCGGCGCCAGTTCGATACCATCGACCAGGCGCCGTTCCGTAAAGCCGATCACCCATTCATGGGGACCGCTTTTCACGGACGGGCTGCGCACGGTGCGGAACCACGTCTCGGGCTTGCCGTCGAAGGCGTTTTCCAGCGGATAGCCGCTTTCTTCCGCCGGACGCGCCACCACCTGCATGGCGTCGGCCGGCAAGGCGCGGCCCGGCACGGGAGCGGCGGGGAAATCGGCATCGCTTCTCGCCACGGCCTGCGCACCGGCCACCTGCAAGGCCAGGGACTGGCGGATATCCTGCGCCGCCACTTTCACGTGCAAGGTGCCTTGCCTGTCTGCCGCGTCGAAATACCAGCCTTCGACCGCCTTGTCGTAGGCGGCACGATCGGCGGACGCCGCGAGCAGGCGTTCGCCCGCCCTGACGGCTGCCGGTCGCTGGCCCGCCAGCATGCGCAGCGCATAGCCGCGGCGCGCTTCCTGGCCCTGGTACTTGCCCTCAACGGCACCGATGTCGACCTGCACGTCGGCGCCCGTCTGGCGCATGCGGATGATTTGCTGGCTGAAGGCGCCGCCCTGGTACTGGCGCGTGTTGCCATCGTCTTCATACAAGGTGTACTGGGAATCGCCGTGCGGGTAGATATCGAGCGTCAGCTGGTCCTTCGGCTTCTGGCCGTCGTACAGCATTTCCGGATACATGGGCAGGATGGCGCCGGCGCGCACGAACACGGGCAGCTTGTCCAGGGTGACCTGGAGATCGAGGTCGCGCCCTTTCGCGTCCGCCGTGGCCTGGCGGCCATCCCAGTAGTCATACCACGTACCCTGCGGCAGATGGATGCCCTTGCGCCAGCCGCCGCTGACGGCCTGGCTGCGGTAGACGGGCGCCACCAGCACGTCGCGGCCCAGCAGGAATTGATACTTATACGCTTCCGTGTAGGCGGCCGGGTCTTGCGGATAATCCCACATCAGGCCCCGCACCAGCGGCGCGCCCGATTGCTCCGCTTCGCGCACCAGCGTGTACATGTACGGCGTCAAACGCATCTTGAGCTTCAGATAGCGGCGGTTGATGTCGCGGTACGGCTGCTCGAACCACCACGGATGCTTGCGCTCGGCCGCGGCCCAGCCGGACATGCCCATCAGGACGGGCGTAAAGCTTTTCCACTGCAAATCGCGCAGATAGGTTTCCGGGCTGCCGCCGAAGATGGCGTCGACGTCGCCCGAGGCATACGCCTGGCCGGAAAGACCTGAGCCGATCAGGGTCGGAATGTGCCAGCGGATGTAGTCCCAGCTGGCGCTCTGGTCGCCCGTCCACGCCACGGCGTAGCGCTGGATGCCGGCCCAGCCCATCACCGTCCATAAAAACGGGCGGCTGTCGGAGTTGTTCAGGATGCCGTCATAGGCGGACTTGTTCGCATCCATGGCAAATTGATATCCCTTGCCCGTCCACGCCACGTCCAGCTTTTGCACGCGGCTGCCCGCCTGCCCCACTTCCCAGGCGATCTTGTCGACGCCGTTTTCCGTCCACAGGCCCGTGCGGAAGCCATAGCCGGCCAGGCCCTTCACCGTTTCCGGCAAGTTCGTGTAGCCGCAGCCATAGCCGTCGTTGGGCAAAATCCAGCCGCCCGGCATGTCGTGGTCTCGGTACTGGCGCGCCACGTTTTCCACCACGTCCGGCGTCTTGCCCGTGGGGCCGTCGCTCCAGCCTTTCGGCACGGAGCCGGGCTTTTTCACGTTGTCGCCATCGTTGTAGCAATCGGCATCGCCGTATTCGAGCGCCCAGCGGGGCAGCATGCGCGCGCGGCCCGTCAAGTCCGTGTAGCGGGCGACGACGTCGCGCAAGTCCTTGCCGACGAAGAAATACGCATCGAAGCGCCCTTCCGCGTGCTGCAGCGAGATCTGTTCCTTGTCGCGCAAATCGTAATTGCCGTCGGACCAGGTATTGCGCAGCATGCCCCAGCCCCGTGAACTCATGAGGAATGGCGCGGGATTCGGCCGGTCGCCCTCTTCCCAGCCGCCCGAATACGACACGGGCACCTGCTTACCCTTGAATTCGAAGCGGCCATTCTGCTGCCCGCCGCCGAAGTAACGCTCGCCCGGCAAGCTCGACAGCACCTGCACGCCCTGCTTGTCGTCGAGCGACAGCGGCTGCACTTCGCGCCACAGCGGCACGGCGTCGCCCTTGCGGTACAAGGTAAAACGCAAGGGTTTGCGGTCGATGCGCAGACTCAGGGCTTCGGTGCGGATCACGATATGCTCCGGCTGTTCATCGATCTCATACGCCACCTGCGCGACAGGCTGGCCCACGACGATGGGCGCGGCCTTGTCGCCGGGTCCCGTCAAGCCGCCCTTGCCGCCCGCCTGGATGCGCAGCACGTCCGCCTGCGGCAGGCTGATACGCAGCTGCATGCCCGTGTCGCTGCGCACATCCCAGCCCAGCGCCTCGCCCTTGGCCACGTCGGCAGCACGCACCGCACTCAAGCTTGTCAGATTGCCGATAGGCGCGGCCTGCAGGCCGGGGGCAGCCAGGGTGGCGAGGGCGGCGAGGACGCAGGCGGCAAGGGCGCGACGGGGAAGCGGGAGAGGTTTCATCTGCTGGCTTTCAGAATTGATTCAATGAAATTACTTTAAGAAGAAAAATAAATATCGTCAACAAAAAGAAAGTTAAAGCGGCAATTTATTAATAAAATGCCCAGGATTGGCGCGTTTTTCTTACGTTTCACCAAAATGTCACAAAACATACTTTCGTTATCGTCGCATTTCAGCGACAGGCGGCGGCAGGACTGGGTTTCATGCGGCACCGCAACACGAATGCGGTCCAGGAAAACACCCATACGACGCCATTATTTCGCAAGCCGCACAACAATTTACTTTCGTTTTACTTTCGTATTTGACTTTTCGAAATTTAGTATTTATGCTTTCTCCAACAAACACTTTACTGACCTCTCATGACTACCCTTCTTCAGCGTGACATTCAAACCTGGCGCGACATCGGCGGCCTGCACACGGCCGAGGAAATCGCCCACCAGCCCGCCATCTGGCGCGCGCTGGCCGGCATTTTGCGCAAGGAGCAAGCCGGCCTGGCCGCCTTCCTGGGCGATGCGCTGTCCAATCCCCTGCAGCGCGTGATCCTGACGGGCGCCGGCAGCTCGGCCTATGTGGGCGAAATCGTCGTCGACACCCTGAACGCCGCCTGGCCCGCGCAGATCCGCGCCATCGCCACCACCACCCTGCTGACGCACCATGAGCTGTACCTGGAAGCGGATGCACCCACCTTGCTCGTGTCGTTTGCCCGCAGCGGCGACAGCCCGGAAAGCCTGGCGGCCGTGGAACTGCTGCGCCAGGTCGTGCCCGGCGCGCGCTTCCTGAACATCACCTGCAACGCGGACGGCAAGCTGGCGCGCCAGGGCGCCAACGACGACCATACCTATAACCTGCTGATGCCGGAAGGCAGCTGCGACCGCGGCTTCGCCATGACCAGCAGCTTTAGCAGCATGCTGCTGGCGGCCCTGTCGGTGCTGGGCAAGGACGTCGACGTGGCGCGCCTCGAGACCCTGGCGCAGCTGGGCGAAGACGCCCTGCGCGACTGGTCGGCGCCCGTGGCGGAGCTGGGCTCGGCACCGGTGCAGCGCGTGGTCTACCTGGGCAGCGGCCCGCTGGAAGCGCTGGCCAAGGAAGCGGCATTGAAAATCCTGGAGTTGACGGGCGGCCGCGTGATGGCGATGGCAAATACCCCGCTGGGTTTCCGCCACGGCCCGAAATCGGCCGTCACCACGGAGTCGCTGGTGATCCTGCTGCGCAGCAGCAAGCCCCTGGCGCGCCAGTATGAAGACGATCTACTGAAAGAACTGCAGCGCGACAGCGTGGCGCAGCGCTGCCTGACGGTGGGCATCGGCGGCGACTTATCTGCCAACTTGGCGGCCGACTTATCTGCCGACTTAGCGGCCTGGCCCGACGCCTGGCTGGCGCCGCTGTGGCTGCTGATGGCGCAGCAATATGCGCTGCACCAGTCCGCGCTGCTGCAACTGCGCCCCGACAATCCATTCGCCGGCGGCATCGTCAACCGTGTCGTGCAGGGCGTCACCATCTATGGCCATGACCAATTCTAATTCCATCCAGGGCTTTCACGGCATCGACATCGGCGGCAGCAAGATGGAGCTGGTCGCGTTTGCCGACCGCGACGGCGCGCTGAGCGAGGTATTCCGCGAGCGCGTGGCCACGCCGGGCGACGATTTTGCCGCCTTCGTGCAAGCGATCGTCGGCCTGGTGGCGCGCGGCGACGCGGCCCTGGGCACGACGGCGCCCGTCGGCATCGGCTTGCCCGGCGTGATCGACAGCGCCAGCGGGCGCCAGCTCAGCTCCAACGTGCCGGCCCTGAACGGCCGCCTGGTGGCGCAAACCCTGCAGCAAGCCTTGCAGCGCCCTGT
This sequence comes from Janthinobacterium sp. BHSEK, assembly GCF_056174685.1. NCBI lineage: Bacteria > Pseudomonadati > Pseudomonadota > Betaproteobacteria > Burkholderiales > Oxalobacteraceae > Janthinobacterium > Janthinobacterium sp. BHSEK. Next base: position 52,144 of record NZ_JBWBYV010000091.1, read on the forward strand.
CGCCATCGGCAACGACTGCCAGTGTTTCGCCCTGTCCGAGGCGCAGGGCGGCGCGGCCGACCATGCCGCCAGCATGTTCGGCGCCATCCTCGGCACGGGCGCCGGCGGCGGCTATTGCGTGGGCGGCCAGCTGCTGCGCGGCTTTAACGGCGTGGCCGGCGAATGGGGCCACTGGAGCCTGCCCGCCACCCTGCTGGCGCAGCATGGCCTGATCGACTATTCCTGCCCGTGCGGCAAGGCGGGCTGCCTGGAGCGCTACGTTTCCGGCCCCGCCATGAGCAAACTCCATGCGCACTTTGGCGGCGACGGCGCCGAACCGCTGGCCATCGTGGCCCGCGCCAACATGGGCGACGCCGTGGCCGAACGCACGGTGGCCGTGCACCTCGACTTGCTGGGCCACGCCCTGGCCGGCCTGGTGCTGGCCTACGACCCGCACGTCATCGTGCTCGGCGGCGGCCTGTCCAAATTGCCGCACCTGTACGACAAGCTGCCGGCCGCCGTGAAGCGCCACCTGTTCCCCGGCGTGCACGTGCCGCCCATCCTGCCGCCCCGCTTTGGCGACGCCGGCGGCGCGCGCGGCGCGGCCCTTTTGATACGACAACATATAAAGGCGTCAACATGATGAAGCAAGCGGAAAACCCGAGTTTTACCCTGTCGCCCATCCAGCAAGTGATCAAGGCGCACCGCCGCGGCGAGCGCGTGGGCCTGTACGCCGTCTGCTGCAGCCACCCGAGCGTGCTGCGCGCCGCCATGCGCGTGGCCAGCGAGTACGACACCGTGCTGCTGGTCGAAGCGACATCGAACCAGGTCGACCAGTTCGGCGGCTACACGGGCATGACACCAAACGTTTTCCGCGACACCATGCTGGCAATGGCCCGGGAACAGGGCTTCCCCGCCAGCCGCCTGGTGCTGGGCGGCGACCACCTGGGTCCGAACGCCTGGCAGCACCTCGATGCGGCCACCGCCATGGACCACGCCGAAACGCTGATCGCCGCGTATGCGTCGGCCGGCTTCCATAAAATCCACCTCGATTGCAGCATGCGCTGTGCCGACGACCCCTTGCTGCTCGACGATGAAACCGTGGCCGCCCGTTCGGCGCGCCTGTGCATCGTCGCCGAAGCGGCGGCCGCCGCGGCCGGCTTCGCGCCGCCCGTCTACGTGATCGGCACGGAAGTGCCGATTCCCGGCGGCGAAGCGTCCTTGGCGCAGGCCGGCGCCGTCACCAGCCCGCAAGCGGCGCGCCGCACCCTCGACGTGCACCGCCGCGCCTTCATGGAGAACGAGCTGCATGGCGCGTGGCGCCGCGTGATCGCCATGGTGGTGCAGCCGGGCGTCGATTTCGACCAGAGCAGCATCCAGCACTACGATGCGGATGCCGCCGCCGAGCTGTCGGCCTTTGTCGCCGAGCAGCCCGGCCTCGTGTTCGAAGCCCACTCGACCGACTACCAGCGCGAATCCGCCCTGCACGCCATGGTGCGCGACCATTTCGCCATCCTGAAAGTGGGCCCGGCCGCCACCTTCGCCCTGCGCGAAGCGCTGTTCGCGCTGTGCCAGATCGAGGAAGAACTGTTGCCGGCGCACGCCACCTCGCAGCTGATGCAGGTGCTCGACGATGTGATGCTGGCCAAGCCGAAGAACTGGATCAAGCATTACCTGGGCACGCCGGAAGAACAGCGGCTGATGCGCCGCTACGGCTTGAGCGACCGTTGCCGCTATTACTGGGGCGAGCCGGAAGTGGCGGCCGCTGTCGGCAAGCTGCTGGCCAACCTCGATGCCGTGGCGATTCCGCTGCCGCTGCTGAGCCAGCATTTGCCGGAACAGTATCTGGCGGTGGTGCAGGGCAGCCTGCAAGCGCAGGCGCCGGCCCTGATCGAGCACAAGATCGGCAGCTTGCTGGCGCAATATGCGCGCGCCTGCAACCGCAATGCGGCAGTGGCCGTCATTGCCGAAGAGGCAATCTGTTAAGCTCGGTATTTTCATTTTTTACTGAGCCCGCCACCATGCGAAATACCAGCCAACGCCGTGAATCCATCCTCCAAATGCTTGCCCAGCAGGGCTCGGTGCAAGTGACCGATCTGGTGGAAAAGCTCGGCGTGTCCGCGGTCACCATCCGCAGCGACTTGAATGCGCTGGAAGCGCAAGGCATGGCCACGCGCAGCCACGGCGGCGCGACGCTGACGCGCACGCCGCCGCCCGAGCACACGATACGCCAGAAGGACGCCATCAACCACGAGCAGAAGGAACGCATCGGCGCGTATGCGGCGCGGCTGGTGGAACCGGGCGACAACATCATCATCGACTCGGGCACCACCACCATCTCGCTGGCGCGCCATCTGCGCGATGCGACGGGCGTGACGGTGGCGACGAATGGCCTGAACATCGCCTGGGAACTGGCCGACGCGCCCGGCGTGGACCTGATCCTCACGGGCGGCCTGCTGCGCAAGCAGTCGCTGTCGATCCAGGGCAGCCAGGCCGAGACCTGTCTGCAGGCCTACAGCTTCGACAAGCTGTTCCTGGGCGTGGACGGCTTCGACCTGCAGTTCGGCGTGACCACCCACCACGAAGCGGAAGCGAGCCTGAACCACAAGATGGTGGAACGGGCCAAGAAAATCATCGTCCTCACGGACGCCTCCAAGTTCGGCCGCGTCAGCCTGCACCGCATCGTGCAGCTGGACCGCGTCGATACCGTCATCACCGATGCCAGCATCAGCCAGGAATACCGCGAAGGGCTGCACAAGCTGGGCATCGAACTTTTTATAGCGGAATAACACATGCTGAGCGGCAGAATCCTTACCCCATCTGGCTGGATCACGGGCACCATCACTTTTGACCAGCGTATCGTCCAGATACAGGAAGACCCTGCCGCCGACAGCGCGCTGACCATCCTGCCCGGCTTTATCGACCTGCACGTGCACGGCGCGGCCGGCGTCGACATCATGGAAGGCGCAAACGCGGGCGCCACCGTGGCGCAGGTGCATGCGCGCCACGGCACCACCGCCCTGCTGGGCACCACCCTGACGGCGAAAGAGCCATCGATCGTGCGCGCCCTGCAAGGCCTGGCCGGCGTCATCGCCGAACGCCCCGCCAACGGCGCGCGCATGCTGGGCGTGCACCTGGAAGGACCGTTTTTGAACCTGCACCGCCTGGGCGCGCAGCCGCCCGACGTGGTGCAGGCGAGCCTGGCGCTGGTGCAGCGCTTTCACGCCATCGCCCCCATCAAGGTCTTGACCATGGCGCCGGAAATCCCCGGCCACCTGGAACTGATCCCGCAACTGGCGGCCATGGGCATCCGCGTGCAGATCGGCCACAGCGCCGGCACGTATGACGAAGGCGTGGCCGCGCTGCAAGCCGGCGTCTCCGGCTTCACCCACCTGTACAACGGCATGACGGGCATGACGCATTACGACCCCGGCATGGTGGGCGCGGCGCTGGCGCACGCGGAATACGCGGAAATCATCCCCGACCTGCAGCACGTGGCCAAGGGCGCCCTGCGCGCGGCCCTGCGCGCCATCCCGCGCCTGTACGGCGTGACGGACGCCACCTCGGCCACCGGCATGCCCGATGGCGAGTACGGCCTGGGCACGCAGCGCGTCTATAAATGCATGGGCTGCGTGCGCCTGGCCACGGGCTCGCTGGCCGGCAGCGTGCTGACCATGGACCAGGCCCTGCGCAATTTCGTCGATCTGGGCCTGGACCTGGCCGACGCCTCGAACCGTTTGTCGCTGTACCCCGCCGATTATCTGGGCGAATCCGAACGGGGCCGTTTGGCGCCGGGCGCCTGGGCCGATATCGTCGTCCTCGATTCGGCACTACAGCCAGTGTCCGTCTTCGTCGAAGGCGCGGCCATCGATCTTTCCACCCGCTAAGTAGGTCGTGGGAAATTATTGTGAAGTTATGACGAACAGAACCGGATGCTCTGCAAGGCGCCAGCTGCGACGCAGTGCGAGCACTGCTAGCAGCGGGCAACACCGCAGAGCGCCGGTTATGGAAGTCAGAAATCACAATAATTTATTGCGACCTACTTAGACCACCACAACCCACCTCAACCCCGTCCCGGAGTTACCATGCACGACACGTCACACAAGGCCCCCGTGTGGGCCATGCGCTACCTGCTATTTATTGCCGGCATGGGGGGATTGCTGTACGGCATAGACATCGGCATCATCGCCGGCGCCCTGCCCTACCTGGAATCGACGGCCTCGGTGGCGTGGAAACTGACGGCCCAGCAGCTAAGCTTTATCGTCGCCGCCGTGCTCCTGGGCTCGGTCCTCTCGTCGCTGTTCGCCGGCGCCCTGGCCGATATCCTGGGCCGGCGCTGGGTGATGTTCCTGGCCGGCGCCCTGTTCAGCGCCAGCATCCCGCTGATCGCCCTGGCCGACGGCTACACGCCGCTGCTGCTGGGCCGCCTGCTGCAAGGCATCAGCGGCGGCTTGATCGGCGTCGTCGTGCCCCTGTACCTGGCCGAATGCCTGCCCGCGCAGCAGCGTGGACGCGGCGCCGCCCTGTTCCAGCTGCTGCTGACCATCGGCCTGGTGGCGGCCGCCCTGATCGGCCTGCTGCAGGCGCAGACGGTGGAAACGGCCACGCAAGCGGCGCAAGCGTTGCCGGAAGCGGGCCGCATCGCCGCCATCTTCGCGGCCAAGGACCACGCCTGGCGCAGCATCTTCTGGGTCTGCCTGACGCCGGGCCTCGTGTTTACCGTCGGCGCCCTGCTGCTGGCCGAATCGCCGCGCTGGCTGGCGCGCCGCGGCCGCGTCGAACAGGCGCGCCAGTCGCTGCTGCGCACGCGCCTGGCCGCCGCCGCCGACCTGGAACTGCGCGACATGCTCGATACGCCCGAGAACGCGGCCAAGGCCAGCGGCAACGCCAGGGCAAAAGACCCGCTCTTGAGCCGCCGCTACGTGCTGCCCTTCCTGCTGGCTTGCCTGATCCTCGCCTGCACGCAGGCGACGGGCATCAATTCCATCCTCGCCTATGTCGTCAATATCTTGAACCAGGCGGGCCTGTCGGGCGCCTCGGCCAACATGGCGGACGTGTTGCTGAAGGTGCTGAACGCCGTGATGACGGTGGTGGCCGTGCTGCTGGTGGACCGCAAGGGCCGCAAGTTCCTGCTGATGCTGGGCACGGGCGGCATCGTCGTCTCGCTGCTGGCGGCCGGCTTGCTGTTCCGCGGCGCCGAAGCGCACCTGGCCGACGTGCGCCCCGCCATCGCCGCCCAGGTGCAGAACGACGGCCTGGCCGTGCGCCTCGATGCTGCCACCCTGACGGCCCTGGGCGCGGCCGCCGACGGCACGCCGCAGCAGCTGACCATCGCCTATGCCTACGGCCCGTTCACCAACGTGAAAAGCCTGCGCAGCGACGATCCCGTGCTGCGCCAGGTGACGATCGCCCGCGAGGACGCAGTGCAGGCCGACAGCGTGATCGGCGTGTTCTTCCGCAAGCTGCACCTCAATCCGTTCGCCGACCCGGCGGCCGGACGCGAGGCGCCGCTGCGCATCGAGAAGGCCAGCCTGGGCCCCGTGCCATCGTCCACGCACGGCTGGCTGGTGGCCGTCGCCATCTGCGTGTTCGTTTCCAGCTTTGCCGTGGGACCGGGCGTGTGCGTGTGGCTGGCCCTGTCCGAGCTGATGCCGACCCGCATCCGCTCGAACGGCATGAGCATCGCCCTGCTGGTGAACCAGTTTGTCTCGACGGTGATCGCAGCCATCTTCCTGCCCACCGTGGGCTTGCACGGTTATTCGACCCTGTTCTTCTTCGGCGCCGGCTGCACCGTGCTGTACTTCCTGGCGGCCGCGTTCTTGCTGCCGGAGACCAAAGGCAAGACCCTGGAAGAGATCGAGGCGCACTTTTCCAAGTAACCAACTGTAGCAGTCTCCTTTCCAGCCCCGGCCCACCATCCGGGGCTGTTTTTTTGCCTGTTTCGCAAGTCGACAAGACCGGCGCGCACGGCACCGTACGGTTTTCCTTCTGGAATCACGGGCGCGTGGGCTAGAATCTGGCTGCGTCGTGCTACTCACGAGGCGGCAATGGCGCCATGACAAAAACCACCAGGAGACACAGTGAGCTTATTTAGAACCAAGAATTTGGATGACATGATTGCCCACAGCAAGAAGCCGGGAGGACTGGCCAAGGTGCTGGGCCCCTTCGACCTTGTGCTCATGGGCATCGGCGCCATCGTCGGCACGGGTATTTTCGTGCTGACCGGCACGGGTGCGCTGACGGCCGGCCCCGCCCTGTCGCTGTCCTTCGTCGTGGCGGCCGTCGCCTGCTGCTTTGCCGCCCTGTGCTACGCGGAATTCGCCTCCACCGTGCCGGTGGCCGGCTCCATCTACACCTACAGCTATGCGACTTTGGGCGAGCTGGCCGCCTGGATGATAGGCTGGGACTTGCTGCTCGAATACGGCCTGGCCGCGGCGGCCGTCTCCGTCGGCTGGTCCGGCTACTTCCAGTCGCTGCTGTCGGGCTTTGGCATCACCCTGCCCGTGGCCCTGACGGCCGCGCCGGGCGCCCTGCCCGGCGTGACGACCTTCATCAACCTGCCCGCCCTCGTCATCATGCTGCTGCTGACGGCCATGCTGGGCTGGGGCGTGCGCGAATCGGCGCGCCTGAACAACATCATGGTGGCCATCAAGGTGGGCGTGGTGCTGCTGTTCATCATCTTCGGCGCGCGCCACGTGCAGCCGGCCAACTGGCAGCCCTACATGCCGTTCGGCTACCACGGCATGCTGAGCGCCGCCGCCCTCGTCTTCTTCGCCTTCATCGGCTTTGACGCCGTCACCTCGGCCGCGGAGGAAGTCAAGAAGCCGTCGCGCGACCTGCCTATCGGCATCATCGGCTCGCTGGCCGTGTGCGCCGTGTTGTACGTGGTGGTGTCGGCCATCATGACGGGCATCGTGCCGTATCAAAAATTCCTCGGCGTCGACCATCCCGTCTCGCTGGCCCTGCAGTATGCGGGCGAAAACTGGATCGCCGGCTTCGTCGACCTGGGTGCCATCCTCGGCATGACCACCGTGATCCTGGTGATGGCCTTCGGCCAGACGCGCATCATCTTCGCCATGTCGCGCGACGGCCTGCTGCCCAAGCGCCTGTCGACCGTGCACCCGCGCTTCCACACGCCGTTCTTCGCCACCTGGCTGGTGGGCATCGTCTTCGGCCTGATCGCCGCCGTGATCCCGCTCAACATCCTCGCAGAGCTGATCAACATTGGCACCCTGGCCGCCTTCACCATGGTCTCCGTCGCCGTGGTGGTGCTGCGCAAGAAGCGCCCGGACCTGCATCGCGCCTTCCGCTGCCCCGGCGTGCCCTTCGTGCCGGCGCTGGCCGTGATCCTGTGCGTGGGCCTGATGACTTTCCTCAGCTGGGTTACCTGGGTGGCCTTTTCCATCTGGCTGGTGATCGGCCTGGTCATCTATTTCGGCTACGCGCGCCGCCGTTCGCTGCTGCATCCGCAACAGTAATCGCGTCACTGCGCCATCGCAGTAAGATGGCGGTCTCGCAACCCCGCAGACCGCCATCCATGCAACCTTCCCCCGACCTCATCGCACAGCTGGACCAGAGCACGGACCAGCTCAAGCGCGCGCGCCTGCGCGGCATGCAGTGGCTGGCCGCCGGCTTGCTGCTGCTCGCCGCGCTGGTGTTTGCCGTGGCCCGCTCGCAGCGGGGCGGCCACCCCGCCTGGGGCTATGTGGAGGCATTCGCCGAAGCATCGATGGTGGGCGCGATCGCCGACTGGTTCGCCGTCGTCGCCCTGTTCCGCCACCCGCTCGGCATCCCCCTGTGGCATACGGCCATCATCCCGAACAGCAAGGCGGACATCGGCCGCAGCCTGGGCGCCTTCGTGGAAAACCATTTCATTACCGAGCAAGGCATCGCCGAGCGCATCGAGCAAGCCGATCCCGCCGCGCGCCTGGGGGCCTGGCTGATGGACGAGGCCCACGCGCGGCAGCTGGGCATGGCCGGCGCCGGCGTGGCGAAACAGCTGCTGGCGATGGCCGACCACGACACGCTGGGCCGCCTGCTGCGCGAGCAGGCCAGCGGCTACCTGGCGCAATTGAACCTGTCGGACGTGGCGGCCGACTGCATCGATGCGCTGATCGCCGACGGCAAGCCGCAGCAGCTGCTGGACTTCATGCTCGACCGCAGCGCCGCCTACCTGGACGACGAACGCCACCACGCGGCCATCGGCGACTTCGTGCTGGGCGCCTTCCAGATCGAGAACGCGCTGGTGAAAAAGGCCGTGAAAACATATGAGCCACGCATGATCGCCTCGCTGCAAAAATTCGCCCTCGCCGTGCGCATCGACCCCGGTCACCCGTTGCGCCAGCGCATCGCCGGCTGGATCGCCGACAGCGCGCTGCACCTGAAGGCCGACCCGCAGTGGCAAGCCACGGTGCGCCGCTACCAGCTGCAGCTGATCGCCAGCGATACGCTGCAAGCGATGCTCGGTGACGTCTGGAAGCATATCAGCGCGCGCCTGCTGGCCGACCTGCATGCGGATCAGCCCGTGCTGGCGCAAGTGGTCGCCGGCGTGGCGCGCAACACGGGCCTGGTGCTGGGCAGGGACGAGCATGCGCGGGCATGGCTGAACGGCGCCATCGTCGCCGGCAGCGGTTCGCTGGTGCGCCGCTACCGGGGCGAGGTGGGCGCCTTCATCGCCGGCCGGCTGGATTTGTGGAGCAAGGAAGAAATGAGCGAACGCATCGAACTGGCCATCGGGCGCGACCTGCAATTCATCCGCATCAACGGCACCATCGTGGGCGGCCTGGCCGGCTTGCTGATCTACGCCGTGAGCCAGGCGCTGTAAGCGCCATCCATCAGCCGGGCACCCTGCCAGGCAGGCCCGCGCACGACACCACGCCGCACGCGGTGCTGAACAGTGCCGGCACGCCGGCGCGCCCCGCGCCGATGCAGGCCGCGGCCGGCACCACGGCAAACAACAGCAGCAGGTAGCCGATCGCCTTCAGGCGCGGCACGGATGAACGGCGGACACCCGCGCCCGGCCCGTGCGGGTGGCCCTTGCCTGCCTCTTTGCTGCTCCTTGCCGACATCGTCGTATGCATGTCCATCTCCCGTATCGAGCCTAACTGGTCCGTCTTCACTGCATTCTGCTACATAAATTTACCAAATACAATAAATAAATGCACGGAAAAATGATTTTTTCTGTCCTAAAACAAACCGCGCGATAGAAGAAGAACGGCCGCGCCACAGGGAGACCGTGGCGAACTTCGGCTTCAGCGCCGTTCCTGCGTAGTGCTTGCGCGTGCAAAAAATCAACATAAATCATGAAAATCATAATATTCGTTGAAATCATTTTTATTTGGTGTATGATGAGCTCAAAGGAGAACGCAAGGCGATGCGGCAAGCCTGATTGCCGCGACCGCCCGGTATCTCCGCCTTCTTTGTAGGGGACAAGCACATGAACAAAACCCTGGCCTTGCGCCTGCTCGACGCCGCCGACGACGCCGCCGTCATCATCGATGCGGGCTCGCGCATCCGCTATGCGAACGACGCCATGTATGCGCTGAGCGGCTATGCCGCAGGCAGCCTGCCGGGCCAGCAGATCGAGGCGCTGCTGCCCGACGCCGTGCGCGAGCAGCATGGCGCACGGATCGGCGCATACCTGGCCGGCCACAAGCAGTCCAGGGTGCTGGGCCACAAGCGCCATTTCGCCATTCGCCACCGCGATGGCACGATGCTGCCCATCGTGCTCAAGGCCATGGACCTGGGTACCCTGGACGACGAAAACTTCATGGGCGCCTTCTTCATCGACCAGCGCCGCGAACTCGCCCTGGAACAGCAGAATGCGGCCCGCTGGCAGCAGTTGCAGCGCATCGCCCTCAGCGATCCCCTGACCCAGCTGCCGAACCGCCGCGCCTTCGAGACCGACGCCGTGCGCGCGGCCGCGCGCTCCAGGCGCTCGGGCCATCCGATGACCATCGGCATCGCCGACATCGATTTCTTCAAGCGGGTCAACGACCAGCATGGCCACGCGGCCGGCGACGCCGTGCTGCAAGCCGTGGCAGCGACGATCCAGTCCCAGGCGCGGGCATCCGACGTCGTCGCCCGCGTGGGCGGCGAGGAATTCGGCTTGCTGTTCCCCCATACGGACATGGCTACGGCGCGCCAAGTGGCCGAACGCATCCGCCTCGCCGTGGCCGACACATGCGTCGACTTCGAGCACGCGCCCATCACGGCGACGATCAGCATCGGCCTGGCGCCGCTGCCCCACGACGGCGACTGGAAAGCCGGCTTCATGCAAGCCGACGCCGCCCTGTACCAGGCCAAGAAGAATGGCCGCAACCGCGTCGGGCAGGCTTGAGCGCCGCCCGGCATCCCCCGCAGTTTCATGCATCACGCAACACCTGACAGGAGCAAGCACATGGAAACCATCACCACACATGCCGCGGCAGCGGGGCAACCGGCGCAAGCGGGCGCCCGGGAATTGCTGGTCTTTGGACTCGGCAAGGAGGAATATGCGATCGACATCGGCCTGGTGCAGGAAATCCGCGGCTACGGCGCCGTCACCCGCATCGCCAACGCGCCCGCCTTCCTGAAGGGTTTCATCCACCTGCGCGGCAGCATCGTGCCGCTGGTCGACCTGCGCATCGCGCTGGGCCAGGCAGAACCCGCCTACGACGCTTCGACCGTGGTCATCATCCTGATCTTCGCGCATGGCGCCACCGGCATCGTGGTCGACCGCGTGGCCGACGTGGTGCCGCTGGCGCCGGCGCAGATCAAGCCGCCGCCGCAGCTGCACGGCTCGGCCATGGCCGGCCATGTGACGGCCATCGGCGCCCTCGACGAACGCATGCTCATCGTGCTGGACATCGACAGCCTGCTGGCCGGCCTGGGCATGCACGCCACGGGCAGGCTGGCCGCCTGAGCCGGCCATCGCCGCCCCGCCCGCCACTGACCGCCATCCGCCGGAGATACCATGAGCATCCTGATCGTCGATGACAACGACACCAACCTGAGCCTGCTGTCGACCCTGGCGCGCAAGGCCAGCGCCATCGAGTCCGTCTGCATGAACGATCCCATCGATGCGCTGACCTGGTGCGAATCGAACGTGCCGGACCTGGTCTTGCTCGATTACCGGATGCCCAGCCTGTCGGGCAACGAATTCCTCAGCATTTTCCGCAAGATGGAGGGCATGGCCGACATCCCCATCGTCATGGTCACCACCGAAAACGACCGTGCCGTGCGCAAGCAGGCTTTTTCGCTGGGCGTGACGGAGTTTCTCACCAAGCCCGTCGACACCATCGAGTTCAGCCTGCGCGTGCGCAACCTGCTGGCCCTGCGCACGGCGCAGACCATGCTGGCCGACCGCGCCAAGCTGCTGGAACACGAGGTGGCCCAGGCCATCGCCAACGTCACGGCCAGGGAGATGGAGCTGGTCGCGCGCCTGGCGCGGGCGGCCGAATTCCGCGACCCCGAAACGGGCGCCCACATCATGCGCATGGCGCGCTACTCGGCGCTGATCGCCAGGGAGCTGGGCCTCGACGCGCAATGGCAGGACCTGCTGCTCAAGGCGGCGCCCATGCACGACGTGGGCAAGCTGGCCACGCCCGACCATATCCTGCTCAAGCCGGGACGGCTGGACCCCGATGAAATGGCCATCATGCGCCAGCATGCGAAGATCGGCGGCTATATCCTTGCCGGCAGCGACTCGCCGCTGATCCGCCTGGCCGAGGAGATCGCCTGCGGCCACCACGAAAAATACGACGGCAGCGGCTATCCGGATGGCCTGGCGGGCGAACAGATACCGCTGCCGGCGCGCATCGTCGCCGTGGCCGACGTCTTCGACGCGCTCAGCTCCGAACGCCCGTACAAGCCGGCCTGGCCTTTGGCCCAGGCGCGCCAGTACCTGGAGCAAAACAGGGGCAGCCATTTCTGCCCGCTGTGCCTCGACGCCTTCCTGGGGGCCTGGGACGAGGTGCTCGCCATCCGCAACAGCCTGCCCGACCCTGTCCATCACGACGCCCACCCACTATAAGCGAGGAGCCTGCCATGCGCGTGCAACAACTGATCCTGAACAGCCATGCGGACTTCGATGCCGCCCTGGCGCCCCTGGCCGCCATGGCGCCCGACCTGGTGCTGGTCTTCGGCGCCTGCCCCTACTTTGCCACGCCCGGCCTGACGGCGGCGCTGCAGCGCCAGTTGCCGGGCGCCGTCGTCGCCGGCTGCTCCACGGCCGGCGAGATCGCCGGCAAGCGCGTCTACGACGACAGCTGCGTCATCACCGCCATTTGCTTTGCCCGCACCACGGTGGCGATTGCCGACGCCATCATCTGCGACATGGCGGACTCGCGCGATGCGGGCGAGCGCCTGGCGCAGGCCTTGCCGCAGGACGGCCTGGCGGCCGTCTTCATGCTGGGCACGGGCGTGGCCATCAACGGCAGCGCCCTGATCGCCGGGCTGCAGGCGAACCTGCCGCCCGGCGTGACGGTGTCGGGCGGGCTGGCGGCGGACGGCGGCGCCTTCCGCCAGACCTGGACCCTGGGCCCGCGCGGCGCGGCCGACAATACCATCGTCGCCGTCGGCCTGTACGGCGAACATATCCGCCTCGGCTACGGCAGCCATGCGGGCTGGGAAGCGTTCGGCCCCGCGCGCAAGGTGACGCGCTGCGTCGACAACGTGCTGTATGGCCTGGACGGCGCGCGGGCGCTGGACATCTACAAGCTGTACCTGGGCGACCATGCGCGCGGCCTGCCCGGCTCGGGGCTGCTGTTCCCGTTTGAAATGCTCTCGGCCGCGCATGAAAAAAGCAATGTCTTCCGCACCATCCTCGCCGTCGACGAGGAACAGGGTTCGCTGACCCTGGCCGGCGACATCCTCGCCGACGGCTACCTGAAATTGATGCATTCCAGTACCAACCGGCTGATCGACGGGGCCGAGACGGCCGCGCGCGGCGTCGTGCCCCATGCCGATGCGCAGGGCGACCAGCTGACCCTGCTGGTCAGCTGCGTGGGACGCAAACTGGTGATGGGCGACCGGGTCGAGGAAGAGGTCGAAGCGGTGGCCGACCAGCTGGGCGGCGCGGCCTGCATCGCCGGTTTTTACTCGAACGGCGAAATCGGCATCGCCCAGCCGCACGGCGCGTGCCAGTTGCACAACCAGACGATGACCGTCACCGTCCTGAGCGAAGCATGAACCGCACCCTGGCACGCCAATTGAACCGCGTCTGCGGCATCGACTCGGAAAGCGCCTGCGCCGCCTTGCTGGAACAGGCCCAGGCACTGAGCGGGCAAGCGGGCACGCCGCCCGAACTGGCCGGTTTCCTGGCCGGCTTGCCGGCCCTGCTGCAGCGCATCGACGGCGCCTACGAACAGTCCGAACGCGACCTGGACTTGCGCTCGCGCAGCCTGGAACTGAGTTCGAATGAGCTGAGCCTGACGAATGACTTGCTGCGCACGGAACTGGCCAGCCGCAACCGCGTGATCCAGTCGCTGCGCGTGGCGGCCGTGCGCCTGCTCGACAACGACGATTCCGGCCTGCGCCTGCCGCAGGAAAGCGATATCGAGGGCCTGTCGGTGCTGCTGGCCGAGCTGGTGTCGCAGCAGGAACTGCGCCGCATCGAATTGCAGAACCAGCGCTTCGCGATGGACCAGCACGCCATTGTCAGCATCACCGACACGGCCGGCGTCATCATCTACGTCAACGACAAGTTCTGCGCCATCAGCGGCTTCGCGCGCGAAGAGCTGATCGGCCAGACGCACCGCCTGATCACTTCGCACACGCATGCGGACGCCTTCTTTGCGCAGATGTGGCAAACCATTACCGCCGGCCAGGTCTGGCACGGCGAAATCTGCAACCACGCCAAGGATGGCGGCCAATACTGGGTGGACGCCACCATCGTGCCCTTCCTCGATGCGGCCGGCAAGCCCTATCAGTACATCGCCATCCGCACGGAAATCAGCGACAGCAAGCGCATGGCCGAGACCATCGCGAAAAGCGAGCGCGAATACCGCAACGTCGTCAACAGCCTCAACGAGGTGGTCTTCCGCACGGATCTGCAGGGCGCCTGGACCTTCCTCAATCCCGCCTGGCACACCATCACGGGGTTTTCCATCGCCGGCAGCCTGGGCAAGAGCGTGCTGCAATTCGTCGATGCGCGCGACCGCGAGCGCGCCGCCGACGGCCTGTCCCAGCTGCTGGGCGGCCAGGTGGACAGCATGCGCCATGAGGCGCGCTATGTCACCAGCGACGGCGACGTGCGGTGGATCGACGTGTGCGCGCGCGCCGAACGCGATGGCCAGGGGCGGCTGGCGGGCGTCACCGGCAGCCTGACCGACATCACGGAGCGGCGCCAGGCGGCGCGCGAGCTGCGGCACAACCTCAACTTCGTCGACGCGCTGATCGAGACCATCCCCATCCCGCTGTACCTGAAGGACGTGCAGGGCCGCTACCTGCGCGCCAACCGCGCCTTTTGCGCGTTCTTCCAGCTCGACCAGGCGCGCATCGCGGGCCTAACGGTGGCCGACATCCTGCCGCGGCAGGAGGCGCAGCAAGTGCTGCGGCACGACCTGGCGCTGCTGCAGGACCGGGGCAACCAGACGTACGAAGACCGGCTGACCGTCGGCACGCGCCAGGTCGATGTCCTGTTCAGCAAGGCGGCCCTGCTGAAGTCCGACGGCAGCCTGCACGGCCTGGTCGGCACCATCGTCGACATTTCCAGTCAAAAGGCGGCCGAGCGCGCCCTGCTGCTGGCCAAGGAAGTGGCCGAATCGGCCAGCCGCTCGAAGAGCGAATTCCTGGCCAACATGAGCCACGAGATCCGCACGCCGATGAACGGCATCCTGGGCATGACGGACCTGGTGCTCGATTCCGACCTCGATGGCCACCAGCGCAAGTACCTGGAAATCGTCAAGGCCTCGGCCGACGCCCTGCTGTGCATCATCAACGACATCCTCGATTTCTCGAAGATCGAGGCGGGCATGCTGACCCTGGAAAGCGTCCCCTTCGACCTGCGCCAGCTGTTGCAGGAAACCTTGCGCGCGCACGCCATGCGGGCGCAGGCCAGCGGCCTGGAACTGGTGCTCGACGTCGATCCCGCGCTGCCGCACACGCTGCTCGGCGACCCGGGCCGCCTGCGCCAGGTGCTGACCAACCTGGCCGGCAACGCCATCAAGTTCACGCCGCAAGGCGAGGTGGTCGTCAGCGCCCGGCTGCGCGCCAGCGGCGCAGGCATGGCCAGCCTGCGCCTGTGCGTGCGCGACACCGGCATCGGCATCGCCGCCGACATGCGGGAGGCCGTCTTCGACGCCTTCCAGCAGGAGGACGGTTCGACCACGCGGCGCTTCGGCGGCACGGGACTGGGCCTGTCGATCACGCGCCGCCTGGTGACGATGATGAAGGGCAGCATCGGCCTGTCGAGCGCACTGGGCAAGGGCAGCTGCTTCAGCGTGGACCTGGACCTGCCCATCGGCGAGCAGCAGCCCTTGCCGCCGCCCGGCGCCACGCTGGCGGGACGCGCCATCCTGCTGGTCGACGACAACCCCAGCAGCCTGACCATCCTGCGCCGGATCTTCGGGCACAGCGGCGCCATGGTCACCGCCTGCGAGTCCGGCGAGGCGGCGCTGGAGCACTGCCGCGGCGCCTTGCCGGCCGACTGCATCATCTTGGACTACGCCATGCCCGGCATGAATGGCTTCGACACGGCAGCGGCGCTGGCCGCCCTGCCCCACTGGAGCCAGGTGCCCATCGTCATGCTGTCGTCCTGCGGCAGCCTGGGCGACGCGGCGCGCTGCCGTGAACTGGGCATCGGCGGCTACCTGCTCAAGCCCGCCAGTCCCGAGGAACTGCTGGCCACCACCACGAGCGTGCTGGGCACGTGCCGCGGCATGCCCGGCGCGGCACCCGCCGCCATGCGCCACGCCGCGCGCGAAGGCATGCCCGGCCTGGACATCCTGCTGGTCGAGGACAATGCCATGAACCGCGAACTGGCCACCGTGCTGCTGTCGAATGCGGGCCACCGGGTCACGCATGCGGCGAACGGCCGCATCGCCCTCGATTGCCAGGCGGCCCGCCATTTCGACCTGATCCTGATGGACCTGCAGATGCCGGAAATGGGCGGTTTCGACGCCACCGCGCAGATACGCGCGCGCGAAGCGCAGGGCATGCCGAGAAGCGTCATCATCGCCATGACGGCCAGCGCCTTCGAGGGCGACCGCGAACGCTGCATCGCCGGCGGCATGGACGACTACCTGTCCAAGCCGTTCCGCACGGCCGCCTTCCAGAGCCTCATCGAGCGGCATGTGCGACGAATCGGCAAGCAGACGCCGGCGGCGGACAGCCTGCCCGGCTCCCGCTTCGACTACGCAGCAGCGCTGGCCCAGGCCGACGCCGACGTGATCGGCATCATCGGCGCATCGTTCCTGGCCGGCTTGCCGGCGCAGCTGGCGGCGCTGCGCGCGGCCCTGCAGTCGGGCGACCGGCCCACCGCGAGCCGCCAGGCGCATACCCTGGCCGGCTTGCTGGCCAACTTCCGTGCCGTACCGGCCGTCGCCATCGCCGCCGCCATCGAGCGCGAAGCGGCCGAGGCGCCGCAGGACGCGTTGCTGGCGCGGCTCGATGCGCTGGACGAGCAATTGCGGCTGTTTGTGCAGGAAACGGGCGCGGCCATCCAGGCGGCAAGCCACATGCTGCACGCATCCGGGCAAACTTGATATAGATCATAATTTTTTGAACAAGCTCTTGCTATCCTGTAAAAAAATAACGGGAGCCCTGGATGAGCAAGACGCAGCCGAGCGAGGCGCAGCACAAAGTGGAACATGAGCGCCTGGGCAGCGCCTGGCAAGGCGTGCCGGCGCACGACTATCCGGAAAGCGCGCCGGAAGGCGCCACCCTGGACCTGCTGCTGAACGCCTGGCTGGGCAAGTTCACGGGCGGCATTTCACCGGCTGCGCTGGGCAACGCCTATGCCGACTGGCTCAGCCATCTGGCGCTGGCGCCATCGAAGCAGCAAGCCTTGCTGCAGGAAGCGTGGAAAAAGATCGGCCGCTGGCAGCAGTACGCCGTGCAGGCTGCGCTGCCGGGTGCGCCCTCCGGGCCGCCGTGCATCGCGCCGCTGCCGCAGGACCGGCGCTTCGAGGACGCGGCCTGGCAGCGCTGGCCTTACAACCTGGTCTATCAGGGCTTCCTGTTGCAGCAGCAATGGTGGCACCGCGCCACCACGGGCGTGCGCGGCGTCGCGCCGCACCACGAGGATGTCGTCACATTCACCGTGCGCCAGTGGCTCGACATGCTGGCGCCGTCGAACTTCCTGCTGACCAATCCCGTGGTGCAGCAGGCCACCCTGGAAAGCGGCGGCGCCAACCTGGCGCGCGGCATGGCCCACGCGGCCGAGGACTGGCAGCGCGCCGCCATGGGCGCGCATGCGCCCGACCAGCGCACCTATCAGGTGGGCGTGAACGTGGCCGTCACGCCGGGCAAGGTGGTCTACCGCAACGACTTGATCGAATTGATCCAGTACGCCCCCGCGACCGCCAAGGTGCATGCCACGCCGCTGCTGTTCGTGCCCGCCTGGATCATGAAGTTCTATATTCTCGACCTGTCGCAGCACAATTCGCTGGTGCGCTACCTGGTGGAGCAAGGGCATACGGTGTTCATGATTTCCTGGAAAAACCCGCAGGAAGAAGACCGCGAGCTGTCGCTGGAAGACTACCGCCAGCTGGGCGTGATGGAGGCGCTCGACGCCATTGCCCGCCTCACGGGCGCGCCGCAGGTGCACGCGGCCGGCTACTGCCTGGGCGGCACCCTGCTGGCGATCGCCGCCGCCAGCATGGCGCGCGACGGCGATATGCGCCTGGCCAGCCTCACCATGCTCGCCTCGCAAGTGGACTTCAAGGAGCCGGGCGAACTGTCGCTGTTCATCGACGAGAGCCAGGTGAGTTTCCTGGAAGCGGCCATGTGGAAGCAGGGTTATCTCGATACCAAGCAGATGGCGGGCGCTTTCCAGCTGCTGCGCTCGAACGACCTGATCTGGTCGCGCCGCCTGCGCCACTACCTGCTGGGACTCGACGAGCAGGACAGCGACCTGATGGCCTGGAATGCGGACGCCACGCGCATGCCCTGCCGCATGCACTCGGAATACCTGCGCCGTCTGTTCCTGCACAACGACCTGGCCGAAGGGCGCTACCGCACGGCGGGCCGCCACATCGCCCTGCCCGACATCAAGGCGCCCATCTTCGCCGTCGGCACCCTGACGGACCACGTGGCGCCGTGGCGCTCCGTGTACAAGCTGCAGCTGCTGACCGACACGGACGTCACCTTCCTGCTCACCTCGGGCGGCCACAACGCGGGCGTGGTCTCGCCGCCGGGCCAGCCGCGCCGCAGCTACCAGCTGGCCACGCACCGCCACGACGCGCCCTACGTCGACGCGGACAGCTGGCAGCGCGACGTGCCGCACCACGATGGTTCGTGGTGGCCCGCCTGGCAAGCCTGGCTGGCCCGGCGCCCAGGCGAGCCGGTGGCGCCGCCGGCCATGGGACCCGCCCTGGGCGACGCGCCGGGCAGCTACGTGCTGCAGACCTGAGAACCGACAACCGACAACCGAGGAAAACGCCATGCCCTACACTACCCTGCTGGTCCACGTCGACAATTCCCGCCACTGCGCCCAGCGCATCCGCCTGGCCGTGCGCCTGGCCGTCGCCGAGGGCGCGCACCTGATCGGTTCGGCCATGAGCGGCATTTCGCGCTATGCGTATGGCGGCGGCGTCAACGCGCTGCAGTTTGCGCCGGCGCAGATGCAGGCGCTGCGCACCCAGGCCAGCGAAGCCTTGCACGACTTCGAGCGCATCGCCCGCGAAGAAGGCCTGGGCACCTACGAAACGCGCTTCGTCGACGACGACGCGCAAGGCGCGCTGCTGCTGCAGGCGCGCTATTGCGACTTGCTGATCCTGGGCCAGACGGATGCGCAGGACACGCCGTCGCGCGTCATCGCCGGCACGGCCGAATACCTGATGCTCCATTGCGGCCGGCCCGTGCTGATGGTGCCGCACGCGCCTTGCGCCGCGCCAGCGGCCATCGCGCAGCATCCGCTGCTGGCCTGGAACGGCAGCGCCGAAGCGCTGCGCGCCATCACCGATGCGCTGCCGCTGCTGCAAAGGGCGCGGCAGGTGACCCTGGCCGTCGTCAATTCGCACGCCCAGCCGGCCGCGCACGGCGAGCAGCCGGGCGCCGACCTGGCCCTGTACCTGGCGCGCCATGGCGTCAACGTCGAGGTGCTGCAGCACGACACGCCGCCGGGCCAGGACGTGGGCGCGGCCCTGCTGGCCATGGCGGCCCAGCGGCAGTGCGACCTGGTCGTGATGGGCTGCTACGGCCACATGCGCCTGCGCGAAGCGCTGCTGGGCGGCGTCACGCGCACGGTGCTGCAGGACATGACCTTGCCGGTGCTGGTGTCGCACTAGCGCCGCCGGGCGGGCCTTCAGCCTTCCTTCAGCGGCTCCTCATCCGCGCTTCATGCGCGGCGCCGATACTGCTCATGCCCCCAACCACACAGGAGTACAGCATGAGCAACACCCCCGACGCCGGCACGCATTGCCACGCCCGCCGCCGGCTGCTGCTGGGCACAGCCGCGTTGGCCGCCCTGGCCGCCTGCGGCGGCGGCAGCGTGCCGCACGGCGCCCGCGCGACGGACCGGCAGATCGCCGTCGCCCCCGGCGTCAGCCTGCATGTGCGCGACTGGCCACCGGCGCAAGGCGGTGCCGATGCCGATGCCGATGCCGATGCCGACGTGATCGTGCTGCTGGCCGGTCTGGGCGGCAACGCCTACGCGTTCGACAGCCTGGCGCCCGCGCTGGCGCGCCGCCACCGCGTGCTCGCCATCACCCGGCGCGGCTACGGTTCCTCCGGCAAGCCGCTGCCGGTGAATGACGCCAACGATATGACGTATGCGCCCGCCACCCTGGTGGCCGACCTGCTGGCCGTGCTCGACGCCCTGCACGTCGGGCGCATCATCCTGGCCGGCCATTCCGTCGCCGGCAACGAGGTGACGCTGTTCGCCGGCAGCCACCCGCAGCGCGTGCGGGGACTCGTCTACCTGGACACGACCTTCGATTATCTGGCCAGCGGCGGCTATGAGGAGCCTGAAGCCACGCCCTACGACGAACCGCCGCCTGGTCCGGACGACCTGGCATCGCTTGCCGCCTCGATCGCGTATGCCAGGCGGATCAACAAGCAATGGTGGCCGGCCCTGGAAGCGAACTGGCGCGACGCCCTGGAAGTGCTGCCCAGCGGCGCCGTGCGGCCGAATACCCCGCCCGCCGTCGCCAGGGCCATGGACATGGCCGCGCACAATTTTTCGCCCGACTACCGCCGCGTGCGCGCGCCGGCCCTCGTCATCACCGTCGATCCCGGCACCTTGCGCAACCTGTTCCCATGGCTGTTGCAGGCCGACCCCGCCACCCAGGCCCGCGCGCAAGCGGTGCTGGACGATTTCCGCACGCTGCGCCTGGCCGACGGCGACCACCTGGCCGCCGCCCTGCCCGGCAGCAGCCACCTGCTCATCCGCAACGGCTTTCACAGCGATTTCTTCATCGAATACGAAACGGCCGTGGCAGGCGCCATCGAAGCCATGCGCTGGGACAGATGACGCACCGCTGGCAAGGCAGGCGGGCGGGCGGAGAAGGTCTACAATGGATGTGCATCCCCCCACCATGTCCCTTTGCCACAAGGAGTATCCGCATGAGCCAGCCAGCCACCATCGTCCTCGTCCACGGTTTCTGGGGCGGCGCCGCCCACTGGAGCCGCGTCATCCTCGAATTGCGCCGCCAGGGCCACACGGCCATCCGCGCCGTCGAACTGCCGTTGACGTCGCTGGCCGACGACGCCGAGCGCACGCGCAAGATGGTGGCGCAGGTGAATGGCCCGGTATTGCTGGTGGGACACTCCTATGGCGGCGCCGTCATCAGCGTGGCCGGCAATGCGCCGAATGTGGTGGGCCTCGTGTACATCGCCGCCTTCGCTCCTGACGCCGGCGAAAGTCCGGGCAGCATCACGCAGGAACACCCGCCCCTGGGCGCGGCCAATCTGGAAGGCGACAGCGACGGCTATCTGTGGGTCAAGCCCGAGCAATACCATGACAGCTTTTGCCAGGACCTCGACGCGGAAGAAGGCGCCGTGCTGGGCGTGGTGCAGAAGGCGCCGCTGGCCGGCACCTTCGGCGACACCGTCAGCGACCCGGCCTGGAAGCATAAGCCCAGCTGGTACCAGATTTCCAGCGCCGACCGCATGATTTCCCCCGTCAATCAGGAGCGCATGGCGGCACGCCTGCAAGCGCGGAAGGTCATCACGCTCAACGCCAGCCATGCGTCGCTGGCCTCGCGTCCCGTGGAGGTGGCGGCGCTGATCCTGGAGGCGGCCAGCGCGCTGGCGCAGGCATAGGCGGCGCGGGCAAAAAAAAGGCTCCTGAAAACCAGGAGCCTTGTGGCGTCGGACAGGCAAGGTGGTCCGCACCGGCGGCTCTGGGGTGCAGCGCCGGCCGGACCGCTGTCCACGCCAAGGAGGTTCAGCCACCTGCCGTCAAGCGCATTCACCGGGACAGTTTCATCGTAGCAGCTGATTGCGCGGCAAAACTCTCCAATATTTGCATGCCGGCCATCCGCCGCCGCTACAGCCAGCCTTCGCGCTTCAGGCGCCGGTGCAGCCAGCAGCAGCCGGCGATGATGACGACGATCACGGCCGGATAGCTGCCGCGCCACTTCAGCTCCGGCATGAATTCGAAGTTCATGCCGTACAGGCTGAAGACCATGGTGGGCACGGCCAGGATGGCGGCCCAGGCGGCCAGGCGCTTGACGACCTCGTTCTGGCGGATCGAAATTTGCCCCAGCGCCACCTGCATGGCCGAATTGACCAGCTCGCGCATCTGCCCCGCCGTGTGCGTGACCCGTTTGACGTGGTCGAGAATGTCGCGGTAATAGATACGGTTTTCCTTGGGCACGATATCGCCATGGAAACGGATCAGCTGCGTGCAGATGTCGTGCAGGGGGTTGACGGCCGCATCGAGTTTCAGCAGCTCCGTCTTGAGCTGGTAGAAATCCTGCAGCTTGTCTTCGTTCAGGCTGGGCTTGAACAGCTGCAGCTCATAGTGCTGGAAGCGGGCCTGCAAATGGTCGATGCAGGGCTGGTACTGGTCGACGATGAAGTCGATGATGGAATACAGCACGTAGCCGGGACCGCTGGCCAGTTTCTCGGGCACGCTTTCCTTGCGCTCGCGCAACTTCGCATAGCCGGCCGAGGGGCCGTGACGCACCGTGATGATGAAGCGGGGGCCGAGAAAGACGTGGGTTTCGCCGTAGGCGATGGCGTCGCCGTCCAGGGTGGCCGTGTGCATCACCATGAACAGGGTGTCGCCGTACTCTTCCAGCTTGGGCCGCTCGTGCGCGCCCTGCGCATCCTCGACGGCCAGTTCGTGCAGGCCGAAGGCCGCTTGCAGGGCCTGCATGGCCGTGGCGTCGGGGCTGGCCAGGCCGATCCAGACGAAACAATCGGCGTCGCCGAGAAAGTCGCCCACCTTGTCGATATGGAAATGGGCGATCTTCCTGCCGTCGCGATATGCTTCGCAATTGACGACGGCGGCGTGGGTACTGAGGTCCATGGTGATTTTCGGCTGATGGCGGCAATATCGGGTCGCCAGTATAGCGGAAATGACCTGACAGCCATGCCAACTGAGCCAGCGCATTGACATTCAGGCACGTCAATGTAAAATGAGAACCATTCGCATTTAAGAAGAGCCTGCATGCGCCAGCGGCACGGGACTTCCGCGCCAACTGGAGTGTGCCGTGACGTATGCCGTATCCCCTGCCGCCGATCCCTTAGCTCAGATATATGGCCAGCACCATCCCTGGCTGCTGCGCTGGCTGCGCGGCAAATTATCCTGCACCGATCATGCGGCCGACCTGGCGCAGGATACCTTCGTCAAGCTGCTGGCCACGCCCGGCGAACGCGCCGCCACCCTGCGCGAACCGCGCGCCTACCTGACCACCGTGGCACGCCGCCTGCTGATCGACCACTACCGCCGCCAGTCGCTGGAACAGGCATGGCTGGCCACCCTGGCGCAGCTGCCCGCGCCCGCCGCGCCATCGGCGGAAGAACGCTTGCTGATCCTGGAAACCCTGCACCAGATCGATGCCATGCTCGACGGCCTGGGCGCGAAGGTGCGCACGGCCTTTTTGCTGTCGCAGCTCGAAGGCATGGCGTATGCGGACATCGCCGCGCGCCTGCACGTGAGCGAGCGCACCGTCAAGCGCTACATGGTGCAGGCGTTCGAACAATGTATTTTGTTGCTGGCCTGACATGGGCACGGCTCTCGATGCGCGCGCCGCGCGCGAGGCGGCGCACTGGATGATGCGCCTGCAAGGCGGTGAACTCAACGCTGCGGCGCAGCAGGGCCTGGCCCGCTGGCGCGCCGCCCACCCCGACCATGAAACGGCCTGGCAGCGGGCCGAGCAAGTCTGCCGCACCTTCGGCATGCTGCCCCCGCCCCTGGCCATGCCCGTGCTCGACCGTCCGGCCGGCGCGCCGCGCCGCGCCGCCCTGAAAACCCTGGCCCTGCTGATCGCCGCCGGGCCGGCGGGCTGGTCCATGCTGAAAGTGCCGCCGTGGCAGGCATGGACGGCGGACCTGCGCACGGCAACGGGCGAAATCCGCCATCTCGCCTTGCCCGATGGCAGCGCGCTGAGCCTGAACACGGCCAGCGCCGCCGACATCGCTTTCAGCGACGCGCTGCGCCTGCTCCAGCTGCGCGCCGGCGAACTGCACGTGGCGACCCGCCCCGATCCCCTCGGGCGTGCGTTCATCGTACGCACCAGCAACGGCAGCATCCGCGCCCTCGGCACGCGCTTCACGGTGCGCCAGGAAGACAGCCTGTTCGGCGCGCGCAGCCACGTGGCCGTCTCGCAGGGCGCCGTCGAAGTGCGGCCCGCCGAAGGCCGCCCCCTCATCGTGCGGGCGGGCTGGCAAGCCAGCTTCGACGAGGCGGCCGCCAGCGCGCCGCAGCCGCTGGCGCCGCATGCGTCCGCGTGGCTCAAGGGCCTGCTGTACGCGGACGATACGCCGCTGGCCGACGTGCTGGCGCAGCTGAGCCGCTACCGCCACGGCGTGGTGCGCTGCGACCCTGCCGTGGCGCGGCTGCGCGTGTCGGGCGTGTACCAATTACATGATACGGATCAACTATTATCACTATTGCAAGCCTCACTGCCCATCCGCGTGCAGCGCCACAGCCGCTGGTGGATTTCCGTCGAACCCGCATAACTATTTTAAAAAATAATGTCCCTTTCGCGCATGTGCCCCGTCAATCCACACAGGACCAACACATGAACGAAGGGAAACAAGCAATGAAGCATTACCGCAACACCAGCATGACCCTGGCCCTGCTGGGCAGCCTGGCCCTGAGCGCGCCCGCATTCGCCCAGCAGCATCAGCAGGCGCCCGGGCGCCACTACCAGGTGGCGCCCGGCCCCCTGGGCACCGCCCTGTCCGCGTTTGCGGCCGAGGCGGGCGTCAGCATTTCCGGCGCCGCCAGCCTGTACGCGGGCTTGCACAGCCGGGGCTTGAGCGGCAATTACCAGGTGGCCGACGGCTTCGCCCGCCTGCTCGATGGCAGCGGCCTCATTGCCGTCGACCAGGGCGGCGGCAACTACGCCGTGCGCAGGCTGCCGTCCGCCAGCGATGCAACCACCCTGCCCGGCATCGCCGTGCGTGCCACGGCCGAGCGCAGCACCAGCACGGAAGGGACGAATTCGTACACGACGCCGGCCACGGCCAGCGCCACCGGATTGGTGCTGTCCTTGCGCGAGACGCCGCAATCGGTCAGCGTCATCACGCGCCAGCGCATGGATGACCAGGACTTGCTGACGGTGCGCGACGTGCTGCGCAACACGCCCGGCATCGCCGTCAACCAGTTCGACACGGAACGCAGCACCTTTTCCGCGCGCGGTTTCGACGTCGACAATTTCCAGTACGACGGCGTGCCCACCACGTATAAGGTGCAGTATTCGGGCGGCGAATCGGAAATGGATTCGCTGATCTACGACCGCGTGGAAGTGACCCGGGGCGCCACGGGCTTGCTGACGGGCGCCGGCTACCCGTCCGCCTCGATCAACCTGGTGCGCAAGCGGGCCAGCGCCCGGCAGTTCGAGGGGCAATGGTCGCTGGCGGCAGGTTCCTGGAGCGATTACCGTGGCACCGTCGACCTGGCCGCGCCGCTGACCGCGGACGGCTCCGTGCGCGGCAGGATCGCCGGCGCCTGGCAGGACCGCAAGTCGTTTACGAATGGTTATTCCAACCAGCGCCAGCTCGTCTACGCCACCGCCGAGGCGGACCTGGCGCCCGGCACCGTGGCCACGCTGGGCGCCAGCTACCAGAAGAACGACCCGAAAGGCAGCAACTGGGGCGGTTTTCCCCTGTGGTACAGCGACGGCACGCGCACCGATTTCGACCGTTCCGTCACCACGGCGCCCCGCTGGGCCGCCTGGGCCACGGAGCAGACGAACGTGCACGCCACCTTGGAACACGCGCTGGGCCAGGGCTGGAAGGCGCAGGCGCAAGCCATGTACAGCAAGCACACGGAAGACACGCCGCTGCTGTTCCTGGCCGAGCGGCCCGACCGCATCACGGGCCTGGGCATGCTCGGCTACCCGAACCGCTACATCGGCGCGCGCGAGCAGAGCAGCGCCGACCTGAAGCTGTCGGGCCCGTTCTCCCTGGGCGGACGCGAACATGAAGTCATCGTGGGCGCCAATTACACGCTGCAGCACGCCGAGTTCAGCGTCAAGGAAGCGCTCGATCCCGAACCGATCGGCAACTTCCTCGCCTGGGATGGCAACTACCCGCAACCGGCCTGGGGCGAGCCCGTGCTGTCGGAAAAATATACCACCAAGCAATACGGTGCCTACGGCGCGGCGCGCCTGAACCTGGCCGAGAACACCAAACTGATCGTCGGCGGACGCCTGAGCCGCTGGGACAAGGATCGCATCGGCTTTGACGGCAGCGCCCGCTTTTCCTTTGCCAAGAGCAAATTCGTGCCCTACGCGGGCCTGGTGGTCAACCTGAACGACACGTATTCGGCGTATGCCAGCTACACGGACATCTTCCGCCCGCAGGAAAACCAGGACCGCGCGGGCGCCTGGCTGGACCCGCTGACGGGCCAGAGCATGGAAGTGGGCGTGAAGGGGGAACTGGCCGGCGGCCAGGCCAACGGCTCCATCGGCCTCTTCGAAATCAAACAGGACAAGCTGGCCCAGCCCGACGGCGCGCACCGGGTCCCCGGCACCACCACGCAAGCGTATTACGCGGCGCGCGGCGCCACCAGCCGCGGCATCGAGGGGGAATTGTCGGGCCGTCTGGCGCCGGGCTGGAACGTGACGGCCAGCGCCAGCCACTTCCGCGCCAAGGACCGCGACGGGCAAGACATCAACACCCTGTCGCCCCGCTCGACGGCGCGATTGTTCACCACCTGGAAGGTAAGACCCGACCTCACCGTGGGCGGCGGCGTCAACTGGCAAAGCAAGTTCTACTTTGACGACGAGGGCCCGAACGGCAAGGAAAGAGTGACGCAGCAAGCCTACAGCACGGTCAGCCTGATGGCCACCTACCAGCTGTCGCGCCAGCTGACGGCCCAGCTGAACGTGGAAAATGTACTCGACAAGAAATACATCAACATCAATACCTATGCGCAAGGCACGTATGGCGCGCCGCGCAGCGTGCGAGGGACCTTGACGTACCGGTTCTGATACAAGCTGTACCGGCATACAACGCCAGGCGAGCGGTGGCAACGGCTGAAAAAT
>NZ_JBWBYV010000092.1:0-10600 GCF_056174685.1 Janthinobacterium sp. BHSEK
GGTCAATCGCAAAAAAAAGCCTGAAACTGAGTTTCAGGCTTTTTTTACATCAAGCAACGAGAAAATAAATATTGGTCTCTGCCTTTTACGGCTTCAACAACCCACCCAGCAACGCCGCCACCTTCTGCTTCGGCTTGGCCGCCACTGGCGCGATGCTGGCGGCTGCCGGTGCCGCCTTGGCCGGCTCATACGGCTTCAGGAACCAGGGATCGGCCTTTTCGCGGCGGGCGCCGGGACCGAAGGCGGGACGCGCACCACGCTCGGCGGAGCGGCTGTCGCGGCTGTCGCTGGCATGGCGGCTCTCGGGGGTGCGCGCGGGACGCGCCTCGCCGGCTTCGCTGCGGCGCGCCGGGCGGCGCTCGCTGTCGCCGCTGCGGGCGGGAGCCGGGTTGAAGCCCGTCAATTCACCACGCTTGATGCTTTGCTTGATGAGTTTCTCGATATCGGCCAGCAAGCGCTCGTCTTTATCCGAATAGATAGAAATGGCGTCGCCCGAGGCGCCGGCGCGGCCCGTGCGGCCGATGCGGTGCACATAGTCTTCCGCGTTGTACGGCAAGTCGAAGTTGATAACGCAAGGCAAGTCGGAAATGTCCAGGCCGCGCGCCGCCACGTCGGTGGCCACCAGCACGTCGATCTCGCCTTTCTTGAACGCTTCCAGCGCCGCCATGCGTTCCTGCTGGCTCTTGTCGCCGTGAATCGCCGTGGCGCTCATGCCTTCCTGCTCCAGCACGCGGGCCAGGCGCGAAGCGCCGATCTTGGTGTTCGAAAACACGATGACCTGCTTCAGATCGCGCTGGCGCAGCAGATGGGCGACCAGGGCATGCTTCTGGTCTTCCGTCACCTTGTAGACCACTTGCGTGACCTTGTCGGCCGTCTGGTTGCTGCGCGCCACTTCGATCGTCAACGGATCGTTGAGGAAGGTGGCGGCCAGCTTCTTGATTTCCGGCGAGAACGTGGCCGAGAACATCAGGTTCTGGCGCTGTTTCGGCAGCAAGTTGATGATGCGTTGCAAGTCGGGCAGGAAACCCATGTCCAGCATGCGGTCGGCTTCATCCATGACCAGCATCTGCACCTGGCTCAGGCTGATGTTCTTTTGCTCGATATGGTCGAGCAGGCGGCCCGGCGTGGCGATGACGATTTCCACGCCGCCGCGCAGGATGACGGTTTGCGGCTTCATGTCCATGCCGCCGAAGACGACGGTCGAACGCAGCGGCGTGTGTTTGGCGTAGGCCTTGACGTTTTCGGCCACCTGCACCGCCAGTTCTCGGGTCGGCGTGAGGATCAGCGCGCGCACGGGGTGGCGTGCCGGCGACATGCTGCTGCTGGCATGCGCCATCAGCAACTGGATGATCGGCAAGGAAAAACCGGCCGTCTTGCCGGTGCCCGTTTGCGCGGCCCCCATCACATCGCGGCCTTGCAGCACCACGGGGATCGCTTGTTCCTGGATCGGTGTCGGATGGGTGTAGCCCTGGTCGGTCAAGGCGCGCTGGATTTCAGGCGCGAGGCCGAAGTCGGCAAAGGTCAGGCTGGGAGCGGCGGATGCGGCAGGTGCAGGTGCAGGTGCAGGTGCAGCGGCGGCGGGCGCCGCGTCAGGGGCAATCGCCGGGCTGGGCGTAGGAGTCGATTCGGTTTCAGACATAAATTTTCTGGTGTGCCTCCGCACTGCGGAAGCCATGCTTTCTCAATAAACAACATTTCGGGGCACAGGCAGCTCCGTCTTGCAAGCCATGGATCATTGTTCTTGCGGCACCTCCGTGCTCCGGGACATGCTGTATGGCGTATGCGGGAGCGTCGAAGAGATGTGCTGCGATGGCGGCGGAGATCGCGCCGGCGGAACATCGCGCGCAGAAGATACAATATCAGTGCTGTAAACGATACCCTAATTCACCGCAACTGTACACGGAAACCGTGATTTTTGAGCAAAAAGCGTTCCAGCAACGACGCGCCGGGATGCCGTATCATGCCAGCTCCGATGCCAGCTCCGCCGCCCTGCCCTCACCATGCCCACCCCGCCTTTACCCCACGATCCGCAACCGCAGCCGCCCAGCAAACCGGGCAATGACGAGTGCTGCCACAGCGGTTGCACTTTTTGCGTACTGGAAATGTACCAGGAAGACCTGGCCGCCTACGAAGCAGCCCTGAGGGCCTGGCAGCAGCGCCAGCAAGCTGCTGCCGCGCCCGCCACCCAGGGCGTCAGGAAGCCGCGCAAGCGCCCTTAGAAACTTTCCCACTCATCCACTGGCGCCGCGCGGCGCGCCGTGCTGGCCAGTTGACGCGGCGCAGGTGCCGGCGCCTTGACAGCCTTGACAGGCGCGCGTGGCCGGCTTGCGGCGGCGCTGGCCACGTCGAGCTTGAAGACGCTGACCACGTCGCTCAGGCTGGCAGCCTGCTCCTGCATCGATTCGGCCGCTGCCGCCGCCTCTTCCACCAGGGCCGCATTTTGCTGCGTCACCTGGTCCATCTGGGCGATGGCCTGGTTAACCTGCTCGATACCGGCGCTCTGCTCGCTGCTGGCGGCCGTGATCTCGCTCATGATGTCCGTTACGCGGGTGATGCTGGCAACGATGTCATCCATCGTGCGGCCCGCCTGGTCCACCAGTTTCGATCCCGCCTCGACTTTCTCGACCGAATCGCCGATCAGGACCTTGATATCCTTGGCCGCCGCGGCCGAGCGTTGCGCCAGGTTGCGCACTTCCGTGGCGACGACGGCAAAGCCGCGTCCCTGCTCGCCCGCGCGCGCCGCCTCGACGGCCGCATTCAGGGCCAGGATATTGGTCTGGAAAGCAATGCCGTCGATGACAGCGATGATGTCGACGATCTTGCGCGACGACGCGTTGATCGACGCCATCGTGCCCACCACTTCGCTGACGACCTTGCCGCCCTCGATGGCGATGCTCGACGAGGTCAGCGCCATGGTGTTGGCCTGGCGCGCATTGTCCGCATTCTGCTTCACGGTCGAGGTCAGCTCTTCCATCGACGACGCCGTTTCTTCCAGCGAGCTGGCCTGCTCTTCCGTGCGCGACGACAAATCCTGGTTGCCGGCGGCGATCTGGCTCGACGCCGTGGCGATGGTATCGGTGCCGCCGCGCACCTGGCCCACCAGGTTCTGCAGGCTGGCATTCATGTCTTTCAGGGCTTGCATCAATTGCCCCGTTTCATCTTGCGATCGCACAACAATATGCGCCGTCAGGTCGCCGGCCGCCACCTGGCGCGCCACGCCGACGGCTTCGATCAGCGGACGCGCCACGCTGCGCGCCACCCACAGCGCCAGCAGCATGCCGATGACGATGATGCCCACCACCAAGCCGATCAGGCTGGCGCGCGAGGCCGCATAGGTTGCGTCGGCGCTGGCGCTCGAGCGCACGCCGCCGTCCGTGTTAATCGACACCAGTTTATCGAGAGCCGCCATCATGTCCGTCATGACCTTGGCCGACGGTCCCACGGCCAGCGCGCGCGCCTCTTCCTTCTTCATCTCGCGCGACAGGCTCAGCATGGTTGCGTGCAGGCGCATGAATTCATCGTTGAGCGCCAGGAAGCGCTCGAACACGTCCTTCTCGCCCGGTTCGGAAATCAGGCTGCGGTACTTGTCGGCATCGGCCTTCAATCTGGCCTGCGTTTCCGTCATGCGCGTTTCGTTCTGCGCCATGTCGGCATCCTGCGCGGCCAGCATGTGCGCCAGTTCCCAGCGGCGGAAATCGCTGACATCGCTGCGCATGGACATGGCCGCCAGCACGCTGGGCATCCAGTTGTCGGACAGGTCCGTCGACGCGCTATTGATGCGCGCCATGGAAAAGATCGCCGATACGCCCAGCGCTGCCGTCAGCAGCAGCACGGCGCCAAACGACAAGATCAGCTTGGTGGCAATTTTCAGATCAAAAAACCATTTCATGCGTTGCGTTCCTTCATTAAACGGGTAAACGGGACTAGGCAGGCGCGCGCCAACTACATGCACGGCGCGGGCAGTGAGGGCAGGTGGAAGCGGAAGCGCTCAGTGATGACGAGCAAGGGCTCCTATCGAACCATGAGTAAAATTTCCACAAGGCAACATTTTATCACCGTCGTACTGCAGCGCAGAGTGGTTTGACCGCGGCAGGCGGCCAAAGTTCGCGGGTAGCGGGCAGCGTGGCGTATTTCTGCCCCAACACCGTTGTGTGCAAAGGAAAAAATGCAGAAACCAGCGTAGGAGTCGGATGACACGAGGCAATGTTCCTAGCCTACATAAGCACGTCGGCTCATCCGATGCCCGCCGGCGCCCCCTGCTTCTATAGTGGATACAAGATTCAGCACAACGCTAGCAAGCCAGAAAAGCAGCGCCATCCAACAAAATCAGAAGACGAGGCCCTACCATGTACAAAGCTTATAGCAACCTGACCCCAGCCACGAATAGCCACGCCGCTGTCCAGCACAACTGGCAAGCCGCACCGGCCACGCCCATGATCAGCATCACGGGCGCGCAACAGAACGAATTGCTGCGCGCATTGTCGCGCGCCGATCTGGAGCGCCTGTTTTGCCAACTGGAACTGGTCGCTTTGCCTGCCGGCAAGCACCTGTTCGATTGCGGCGGCAAGATTGAATATACGTACTTCCCCACCAACGCCATCGTTTCCCTGCTGTATGTGATGGAAGACGGCGCCACCACCGAGATCGCCGTCATCGGCCGCGAAGGCGTGGCCGGCGTGGTGCTGTACGAAGCCGAGCGCGCCACCTGCACCGCCATCGTGCAGACGGCCGGCTATGGCTACCGCCTGAAAACCGCCTTCCTGCGCGAAGTGTTCAATGAAGGCGGCGCGCTGGCGCAATTGCTGATGCGCTACACCAGCGCCATGTTTGCGCAAATGGCACAGAACGTGGTGGGCGGCCGTCATTGCAGCATCGAACAAAAACTGTGCCGCTGGCTGCTGGACCGCCTCGACCGTTCCCTGTCGAACGAACTGAAGGTCACGCAAGACACCATGGCCAACATGCTGGGCGTGCGCCGCGAAAGCGTCACCGTCACGGCCCGCAAGCTGCAGGACGAAGGCTTGATCCAGTACCGCCGCGGCACGGTCGAAGTGCTCGATCGCGAAGGCCTGGAAGCGGCCGCCGGCAATTGCTACAAGGCAGCGCGCGCCGGTTTCGAACAATTCCGCAGCGGCATCAGCGCACACAATTAAGCACCACGCTGGCAAACGGGCAGGCAAGCGGGTATCGTAGGCATTCCCGCTAACTTCCCCGGAGACTGGCCATGAAACTGATCGGTATGCTCGACTCGCCCTATGTGCGCAGGGTCGCCATCTGTTTGCACTTGCAGGGAATTGCTTACGAGCACTTGCCTCTGTCCGTGTTCCGCAACATGGATGCCGTGCGCGAGATCAACCCCGTCATCAAGGTGCCGACCCTGGTCCTGGACGACGGGCAAGTGCTGATGGACTCCACCTTGATCCTGCACTATCTATCGCTGCTGCGCCCGGACATGTCCGCCCCCACCCTCGCCGACAGCGTGCGGGCGCTGCGCCTGACGGGCCTGGCGCTGGCTGCCTATGAAAAAGCCGTGCAGATCGTTTACGAACGCAAGCTGCGTCCGCTCGACAAGCAACACGCGCCGTGGCTGGAACGGGTCAGCATGCAACTGCATGCTGCCTGGAATGCGCTGGAACAGGAATGCGCGCAGCTGCCCCTGCCTGGCGAGACGGGCAACATCGACCAGGCGGGCGTGACCATCGCCGTCGGCTGGAGCTTCGCCCAGCTGGAAACGCCCGATATCGTCAAGCCGGCCGACTACCCGGCCGTGCACGCCTTTACACGCTCGGCGGAAACCCTGCCCGCCTTCCTGGCCACGCCGCCAGTCTGACGCGCCGCCTAATTGCCTGGAGTGGGCGCGACAACGGCCAGGTCAACGTGCCACCAGCCCGGCCTGACGTCGTCAAACGCGTGGTATGCGGGCGCAAAGGCCGCCTGGCTGGGATCATCAAAACTGCCCACCAGCAAAGCCACCGTGGGCGCATCGTCGATGGCGCCGATGGAACTGCCGCAAGCGGCGCAAAAGGCCCGGCTGGAATACTCGGAAGAACGGTAGGTGGCCGGAGCGCCGGCCGAGCCCGTCCAGCGCACTTGATCGCGCGCAAACTCCACCCACGCCACCGTCGGCGCGCCCGTGTGCTGCTGGCAATTACGGCAGGAACAGCTGTGCGGATTGCTGCCCTCGCCTGTCACTTCGAAGCGCACCGCGCCACATAAGCAGCCGCCTGCCTGCACCGCATTCTCCATCGTATCTCCCCGTATGCACCGTTGCGTACCTGGCCAGCCGGCACGTACCCGGTACAATATTGCCATAAACCCCAACCCAGGACAGCCCGCAACGCATCGCGCCGGCACTATGAAAGAATGAATGGAAGACATCAATTGCGAAGGCTTGCCGCACATCCGCGTACTGGCAGGCGAAAACACCAGCGGCCCCGTGTATGAAACCCTGCCGGCGCGCCAGATTGACGAGCACGTCTACGAACTGCTGGCCTCGCCCGGCCTGACCCTGAACCTGGCGCGCGGCGACATCGTCAGCATCGCCGACCCGCTCGCCCCCGCCGAAGTATTAAAGCGCGGCGGCAACTTCTGCATCCAGATCTACGCCGACGACGTGCCGCAAGCAGCAGTGGACCAGCTCGAACGCGACGTGCAAAGCCAGCTGGGCGGCACCATGGACGGCCAGTACAAGGGCAACCTCACCTTCAGCGTGCCGGGACACCACGGCATCTACAATGTCAACGGCCCCTTCGACGCCTTCCGCGAGGCAACAGGCGTGGAATGGTACTTCGCCAACATCTACGTCAACCTTGATGACGACGATGATGAAACCTTGCTTAACTGGTGGGTGGATATGTAAGGTTGTCCGTACACCAGGCGGGGCCATGACACATGTCAATGTTCTGTATTGCTCTGGCACACATCAAGCTGCTTGCCCGCGCCTTGCATACGCTCTCTCTATCATCAACCACAGAGAGCAACGATATGCCCTACATTGCGCGTGCCGATTATGCAAAGCAAAAAGAGTTCGTGGGAAATGGCGAGTGCGTTACCCTGGTCAGGCACCTCACCGGCGCCCGTGCCTCATCGCTTTGGCGCGAAGGAAATAAAGTGCCGGATCTGCTGGAACAAGGCGGTATCGCGAAAGGTACAGTGATTGCCACCTTCGTCAACGGCCGCTATCAGGATCTGCGGCAGGGCAATCTTGCGGCGCTGTTCATCCGCCGGGTGCCTGGCGGCATAGCAATTTTCGACCAGTGGCGTAACCACAAGCCCAGCGCCCGCGTGATCTACTTCGGCCGTTCGGCGGCCGGGGCATCGAATCGTCCCGAACTCTATTCGGTAGTGGAATGAAGCCGCTCGCACTGGCGACATTGGTCATCGCTGCCGCGGCGATGCGGCCAGCTGCCGCGGCCCCCATTGCGTCCGTGTCTTGCCCGCAAGCGCCTCCCTCAAGCTGGAACCTGCCGGCCAGCAAACTCGATGGCGTACGCGTGCTGTCCTATCCGGCGCATCAGCCGCCAGCAGCTGGCGAAGCGTTGCCTATCCTGGCCCCGGACAAGGAATGGACACGCAACGGCACCTTGCATCAACGCTGGGACATCAATTTTGATGCACCCGAGTATCTGTTTCAGGTGGACTGCCTGTATGCCGGTACCGAACGCTACCTGCGCATGGCTTTGCCAGGCGTCAAACAGTGCGTTGCAGCCATTACACAGCAAACGAAAATAGTCAGTTTTCAGTGCAAATAGTGCGCTCAATACCACTCCTCAAGCCACTCCCCGCAGTTGCGTCAAACATGCAAAAATCCATTCAGAAATGACTGGTAAGCAAGGTCAGCAAGCGGCAAGCGCGTTCGATGTGCGGCAGCCCTACGATTGACATATCTCAAGGTAGCGGCCCAGCACCGTGTCCATGCCCAGTTCCAGGCACTCGACCACCAGTGCGTGGCCGATCGACACTTCCAGGATGCCGGGAATGTCCAGGAAGCGCGCCAGGTTGTGCAAATCGAGGTCGTGCCCGGCATTCACGCCCAGCCCCAGCGCCTGCGCCCGCCGCGCCGCCTGCAGATACGTGTCAAATACGGCATCGGCCTGCGCGCCGCCATAACTCTCGGCAAACCGTTCCGTGTACAGTTCGACCCGCGCCGCGCCCACCTCGCGCGCCCATTCCAGCGCAGGGTAGTCGGCATCGACGAACAGGCTGACGCGGATGCCCAGGTCGTTCAATTCCGCAATGACGGGGCGCAACAGCGCCGCGTGCTGTTCAATATCCCAACCGTGATCGGACGTCAGCTGGCCCGGCATATCGGGCACCAAGGTGCATTGCGCCGGGCGCGCGCTTTTCACCACCTCCAGAAAATCCGCCGCCGGATAGCCCTCCACATTCAGCTCGCGTCCCCGCTCCGCGCACAGGCGCTGCAACGGAGCAACATCATCGTAGCGCGCATGGCGCTGGTCCGGACGCGGGTGCAAGGTAATGCCGGCGGCGCCCAGGTCGAGGAAGCGCGCGGAAAACGCGAGCAGGTCCGGGAAATTGCGGCCGCGCGAATTGCGCAGCAGGGCGATTTTATTGACGTTGACGGAGAGCTGGGTCATGAGAGGAATGAAGTGAAAGTGACGGGTCCGGCAGCGATTGTAGCGGATCGCCCGCGCAGGGCACGGCCAACCGAACTCAGCGCTACGTGCTACGATGCAAGACAAGTTCCACGCTTTCAATACATACCATGACCTACCAGCTATTCCTGTTTGACCTGGACGATACCCTGCTCGACTTCCGGGCGTCCGAAAAACGCTCGTTCCTGCACACCATGCATGAACTGGGCTTGCGCAACGGCATCGACGCGCTGTTTTCCCAGTACCAGGCGATCAACGTCGATCTGTGGAAACGTTTCGAAACGGGTGAGGTGAGCAAGGATTTTCTGAAGGTGGAGCGCTTCCGCAAGACGTTTGCGCTGAACGGCATCGCCATCGACCCGGAACTGGCCAGCCGTCTGTATCTGGAATCGCTGCCGGACACGGTCGTGCTCATCGATGGCGCCAAGCAAGTGTGCGAAACGCTGTCGCGCATCGGCGAAGTGGGCATCATCACCAACGGCGTCGAATCCATCCAGAACCGCCGCATCGCCGCCTCCGGCCTGGGCGACTACATTTCCTTCGTCGCCACCTCCGAAGCATGCGGCCACGCCAAGCCGGACGTGCGCTTCTTCGAATACGCGGCCAATATGGCGCGCGCGTTCAGCAAGGAAACGACCATCATCATCGGCGACCGGCTGGACGCCGACATCCTGGGCGCCAACCGCTACGGCATAGCCAGCTGCTGGTTCAACCCGGACGGCATGGCCAACACCTCGGCCGCCATCCCCACCTATGAAGTGGCCAGCCTGCACGACATCGTGCCGGTGCTGGACATGATGCAAGTCAAGCTGAAGCAGGCTTGATCTTCCACAAGCGCACCACCTGAAATACGCTGGCGGCGGCACGAAAACACGCCGCTGTTCGCGTACCATCAGGACTCGTCCATTCTGGTGCCAGCCCATGCCTTCCTACACCGTCCTGATCGCCATCGCGGCAGTGATCCTGTTCCTTGCCATGCTGGCCGTGCGCGGGAACGCGAAGTCCCGTGCGCCGCTGCGGCTGCAAAGAAAACCCGTCATGACGGCGAGCGAACAGCAGATGTACCACCTGCTGCAGACGGCCTTGCCGGAATGCACGGTGCTGGCGCAAGTGGCATTTTCCGCACTGGTGACGGCGCAGGGACGGGCAAACAGAAACCGTTTCGACCGCAAGGTGGCCGATTTTGTCTTGTGCAGCCAGCAACTGAACGTCATCGCCGTCATCGAACTGGACGACCGCAGCCACGCCGGCCGCGAACGCCAGGACAAGGAGCGCGACGCCATGCTCAGGCTGGCCGGCTACGTGACCTTGCGCTATGCCCATTTCCCCACGCAGCAGGCGCTACGCGCCGACATCGAACAACTGCTCACGCAACAAACCGGAGTCAACGCAAGCGCCCTACCCGCCTGATTGCGCGTCAAGCGATCAATCCCGCGTCAGCACTTCCAGCAATTCAATCTCGAAGATCAAATTGGAGTTCGGCGGTATCAAGCCCACCTGCCGTTCGCCATACGCCAGCGCCGCCGGCACCCAAAGCTTGCGCGTGCCACCGACCTGCATGCCGTTCAATCCCAAAATCCAACCCTGGATGACCTTGTTATTGCTCAACACACAGCGAAAAGGCTCGCCCCGCTTGTGCGACGAGTCAAACTCCGTGCCGTCTTCCAGCCAGCCCCGGTAATGGGCCGTCACCAGCGCGCCACGCGCCGCCGCCTTACCGTCACCGACCACGATATCGTCAATCTTCACTTCCGCCGTCATCTCGTTTCATCCTTCGTCAATCGTCAATCGTCATGCCGCGATTGTACGACAGTACGAAAAAAGCCCCGGCAGTCACCTGTCGGGGCTTGTTCTATCGCTGCAAATTCTGGTGGGACTTCCGTGAGTCGAATACGGCACCAATGGATTATGAGACACATACTCTACTTCGGAAAACATAGAATGCTACAGAAATTTACACCTAAAAATATTATACACTAGTGTGG
>NZ_JBWBYV010000093.1:0-60335 GCF_056174685.1 Janthinobacterium sp. BHSEK
GCTATAAGCAGTGCTGTTATGGAGGATGCGGAAATAAATGCAAGATTTTTCATTGGATATGTGTGTCGTGAAAATTTGTGTTTTTACTTTAAACTTCATCGCTTCCGCGCTTAACGCTTCGGCGCTTAAATACTCGTCGCATAATAATGCCGAATAATATTGGCAACCTCACTCCTGGCGCGCAGCCATCGCCGACGCAATCTCGATCGAACTCAGTTTCCAGCCCCACACGCCATGGCGCAGCAGGACCAGCGCGCCTTCCTGCGCATTGCCGTCCTTGGCGCGCACGACGAAGGTGTTCACGCCGG
Organism: Janthinobacterium sp. BHSEK; assembly: GCF_056174685.1. Classification (NCBI taxonomy): domain Bacteria; kingdom Pseudomonadati; phylum Pseudomonadota; class Betaproteobacteria; order Burkholderiales; family Oxalobacteraceae; genus Janthinobacterium; species Janthinobacterium sp. BHSEK. Next base: position 309 of record NZ_JBWBYV010000093.1, read on the forward strand.
CATAGCCTGCGGAATACGCGGCTTTGTTCGCTGCGCCGTCGGCGGGCGCGTCCGCACGCGTATCCGTATCCGCCTGCGGGCTGACGGCGCTCTTGTTGACCAGCGCCACCACGCCGGCGGGCGAGACCATGGCGTCGACCATCTTGCCCAGCATGGCGCTGGCGATCGACTGGCCAAGGACGGCCAGCGGGTTGTCGCTGCCGGCGGTCGCCGCGATGCTGCGCGCCATGCTCGCCTCCAGTTGCGTCTTGACGCTGGCGCGCAGGGCGGGGAAGTCCACGTGTTCGGCCAGGGCTTCGGCGTTGCGCTCGGCCAGGGCGGTCTTGATCTGGTGCAAGGCATAGTAGGGCGACGCATAGGCGGTGGCGGCGACGGCAATGGCGGCCACGGTGGCGGCGAGGGTGATTTTCTTCAAGTGATGCCTGTAAGGTAGAAGGTGGAAAACGGATGCCACGCAGCGTATCCGCTAAATGGAAATACGGCAATCGTATTTTCTTGCCATTATTTCTCCGCATGCACTCGGGTCTTCCTTGGCGGGCCGCTATAGAGTGATGAGGGTGGGTGCTGTATAATGGGAGAAAAGTACCTAACTAGCTGTTTTAACTGAATAAAGACCCAATATCACATGCTCTCTACAGCAAATATTACGATGCAGTTTGGCGCCAAGCCATTGTTTGAGAATATCTCCGTCAAGTTCGGCGACGGCAACCGCTATGGCTTGATCGGCGCCAACGGCTGCGGCAAGTCGACGTTCATGAAGATCCTCGGCGGCGACCTGGACCCGTCGGGCGGCAACGTCATGCTCGACACCAACGAGCGCCTGGGCAAGCTGCGCCAGGATCAGTTCGCGTTTGAAGACATGCGCGTGCTCGACGTCGTCATGATGGGCCACACGGAAATGTGGGCCGCCATCCAGCAACGCGACGCCATCTACGCGAACCCGGAAGCGACGGACGACGACTACATGCAGGCCGCCGAACTGGAAGGCAAAGTGTCCGAATACGACGGCTACACGGCCGAATCGCGCGCCGGTGAACTGCTGCTGGGCGCCGGTGTCGCCATCGAGCTGCATCAAGGCCCGATGAGCAATGTCTCGCCAGGCTGGAAGCTGCGCGTGCTGCTGGCGCAAGCGCTGTTCTCGAATCCGGACATCCTGCTGCTCGACGAGCCGACGAATAACCTGGACATCAACACGATTCGCTGGCTGGAAGACGTGCTCAACGAGCGCAACTCCACCATGATCATCATTTCCCATGATCGCCACTTCCTGAACCAGGTCTGCACCCACGTGGCCGACATGGATTACGGCACCTTGAAGATTTATCCGGGCAACTACGACGAATACATGTTCGCCTCGACCCAGGCGCGCAACCAGCAGCTGGCCAACAACGCGAAAGCGAAAGACAAGGTTGCCGAGCTGCAGGAATTCGTGCGCCGCTTCGCCGCGAATAAATCCAAGGCCCGCCAGGCGACGTCGCGCGCCAAGCAGATCGAAAAGATCAAGGTCGACGACATCAAGCCATCGTCGCGCGCCTATCCCTTCGTGCGTTTCGACGGCGAAAAGAAATTGCACCGCCTGGCCGTGGAAGTCGAGAATATCTCGAAAGGTTTTGATCGCCAGCTGTTCAAGAACTTCAGCATCATGGTCGAAGCGGGCGAGCGCATCGCCATCATCGGCGCCAACGGCGCCGGCAAGACCACCATGCTGCGCTGCATCGCGGGCGACATCGCCGGCCTGCAGCCTGACCAGGGCCGCGTGAAGTGGGCGGAAAACGCCAACGTGGGCTACATGCCGCAAGATCCGACGGAAGATTTCGCCAAGGACACGAACCTGACCGACTGGATCGGCCAGTGGACGAAAGAGGGCGACGACGACCAGGCAGTGCGCTCCATCCTGGGCCGCTTGCTGTTCGGCGGCGACGATGTGAAAAAGGCCGTCAAGGTGCTGTCCGGTGGTGAAAAGGGCCGCATGATGTACGGCAAGCTGATGCTGGGTCGCCACAACGTGCTGATGCTCGATGAACCGACCAACCACATGGACATGGAATCGATCGAATCCTTGAACATCGCGCTGGAAAAATACGCGGGCACCCTGATCTTCGTGTCGCATGACCGCGAATTCGTGTCTTCGCTGGCCAACCGCATCATCGAGATCAAGGAAGATGAAGTGGTCGATTACCGCGGCAATTACGAGGATTACCTCAAGAGCCAGGGTATCGATTAATTGGTACGCTAACGTTGCGTCGGATTACGCGCTGTGCGCTAATCCGACCTACGTCAGGGTGAGTTACCCGGGGTGGTCGCGTAGGTCGGATTTGCGGGGCCGCCGAGGCGCAGCGTAATCCGACATGACAAGGCAAACCACCCAGCACCACACCGACGCGCCGCGGTCCATTCGTTCCGGCGCACCTGCTTCATTGCAATCGTGCCGGTCTATCCCGTTTTTGTTTGACACAGCCATGCAAACTTTAGCCATCAAATCCGTCGAGTACGAACACCCGCAAGACGGAGCCAGCTGCACTGCCCACGCCTGGGCACGCACGCCAGCGACGCCTTCCCCGGCTGAAAAAGCCGAACTGATCACGCGCATCAAGCGCCTGCTGATCGAGCGCGAAGCCGTGCTCGTTGCCCACTATTACGTAGATGCCGACCTGCAAGACCTGGCGGAAGCCACGGGCGGCTGCGTCTCCGACTCGCTGGAAATGGCCCGCTTCGGGCGCGACCATCCGGCCAAGACCCTGGTCGTGGCCGGCGTGCGCTTCATGGGCGAAACGGCGAAGATCCTCAGTCCCGAAAAAACCGTCCTGATGCCCGACCTCGACGCGACCTGTTCGCTCGATCTGGGCTGCCCGGTGGATGAATTCACGGCCTTCTGCGACGCCCATCCGGACCGCACGGTCGTGGTCTATGCCAACACCAGCGCGGCAGTCAAGGCGCGCGCGGACTGGATGGTGACCTCGTCGATCGGCCTCGACATCGTTGCCCACCTGCATGCGCAGGGCAAGAAAATCCTGTGGGCGCCCGACAAGCACCTGGGTTCCTACATCCAGAAGCAGACGGGCGCCGACATGCTGCTGTGGCAGGGCAGCTGCCTCGTGCACGACGAATTCAAGGGCATCGAACTCGATTTGCTCAAGGAAGAATACCCGCAAGCCAAGGTGCTCGTGCATCCGGAGTCGCCCGCCAACGTGGTGGCCCTGGCAGACATGGTCGGTTCCACGTCGCAAATGATCGCGGCAGCGCAAACCATGGACACGGATACTTTTATTGTCGCCACCGACAACGGCATCCTGCACAAGATGCGGGCGGCTGCGCCGGGCAAGCGTTTCATCGAAGCGCCCACGGCCGGCAACAGCGCCACCTGTAAAAGCTGCGCGCATTGCCCGTGGATGGCCATGAACGGCTTGCTGAACCTGGCGCAAACGTTGGAAAACATGCACAACGAAATCCACGTCGATCCCGCCGTCGGCCAGTTGGCCGTGCGTTCGATCAATCGCATGCTCGACTTCGCCGCCGCCAAGAAGGCGGGCCTCAAGCCGGGCGCGGACCTGGCTAAAGAAACCACATTGTTCCAAGGAATCGGTCCAGCATGAGTACCCTCGTTAATTCTTTCGCTCCCTTCGACCCGGCCCTGGCGCGCGCCTTCGAAGGCAATCTGCTGGCCGCCTTGCTGGAAGACGTGGGCCAGTGCGACCTGACGGGCGAGCTGGTGCCGCCCGACCACATCGTCACGGCCCGTGTCATCGTGCGCGAAGCGGCCGTGCTGTGCGGCGCGCCATGGTTCGAAGGCATCATGAAAAGCCTGGACCGCAGCATCGATATCGTCTGGCATTACGCCGAAGGCGACATGATGACGGCCGACAGCGTCGTCTGCACGATCCAGGCGCCGGCGCGCGCCTTGCTCACGGCCGAGCGCAGTGCCCTCAACTTCCTGCAACTGCTGTCGGCCGTGGCCACGGCCACGCGCCGCTATGTCGACGTGGTGGCCGGCACCAACGCGTCCATCCTGGACACGCGCAAGACCTTGCCTGGGCTGCGCCTGGCGCAAAAGTATGCGGTGCGCGTGGGCGGCGGCAAGAATCAGCGCCTGGCCCTGTACGACGGCATCCTGATCAAGGAAAACCATATCGCGGCGGCCGGCGGCGTCAGCCAGGCCCTGGAAAACGCGCGCAACCTCGACGCGGGCGTGCCCGTGCAGATCGAGGTGGAAACCCTGGCGCAATTGCAGGAAGCGCTCGATGCGGGCGCCGTCTCCGTCTTGCTCGATAACTTCAGCAACGACATGCTGCGCGAGGCCGTGGCATTGACGCATGGCCGCGCCTTGCTCGAAGCGTCGGGCGGCATCAATGCCGACACCGTGCGGGCCATTGCCGAAACGGGCGTGGACCGCATCTCGATCGGCAGCCTGACGAAGGACGTGCGGGCCACCGATTACTCCTTGCGCATCGTCGGCTGATGAGGAGAGCAGGGCGGCGCTTGCTGGCCTTGGCGCTGCTATGGCCGGCCCTAGTTGTGCCATCGCAGGCCCCAGCCCGGGAACTGCTGGCCGTGGGCGCGCAGTTCGAGCGCGTGTTCGAATACCAGGACGGCGGCGAGTATGGCGGCCTGGGCGCGGAACTGCTGCGCCTGATGGCGGCGCGCACGGGTAACACCGTGCGTTTCCGCATGGTGCCGTGGGCGCGCGCGCAAGCCATGCTGGTGCAGGGGCAGGCCGATATCCTGATCGGCCCCTACAAGACGCCCGAGCGCATCGCCAGCATGGCGTTTTCCGACAAGCCCTTCTATCAGGACCAGATGGTCTTTTATACGCGCCAGGACGCCAGCTTCGGCTGGGATGGCGACTACGCGGCGCTGAAGAACCGCCGGGTGGTGCTGCTCAATGGCTGGGCCTATGGCGCCGAGTGGGAACGCGTGCGGCCCGGTTTGCAGGTCAGCGTGGCCAACACGGTGGAAAATGGCTTGAAGATGCTGGTGCACAACCACGTCGACGTGTTCATCAGCAACCGCCGCAATACCGATCCCGTCGTCGCCCGTCTCGGCTATGGCCGCCAGGTGAAACCGCTGCCCAAGGTCATCGAAGTGCAGAATGGCTATTTCGCCTATCCCCGCTCGCCCGCGTTCGACAAGCTGCGCCTGCAGTTCGACCAGGAATTGAATAGCCTGATCGAGACGGGCGAACTGAAACGGCTGGGCAAACGCTACGACGTCGGCATACCCTGACACTGGCTATCTTTGCCGCGTTTGACGCGCCTCAAGCATGCTGCATGGCCGGGTTCTACCCTGAAAGCAGGCGGTGCCACACCGCCATCACGCCGAGGGGAATGCCATGGATACGCGGCGCATCAAGCAACTGATCTGCACCGTTTTCGCCATCTCGCTGGCCGCGGCCCTGTTTGCCTGCGGCGGCGGCCATCATCACCACCCACCGGCCGCGAGCGCCTATGCGGCCACCAGCCTGGTGTCGGACACGCCCGCCTTGCCGGCCGCGCACACGGACCCCAACCTCGTCAACGCCTGGGGCGTGGCCTTCAATCCACGCGGATTCGTCTGGGTGGCCGCGAATGGCACGGCGAAGTCCACCTTGTACGATGGCAATGGCGTGCCGCAATCGCTGGTGGTCAGCACGCCAGCAGGCCCGACGGGCATCGTATTCAACGGCACGCAAGACTTCAAACTGAGCCAGAACGGCGTGACGGCGCCCAGCCCGTTCATCTTCGCCAGTGAAAGCGGGACTATTTCCGCCTGGTCGCCCACGGTCAGCCCGACGACGGCCCTGGTCGTGTTCGACGGCAGCGCGGGCGGCAGCGTCTACAAGGGCCTGGCCATTTCACGCTATGCGGGCGCCAATTACCTGTATGCGGCCGATTTCCACAACGGTCGCGTCGACGTCTTCGATGCCAATTTCGCCAGGGTCGCCCTGCCTGGCGCATTCAGCGATCTCGGCTTGCCGGCCGGCTATGCGCCGTTCGGCATCCAGGCCATTGGCGAGCGCATCTATGTCGCGTACGCGAAGCGGGAAGCCAGCGGCGACGATGAAGAGGCCGGCGCCGGCCTCGGCATCGTGAATGTATATGATACGGGCGGCAACTTGCTCAAACGGCTGGTGAGCGGTGGCGCCCTGAATGCGCCCTGGGGCATGGCGCTGGCGCCCGCCGATTTCGGCACGGCAAGCAATATGTTGTTGATAGGGAATTTTGGCGATGGCAAGATCAATGCCTATGACCCCGACACGGGCACCGCCGCTGGTGCGCTGCGCAAGACCGATGGCACGCCGCTGGCGATCGATGGCTTGTGGGGCATCGCCTTCGGCAATGGCCTCAACAGCCAGCCCGTCAATACGCTGTTCTATGCGGCCGGGCCAGATGACGAGACGCATGGGCAATACGGGCGCATCGATTTGAAGTAGGTGGAACGTCCCCGTGCGCCCGCAAGGGCGGCACGGGGCTGGCCATGCTTACAGCTGGCGCGCCTCGAACGTGTTGCACTGGGCAATCTGGCCGCTTTCGATGCCCTTGCTGAACCAGCGCACGCGCTGTTCCGAGGTGCCATGCGTAAACGAGTCGGGCACGACATGGCCTTGCGACTGGCGCTGCAGCGCATCGTCGCCGATGGCCGTGGCCGCTTTCAGGGCCGCTTCCACGTCGCCCTGTTCCAGGATCTTGCGGTCCTGGTTCGCATGAAATGCCCACACGCCGGCAAAGCAGTCGGCCTGCAATTCCAGGCGCACGGACATGGCGTTGGCCTGGCGCTCCGATTGCGTGCGGCGCGCCTTGTCGACCTTCTCGGACAAGCCCAGCAGGTTCTGCACGTGGTGGCCCACTTCATGGGCGATCACATACGCTTCCGCGAATTCGCCCGAGACCTTGAAGCGCTGCTGCATCAGCTTGAAGAAATCGAGGTCCAGGTAGACTTTCTGGTCGCCGGGGCAATAGAAGGGCCCGCTGGCGCTCTGGCCCGTGCCGCAGGCCGTCGGCGTGCTGCCGGAAAACAGCACCAGCGTGGGCTTCACATAGCTGCCGCCTTCGGCCTTGAACAGGGCGCCCCATGTGTCTTCCGTATCGGCCAGCACGGTTTTCACGAAGCGGGCCATCTCGTCCGATTCGGGCGGCTGGCGCGCGGGGGACTGGCTTTGCTGGGTACTGATCTGGCCGCCGCCACCGCCGCTGAGCAGGTTGAGCAGGGTCAGGGGATTGACGCCCAGCACATACGAGCCGACGAGGGCGATGACGATGGTGCCGATGCCGATCGAGCGCCCGCCAAAACCGAAGCCGCCCCCACCGCCGCCCCCGCCGCCGTCTTCGCCACGGCGGTCTTCCACATTGTCGCTTTCGCGATTGCCTTCCCATTTCATGATATTTACTCCTGCTGTGCTTGTGCGATTGCGCTATACGGTTGATGGATGACGCCTGAATATGTTTCTTGCGACGAATCTTGTTATTATCGCAGTAAACAACGCCGCGACAGAGGCGACAATGTTACCCTTTGCAACTTTTCACCCACTCCACAACAGGTACACGCATGGCGCTTGCCAACGATACACGCATTTCGCCCACGGCGGTGGTCCAGGCCCAACTGGACGCCTACAATGCCCACGACGTGGCGGCCTTGCTGGCCATCTATGCTGATGACGCACAGCAATTCCAGCACCCCGATACCTTGCTGGCCACGGGCAGCGCGCAGATCGGCCCCCGCTTCACGGCCCGTTTCGCCGCCAGCCAGCCGCAGGCGCAGTTGCTCAACCGTATCGCCTGCGGCAAGCTGGTGATCGACCATGAAATCGTCCATGGCGACACGTCGGACGGTGTTTCCGCGCAGGAATTAGTGGCCACCTACGAGGTGGAGCAGGGACGCATCCGCCGTGCCTGGTTCAGCTTTGGCGCCTCGACCTGCCTGCGTGTGGCGTTGCCGGCCGACGTGCCTGCCATGAATGCGCTGATCGCCCGTTCCGGGGTGGCGCTGAGCGCGGGATTCTATACGTCGGAACAGGCCGAGGCCGTGACGCGCCACGTGTTCGGCGTCGATACGCAGCTCGTTGCCGACCGCACGTATTTCGTCATCGAACGCGATGGCGCCATGCTGGCCTGCGGCGGCTGGAGCCGGCGCGCCACCCTGTATGGCGCCGACCGCGCCAAGAGCGGGCCGGACCCGCTGCTCGACCCGGCCAGCCAGCCGGGCCGCATCCGCGCCTTCTTCGTGGAACCGGCCGCGGCGCGCCAGGGCCTGGGCAGCATGCTGATGCGCCATTGCGAACGGCAGGCGCGGGCCGCCGGTTTTACGGCACTGGAACTGGCCGCCACCTTGCCCGGTGTGCCGCTGTACCTGGCCAGCGGCTTTGCCGTGACGGAAGATTTTCACCTGGACTTGCCGGGCGAAATACAACTGCCGCTGGCGCGCATGCACAAGCGGCTGTAAGGCCGCCTACCAGGGCAGCGGCGCCTTTTCGCCATTGGCGTGCTCGCCGTAGTACAGCGACGGCAAAAAGCGCGACAGATAGGTAAATTCGCTGTAGCAATGGCGCAGCAAATTCAGGCCCAGCACGTCGGGCACGTCGCGCACGGGATTGAGGCTGTTGCGGCCCAGCAAGAAGCGGCTGCGCAGCACGCAGCCCGTCGGCGTGTCGCGCGTCAGGTGCAGCATTTCGCCATCGAGCGGATCGCCGTACGGGTCGAGCACGACGTAATCGCCAAAGCCGATGCGGGCGCAGACGGCGGCCGACAGGGCGCCGCTGTCCCTTGCCTGCTGCAGCTGCACCGGGTCAAAGACTTCCTTCGGATCATGGAACTTCAGCTTGGCTTTCACTGGCGGAATATCGCCCAGCGACTCCACCGCCTCGATCGAGGCGCCGTAATAGCTTTCTCCCTTTTTCCATGCATTGTTCCAGCCGTGATGGGCCACGTGGTCGTGCGGATGCCACCACTTGATGTGCTGCGTCGTCTCGAAAAATGTAAACCACCAGTCCAGCATGCGCCCGCTGCAGCCGTGCAGCTCGGTGCGCGCCGCTACCAGCAGGCAACCATCGTCGAGGCGCGTGATGCCCGTTTCCAGGTGCAGGGGAAACGGGTCGAGCAAGTCGCCCGTGCCGGTGATGCTCCATGGGAATGCATTGTGCGTGTAGCTCGTCATGTCGTTCTCCTTTGTTGGGGTGAGCCAATTATATATTAAAGAAACATGTAGCGTTTCCTAAATGTGTTTCAGTGTAAAATTGCCCATCGATCAAGCTTGGAGCCGGCATGCAGGAAGAAGAGAGCAAGGCAGAGAGCAAGGCTGTGCGTGGACGAGGCCGTCCGGCGCGTCCGCCCGAGGAGGCGCGCGATGCGGCCGTGCAGGCGGCCACCTGGCTGCTGCTGAATGAAGGTTATGCCGCCACGACCATGGAAGCGGTGGCGCGCCACGCGGGCATGGCCAAGAAGTCGCTGTATCAGTATGCGGCCAACCGCGAGGAACTCGTGGCGCTGGTGGTGCGCGGCTGGACGGACGCCTTTTTACCGGCGATGGCGCACGATGCGGCCGCGCCCGGTGAAGTGCTGCCATTACTAAAAGAGATATTGCAGGCGATGGCGGCGCGCGTGTTGACGGCGGACGCCGTGGGCCTGTTCCGCCTGCTGTGCACGGAGTTTCCCGCCCGCGCGGACTTGCTGGCCGTGTATCAGCGCAACGGCATCGAGCGGGGCACGGCCTTGCTGACCGAGTGGTTGCAGCGCCAAGCCGCGCGCGGCCACCTGGCGTTGCAGAATGGGCCAGAGTTGGCTGGCTTGCTGCTGGCGATGGTGATCGCCGAGCCGCTGCGGCAGATGGCGCTGGGCTTGCTGGCGCCCATGCCGGCCTGGGATGCGGCACCGCGCATCGACGCGGCGCTGCGATTGCTGGGCGGCCAGTCGTTCAAGGTGGCTGATGCTTCAGTGCTTCGCGGTAGCTGAGCGGCGATAGTTGCTGGCGGTGCGCGCAGGCAAACGCCGTCACGGCCTCGGGTGCGTGGCGCGCGTAATCGCGCAGGGCCCAGCCGATGGCCTTGCGGATGAAAAACTCGTCTTCGGGCGCCAGCGCCAGCGCCGCGCCGAACAGCCAGCCGGCATCCGTGTCGGCGCGCCAGCCCAGCTGGTGCAGCATGGCGATGCGGCGCAGCCAGAAATCCGCGTGCCGCAAGGCGCCATCCATGTGCGCGTGGCCATCGCCGCCGCGCTGGTGCTCCGCCTGCAGCACGTCGCCCACGATGCCCGCCATGCCGTCGACGCTGTCCCACCACGCGCGCTGGCGCGCCAGGCCGAGCAGGGCGGGGAGGTGTTCGGCGCCCAGTTGCCGCCGGTGCAAGGCCAGCATGTCGAGCGCCACGTGCTGGTACTCGCGCTCGGGCTGCTGCCACAGCAGTTGCGCATGTGCCAGCAGCGTATCGGCATCGATGCCCTTCAGGCCCGCCAGCAAGTCCCTGGCGGCCATCCGCCGCTGCGGCGCGGCCACGCCCAGGAATATGAACTGGTCGCGCATGTAGGCCTGCATGGGCGCCGCACGGCCCGGTTCGGCGGCCGCCTCCAGCGCGGCTTTCAATTCTGCATGTAGATTCATGGCATCTCCAGGCGTAAAAAAAGCGCTCCAGGGAGCGCTCTTGTCCAGCTAGCCAAACGGCTGATAGAAGCGTAGCGAGCGGCAGCGATTTGTGGCCGAGAAGCGCAACCGTACGAAGGTACGGTGAGCATCGCAGGCCGCAAAGCGCGACGCGCAGTAGCTTATATCAGGCGTTTTTATTGGATTTTGGCTTTTTTCATCAACTCATCGCGGTAGGCGGCGAGTTTTTTCTGTTGCAGCGACTCAGCTACCTGGCCCTTGACTTCTTCCAGTGCCGGCAGCTTCGTCGGACGGGTTTCTTCCAGCTTGATCACGTGGAAGCCGAATTGCGACTGCACGGGCGTTTGCGTGACCTGGCCTGGTTTCAGGGCCACCATGGCGTCGGAGAATGGCTTCACGTAGGAAGCCGGGCTGGCCCAGTCCAGGTCGCCGCCATTGGCTGCGGAACCGTCTTTCGATACTTTCGCCAGTTCTTCGAACTTGGCGCCGCCTTTCAGCTTGGCGATGATGTCTTTCGCTTCCGCTTCGGTGGCCACCAGGATGTGGCGTGCGTGGTATTCCTTGTCGCCGGCCTGGGCCTTGAACTTGTCGTACTCGGCCTTGATTTCAGCGTCCTTGACAGGGTTCTTCTTGACGTAGTCGGCCAGCAGGGCGTTAATGATGATGCTTTGACGGGCATTGTCGATCTGCGACTTGACTTCCGGACGCGTGCCGTAGCCTTGCTTGTCGGCTTCCTGGATCAGCACTTCGCGGCCGATCAGGTCTTTCTTGATGGCTTCGCGCAGTTGCGGCGAATCGGCTTGCTTGCCTTGGGCGACGACTTGCTTGACGACCTGGTCGACGCGCGACGATGGGATGGCCTTGCCATTCACGGTGGCGACGTTTTGTGCGAACGCAGGGATCGCGACGACGGCGACCAGGGCTAAGATCAGGCGGGCTGGCTTCAAAATCATGTTCATTCCTAATAAATATACTAAAAATCGATATGCGCGACTGTCGCGCAGTGCGCATTCAGGCGCAGAATACACGACCGGCGCCGAAAAGGGCGCCGGGGAGGTCAGTTCTTACTGAACTTTCGCTTTTTTGATCATTTCTTCCTGATACGCTTGCAATTTCTTTTGCTGCAGCGCTTCGGCGATCTGTGGCTTGACTTCTTCCAGGGTCGGCAGTTTTGCCGCGCGGGTGTCGTCCAGCTTGATCACGTGGAAACCGTTAGGCGTTTGCACCGGCGTTTCCGTGACCTGGCCTTTTTGCAGTTTCACGAAGGCGTCCGAGAACACTTTCGGGAACGACGATGGGGCTGCCCAGTCCAGGTCGCCGCCGTTGTCGGCCGAGCCCGCATCTTTCGATTGCTTGGCCAGGTCTTCGAACTTGGCGCCGCCTTTCAGCTTGGCGATGATGTCTTTCGCTTCCGCTTCGGTGGCCACCAGGATGTGGCGCACGTGGTATTCCTTGTCGCCCGTCTGCGCCACGAAGCGGTCGTACTCGGCCTTGATTTCAGCGTCGTTGACGGGGTTCTTTTTCAGGTAGTCGCCGACCAGGGCGTTGATGACGATGGCCTGGCGCGCGTTCTCGATTTGCTGCTTGACGGCTGCATCTTTACCGAAACCTTTGTTTTCCGCTTCTTGCATCAGCACTTCACGGCCGATCAAGTCCTTCTTGATCATTTCGCGCAATTGCGGCGAATCCGGTTGCTGGCCTTGGGCGACGACTTGCTTGACGACTGCATCAACGCGCGACGATGGGATAGGCTTGCCATTAACAACGGCAACATTTTGCGCAAAAACAGGTACCGCGACAACGGCGAGTAGTGCGATCAGCAAGCGGGCTGGCTTAAAAGTCATTATTAAATCCTGTTAGGGAAAGTTTCGTAAAAAACGCATGGGAAGAAATCCATCACATGGCTCGGGTACGCCAAAACGCCATCCTTACACTACTTCGGACGGCGCCAGGGCCACAATCGCCAATGCATGTATCTCATTATGCATCATATCGTGCACGGAATCATACACCAGTCGATGGCGCATGACGAGCCTGAGCCCCTCAAATCGGCTAGAAATAATGCGCAGATTGTAATGGCCTCCGCCCGAGGCGGCGCCCGCATGGCCCCGGTGGCGCGCCGAGTCGTCTTCCAGCACGCATTCCAGAGGGGAAAGTGCCGTTTCCAGGCGGGTACGGATGCGCTGCATGCGCGTTTCCGGCGAGGTATTCTCGGTGGTGGTATGCATCATGCGTCTTCCTTGATATGTTTGGCCAGGAACAGGGTTTGCGCCACGATGAAGGCAAAGAAGATGCCCGTCGCGCCAAACGCTTTAAAACTGACCCAGGCGGCCATGTCGCCCTTGTACAGCACGAAGGCGACAAACAGGTTCAGCGCGCCGATGGCGCCGAAGAAGATGATCCAGGCGGCCAGCAGCTGGTTCCATACGGCATCGGGCAATTGCACTTGCGCTTCCATGGTCTTGCGGATCAGGTTTTTCTTGAAACCCACGTGGGCGATCAGCAGGGCCAGGCCGGACAGCCAGTAGATCAGGGTCGGCTTCCATTTCAGGAAGAAATCGTCATGCAGGTAAATGCTGGCGCCGCCGAACACGACAAAGATGAACAGCGACAGCCACAGCATGCCGTCCACTTTGCGCCCGCGCAGCAGCAGATAGCTGACCTGGCAAGCGGTGGCGACGATGCCGACGAGGGTGGCGAGTATCCACGGCGCCTGGTCGGCCTTGATCAGGCCGCCTGACACGAAGCCGGACAAATATTGCTGCACGAAATCGTGCGTGGCCGCTTCATACATGCCGCCCAGTTTGAAGGCGGCGAAGAAGGCGATCAGGGGGAAGAGGTCGAATAGAAATTTCATGGCGAGACTTTACACTGGTCTTATTAAAATCATCTTAGGAATGGCTTAGGAGCAACCGAGTTGCTCCCAGGCGATCCCGTGTCTCACGGCTGCGGATCGAAGCGCAAGGAGGCCGAATTGATGCAATAGCGCAAACCGGTCGGCGGCGGGCCGTCCGGGAAGACGTGGCCCAAGTGGGCGTCGCAGACGGCGCAGACGATTTCCGTGCGCAGCATGCCGTGGCTGCGGTCGACGATTTCCGTGACATTCGCCGGGTCGAGCGCCTGGAAATAGCTGGGCCAGCCGCAGCCCGAGTCGAACTTGGTGTCCGACGCGAACAGGGGCGTGTTGCAGCAGACGCAGGTGTAGATGCCGTGTTCATGGTGGTCCCAGAACTTGCCCGTGAAGGCCCGTTCCGTGGCGGCGTGGCGCGTGACTTCGTATTGCATCGAATCGAGCATGGCGCGCCATTCGGCGTCGGTTTTCTTGACTTTATTCGTGGTCATAATGACTCCTTAGGATGAGCAGCTGACTTCAAGGTGGCTGGCCCAGTCGGGCGGCAGGGCCGCATAGTGCTGGTGTTCGGGCTGTTCGTCAAATGGCTTTTGCAAAACTTCCAGCAATGTCGCCACTTCCGTGTAGTCCTGCTGCTGGGCTTTCTCGATGGCCACTTGCGCCAGGTAGTTGCGCAGCACGTATTTCGGGTTGACGCCGTTCATGGCCGCTTGCCGTTCGGCATCGATGCTATTCTCAAGCAACAGGCGCGCCCGGTACGTCGCCGCCCACGCATCGAAGGCGGCGCGGTCGATGAACATGTCGCGCAGCATGGTGTCGTGTTCGGGCGCCGCCATCTGCAGTGTAGACAAGGCGCGGAAGAAATTCGTGAAATCCACATGATTGGCTTGCATCAGCGCAAACATGTTGTCGAACAGGGCCGTATCCTCGTCCTGGCTCGTTTGCAAGCCCAGCTTGGCGCGCAGCAAGCTATTCATCTTCTCGGCGAAGGCGGGTTGGTAGCTGTCCAGCGCCGCCTGCGCCAGTTCCACTTCGCCGATCAGCGGCAGCAGCGCCTGGCCCAGCGCATAGCAGTTCCAGTGGCCCACCTGCGGCTGGTTCGCATAGGAATAGCGGCCCTGCTGGTCCGTATGGTTGCAGATGTGTTCGGCGTCAAACGCTTCCATGAAGCCGAACGGGCCGTAATCGAGCGTCAGGCCCAGGATCGACATATTGTCTGTATTCATCACGCCATGCATGAAGCCGACGGCTTGCCATTGCGCGATCATGTGCGCCGTGCGCATGCAGACTTCGGCCAGCAAGGCCTGGTATGGATTTGCTGCGGCGCGCAAATCGGGATAGAAACCGTCGATGACGTAATCGGCGAGGATTTTCAGCTCGTCCGGCTTCTTGCGGTAAAACCAGTGCTCGAACGAGCCGAAGCGCACAAACGTGGGCGCCATGCGTGTGACGACGGCCGCCGTTTCCACCGTTTCGCGCATGATGCCTTGCTGCGAACCCATGATGGACAGCGCGCGCGAGGTGGGAATGCCCAGCGCCGCCATGGCTTCCGAGCACAGGAATTCGCGGATGGACGAGCGCAGCACGGCACGCCCGTCCCCCATGCGCGAATACGGCGTGGCGCCAGCACCTTTCAGCTGCAGTTCCATCGGACCGCTTGCCGTGGCGATATCGCCCAGCAGGATGGCGCGGCCGTCGCCCAGCTGGCCGGCCCAGACGCCGAACTGATGGCCCGAATACACGGCCGACAGGGGCTGCGAGCGCTCGGCCACGGCATTGCCGGCCAGCAGCGCCACGTAGTCGGGCTCGGCAAGGCGCGCCGCATCGAGGCCCACCAGGCTGGCAGCCGGCGCGCTGGCGGCGACAAAGTAGGGCGAGGGCAGGGGCGTAGGCATCAGGCGCGTATAGAACGCGGGCGGCAGGGCCGCAAAGCCGTTATCCAGTGGTAAGGTATGAGCGGTGATGGCAGTTCCATTCAAATAAGATGTGGCGGCGGGAAGCGCCAGCCTGGGGTGCGATTTTACCGCACGGCGCCAGGGCGTGCGGCGCTTGCCCATGCGGCTGGAAACGGAATCAAAAATTCCATGCTGCAATGCAATATCGAAATGCGTTGACGATTTCCGCACGACCGTACGAAACTAGGAAAAATCTTTAAATTCCAACAATAACCGAGTATCCACCCCAGGAGACACGATGTCGGCATTTCCCTTGAGTCCAGTGATGGGCCAGATGATGAATCAGCCCCTGCTGATTTCCAGCATTATCGAGTTTGCAGCGCGTCATTATGGCGGCAGCGAAATCATTTCGCGGCGGGTGGAAGGCGATATGCACCGCTACACCTACCGCGATTGCCACCAGCGCGCGCGCCGGCTGGCCAATGCCCTGCATGGCCTCGGCGTCGGCATGGGCGACCGGGTCGCCACCCTGGCCTGGAATGGTTATCGCCACCTGGAAGCCTACTATGCCGTGTCCGGCTCGGGTGCCGTCTTGCACACCATCAATCCGCGCCTGTTTCCCGACCAGATCGCCTATATTTCGAATCACGCGCAAGACCAGGTCTTGCTGTTCGACCTGACCTTCCTCCCCGTGGTGGAGAAAATCGCCGCCGACTGCACCTTTGTCCGCCATTTCGTGCTGATGTGCGATCGCGAGCGCATGCCCGCCAGCAGCACCATCCCCGACCTGCTGTGCTATGAAGACCTGATCGCCACGCATTCGGACGATTACGCATGGCCCTTGTTCGACGAGAACGCGGCCGCCACCCTGTGCTACACGTCGGGCACGACTGGCAATCCCAAGGGCGCCCTGTATTCGCACCGTTCGACCGTGCTGCACGCGTATGCGTCGGCCATGCCCAGCGCCCTGAACGTGCGCGCCTCGGACACGGTGCTGCCCGTCGTGCCCATGTTCCACGTGAATGCCTGGGGCTTGCCGTATTCCGTGCCCCTGTCCGGCGCGCGCATGGTGTTTCCCGGCGCGGCGCTGGACGGCAAGTCGCTGTACGAGCTGTTCGAGGCGGAAAAAGTGACGTTCTCGGCCGGCGTGCCCACTGTCTGGTTGGGTTTGCTGAACCATGCGCTGCAGAATGACTTGACATTCTCCACCTTCCGCCGCACCGTGATCGGCGGCGCGGCGTGCCCGCCGGCCATGATGGATACCCTGATCGACAAGTTCGACATCGAGGTCATCCACGCCTGGGGCATGACGGAAATGTCGCCGCTGGGCACGGCCGGTGGCTTGCAGACCAAGCACCTGGACTTGCCGAAGGACGAGCAGCGCAAGATCCTGCAAAAGCAGGGCCATGCCATCTACGGCGTGGACATGAAGATCGTCGACGACGATGGCAAGGAATTGCCGTGGGATGGCGTGGCGTACGGGCATCTGCTGGTGAAGGGGCCGTGGATCATCTCCTCGTACTACAAGAACGAGGGCGGCGAGGTGCTGCAGGATGGCTGGTTCCCCACGGGCGACGTGGCCACCATCGACGCGGACGGCTACATGCAGATCACGGACCGCAGCAAGGACGTGATCAAGTCGGGCGGCGAGTGGATCGGCACCATCGACCTGGAAAACCTGGCCATGGCGCACCCGGCCGTGCTGCAGGCGGCCTGCATCGGCGTGTTCCACCCGAAATGGGACGAGCGTCCCGTGCTGGTGGTGGTGCTGCGTCCCGGCATGGAGGTCACGCGCGACGCCTTGCTGCAGTTCTTTGAAGGCAAGATCGCCAAGTGGTGGACGCCCGACGACGTGCTGTTCATCGACGCCTTGCCCATGGGCGCCACGGGCAAGATCCAGAAGAACAAGCTGCGCGAGCAGTTCAAGGGGCACCGGCTGCCCGGGATGTAAGGCAAGCTAGGCCGCTTGCGGCAGCGCCGTCTCCAGTTTTTCCAGCAGATGATCGCACTGGAAGACGGACAGGGTCTGGCGCTGCGCATCCGTGCCGATGTCGATCATTTCATCCATTTCGCTGCGCAAGTCGTCGTGCGCGCCCGTGCGGATGATTTGCGGCGCCGCAAAGCGCTGGCTGTCGGAAATGGTCATGATGTTGTCGACGTGGTCGACGAGGAAGCCATAGCGCTCGGCACCCCGTTCCACGATCAAGATCTTGCCGCTGCTGGCGTCCGGCAAGGGCGGCATCGCGTACAGCTGGCGCAAGTCGATGATGCTGATCATTTGCTGGCGCAAGTTGAGCATGCCGCGCATGCAGGGCGGCATGCCCGGCGGCGTCGTGATGGCGTGGCTGAAATCGATGATTTCGCGCACTTGCCCGATTTCCACGGCGAAGCGGGTTTCCACCGTAAATGTGATGTAGACGCGGCGCTGCGCCTTGTGCGTGGCGGCGCCGGCCGTTTCCGTATCGACCGGGTACAGGCGCGCGTGGCCGTCGCGCATCTCGACGATCTCCGCTTGCGACAGGATTTCTTTGTGGTCGAGGAAAATGATGTCGCCCAGGCCCTCTTTCGTGATGCAGCCTGCAAACATGGCGGCGCGCGCCTTGCTCAGCAGGGGAATCGGCAGCACTTCGTCGCCAAAGAAATGCACGATGCTGTCGACGGAGTCGACGAGGAAGCCCACGGTCGTATCATTCAGGCGCACGACGATGACGCGCTGGTCCGGCGTGGTTTCCTTGGCCGCCGTGCCGGACCCTGCCGCTTGCAGCAGGGTGCCGAAGTCGACGACGGCCACCTGGTTGCCGCGAAAATGCATGCGGCCAAGGCACAGCGCGCTATTCAGCAGGGAGCTGTGCAGTTCCGGCACCTTGATGATTTCCTGGATGGCCAGCATTTCGAAGGCGAACGTGGCGCCGGCCGCATGGAAGCTGACACACTGGCGGCGTTCGCTTTGCGTATGGTAGCGAGCCGTGCTCAGCTTGGCGCCCGTCGCCTGCAGGGCCAGCACATGGGGCACGTTTTCGATGCGCAGCAGGGCGTGCGGGTCGAGTATCTGCAGCAGGCGCGCGCCGCCGTCGAGCAAAATCGTGCCGGCGATGACGGCGTGGCTGTCGCCGGCCGCATATTGCAGGGCGCTGCGCGCGCTGGCGGGCACGCGCAGGATTTCGCCCGTATCCTGGAAGACGATGCCGATCAGCACTTGCTGGAAATCGAGGATGGCGATCTTGTCGGTGGCGACGGCGCGCGGCGCATCGGCGCGGAACAAGCGGCCCAGGTTGACCACCGGAATGACGCTGCCGCGCAAGGTGAACATGCCTTCCAGATAGGCGGGCGACAAGGGCAGGGCCGTGACTTTCGCGGGATAATTGACGACTTCGCGGATGCAGCTGGCGGGCAGGGCGAACTCATCGTCGCCCAGGTGGAATGAACCGAACAGTTCGGTGGCCGTGTCGCTTGCGCCCTGCGCCTGCAAACCCGTCGCTTCATGCATATCCATATGCGCCTTCCTTGCGTGGAATCAATTCGGGTGGCGCCACCACATCGGTGACGGCGTAGCTGTGCCGGGCGCAATCGATCAGCAGCTGGCGCCCGTGGCGCCCGCCCAGCGCGCAAAAACTGACGTGCAAGCCGCACTGGTGCAGGTATTTTTGCGCCGCTTCCGCGTTTTGCCGGCCCACCTGCAGGCGACCATGGACGTGGGCGGGGCCGAACATGCTGGCGCCGCCCGCCAGCACCACCTCGATATCGGCGTAATCGGACTGGCGCACGCCCATCAGGCGCAGCAGCGAGGGCACAGCCTGGCTGACATAACGCGCGCCAAGGGCATGCTCGGCCCCGGGCGCCTCCGGCAGCAGGCAGTGGGCCAGGCCGCAGCAGGGGCCATTCTTCCAGATGAAGCCGATGCCGATGCAGGAGCCGAGCAGCGCTTGCAGCTGCTCGCCATGCGTGCCCACGCTAAGTTGCCCCATACCAACATGGTGCGGCGGCAGGCCATGTTCGATGATGATGCTCATGCGCTACCCGCCTTGTAAATCATGGGAAATTCGAATTGATAGCCGGTGCCGAGGCGGGCGATGGTTTCCGACTCGCCCAGGATCAGCCTGCCCTCATCCTTGAGGCTCAGGCGCGCCTGGCGCAGCACGGTTTCCTGGTGCTCGGCATCGAAATAAATCAGTACATTGCGCAGGAACACGAGGTCGAACTGCCGCGCCGGGCGCAGTGCTTCGAGCAAGTTATGCTGGGCAAAGCTCACGTGTTGCCGCAGCTCTTCGTTGACCTTGACGCCATACGGCGAGGGTGTGAAATATCTGCGCAGCAAGTCCGGGTGCGACAACCGGATGCGTTCGACGGAGCGCCCGCTGTACTGGCCGGCCCGCGCCGCACCGAGGATCTGCCGCGAAATGTCGCTGGCCAGGATCTGGTAGCGGAAAGCGGGCGTTTGCAGCCTGAATTGCTCGCACAGCATGGCGATCGAATACAGCTCCTCGCCGCTGGCGGCCGCGGCCGACCAGATGCTCAGGCAGCCATCGGGATGGGCGCGCGCCCAGGCGGGCAGGTAGCGGTCGCGGAAGTAATCCCAGACCTGCGGCGTGCGGAAGAACAGGGTATCGTTGGTGGTCACCAGGTCGATGAAATGGGCCACCTCGTCGCGGTCGCTGGCCACCCGGTCCAGATAAGCCTGGTAGCTGTGCAGGGACAGCGCCCGCAGCCGTGGCTGCAAGCGCCGTTCCAGCAAGACACTCTTGCGCGCGGTCATGGCGATGCCCGTATGCTGGCGCACCAGCGCGATCAGGTTCGTCAGCACTTCGGGCGTCAAGGTGGCCGCGTGGCTCATGGCCTACACCACGAAGCCGGAGACAGTCTGGTTCAGGCTGCCCGCGCGCTCGTTCAAGCCATCCGTCGAACGGGCGATGCTGTCGCAGTTGGCGGCCGACTTTTCCGTTTCCTCGGCGATGTACTGGATCGCCGTCGACACTTCGCGCGCCGTCAGCAGTTGCTCGTTGGCCGCCTTCGAGATATCGGAAATGGCCAGCGTGGTCTTGGCCACGCCCGAGACGATCTTGTCGAAGGCATCGCTGGCCTGGCGCGAAATCTCGCTGCCCGTCGAGACGCGCTTGACGGATTCGTTGATCAGCTTGGAGATTTCCTTGGTGGCTTGCGAGGAACGCTCGGCCAGCTTGCGCACCTCGTCGGCGACGACGGAAAAGCCCAGGCCGTGCTCGCCCGCGCGCGCCGCCTCGATGGCCGCATTGAAGGCCAGCATATTCGTCTGGTTGGCGATCTCGCTGATGACCTTGACGATTTCGCCGATGTCTTCCGACGAGCGGTTGATCAGGTCCATCGCCTCGATCGACTTGGCGACGGCGCGCGCGCCCGCTTCCGCTTCCTGCTGCGTGGCTTTTGCCAGGAAGTCGGCGTTCGAGGTGTTTTCCGCAATGGAATTGATGGAAAACGTCAAGCCGTCGATGGAAGCGTTCATTTCTTCCACCGTCGCGCCCAGGGCCTGCGTGCCCACGGCCACGCCCGTGGCCCGTTCCGCGATCGTGTGCGAGGCGTCGGCAAAGCCGTTCGCCGCCGACACCACGTTGCCGATCACGCCGCGCAAGTCGACGATCATCTTGCTGATGCCGCCGGCCAGCAGGTCGATCGGCTCGTCGCCTTCGGGCACGATATTGCAGGTCAGGTCGCCTTGCGCCGCGCGCGCCACCGAGCCGAGCAGGGCGTCGACCTTGCGGCTGTCGTTGGCGGCCTTGGCCTGGATGCTGTTTTCCAGGTTCACCTGGTCCGTGATGTCGATGGCGAACTTGACCACTTTATACGGCTTGCCGTTCAGGTCCAGGATGGGATTGTAGGTCGCCTGTATCCAGACCACCTTGCCATGGTTGCCCAGGCGCTTGTAGCGGCCCGCGTCGAATTCGCCCCGGTTGAGCTTTTGCCAGAATTTCTTGTACTCGGCGCTGCTGGCATACTCGGGTTCGCAGAACATGCGGTGGTGCTCGCCCTGGATATCGCTCAAGTCGTAGTCCATGACGGCGAGGAAATTGTCGTTCGCGTCCAGTACATTGCCCTGCATGTCGAATTCGATCACGGCCTGCGCCTTGCCGATGGCGCTGACCTTGCCTTCGTATTCGGCATTGCGCTTTTTCAGGGCCGTCACGTCGCTGGCGAACTTGACCACCTTGAAGGGCCGGCCTTCCGCGTCGAAAATGGGGTTGTACGAGGCATTGAGCCAGATTTCGCGGCCGTCCTTGGTGACGCGCTTGTATTCGCCCGAGTCGAACTGGCCTTGTCCCAGCTTCTGCCAGAACTGCGCGTATTCCTCGCTCTTGGCGTACTCGGGCAGGCAAAACATGCGGTGGTGCTTGCCCTTGATCTCGTCGAGCGTGTAGCCGACGGACTTGAGGAAATTGTCGTTGGCGTCGAGGATGGTGCCGTCGAGCCGGAACTCGATTACGGCCTGGGCCTTGCTGATGGCGTCGATCTTGCCTTCGTAATCGGCGTTGCGGCGCTTGCTGGCCGTGATGTCGGTGGCAAACTTGATGACTTTATACGGCTTGCCGTCCGCGTCGAGGATGGGGTTGTAGGACGCGTTGATCCACACTTCGCGCCCATCCTTGGCGCGGCGCTTGTACTCGCCATGGTCGAACTCGCCGCGTCCCAGCTTGGCCCAGAAGTCGGCGTATTCGGCCGTTTTCACATACTCGGGGTCGCAGAAGATGGCATGGTGCTTGCCTTGCACTTCGGCCAGGGTATAGCCGACGACGCGCAGGAAATTGTCATTCGCATGCAGGATGGTGCCGTCGAGTTCGAATTCGATGACGGCCTGGACACGGTTCAATGCAGTATTTATCGCTTGTAAGTCCAGATCCTGGGAGTGGCTGACATGGCTGGCTGCGTCCATAGTATTTCCTTCGGGGTGAGAAGAGGAATGGGAGCGATAGGCTGCTGTTATTATTTTTTCTGCTATTTATATCGGACAGGGATGTTATTGCAGCGGCCGGCCTCTGGTGATAATCGGTGAGAATGTGCGTGACGAACGGCCGCCAGTGTTTACCCTGCGGTTTGCCTTATAGTCGATAAATTGTAGAGTATTGATTTGAATCAATAATTTTATTATTCCCCAGCGTCCGGCGAAAAACAAGGGGCGGGAATAAATAATGTAAGAATTGTCGCAATTGGCTCATGCCGGCATATAAAAAATGCCTTCTTTCGCAGAATAAAACGCCGTTATTAATATTGCTGTTTTATTATTTAAATGAATATCCAAGTGATAGCTTCTACCGCAGCCTGCTGCTTGCAGCAGAATCTTTCCGCAAACGATGTTGTACCATGGCGTACCATGCTGGCGGCCGCGCGCACGCGACAAAAATAATACGAGCGTTCTTTTATGCGGTATAGTGAAGCTTCATCCCTTGCAACCACCTCATACGTTGAGCAAAACCAATAAGGAAGAGACATGAGTGCTGAATATCAAGTGAACGGCGCCGTTGCCGTCATTACCCTGGCCAATCCGCCCGTCAATGGCCTGGGCCTGGCGACGCGCACGGCCGCCGTGGCCGGCATCCGCCAGGCGCTGGCGGATGAGGCCGTCAAAGCCATCGTCATCACGGGCGCCGGCAAGGCATTCTCCGGCGGCGCCGATATCAAGGAATTCAATTCGCCCAAGGCGCTCACGGAACCGACCCTGCACACCTTGATCAACGTCGTCGAACAGTCGACCAAGCCCGTCGTGGCAGCCATCCACAGCGTCTGCATGGGCGGCGGCCTGGAGCTGGCGCTGGGCTGCAGCTACCGCGTGGCCGCGCCCGGCGCGCAGATGGCCTTGCCTGAAGTCAAGCTGGGCATCTTGCCGGGCGCGGGCGGCACGCAGCGCCTGCCCAGGGTGCTGGGCCTGGAAATGGCCCTCAACATGATCGTCTCGGGCACGCCCGTCGCGTCCGAAAAACTGGCTGGCACGGCCCTGTTCGATGAAGTCATCGCTCCCGGCGCCGACTTGCTGGCCGCCGCCGTGGCCTTCTCGACGAAGATAGCCGACGTGCGCCCGCTGCCGAAAGTGCGCGAGCGCAAGGTCGATTACCCGAACCATGAAGCGTTCCTGCAGTTTTCGCGCAATACCGTCAAAGCCATGTCCGGCCCGTTCCCTGCGCCGCTGAAATGCGTCGACGCCGTGGCGGCCGCCGTGACGATGAAATTCGACGACGGCTTGAAGTACGAGCGCGAGTTGTTCATGCAGCTGGTGCAGTCGCCGGAATCGAAAGCCCTGCGCCACGCCTTCTTTGCCGAAAGGGTCGCCAGCAAGGTGCCCGACGTGCCGTCCGACACGCCCGTGCGCGCGATCGCCAAGGCGGCCATCGTGGGCGCCGGCACCATGGGCGGCGGCATCGCCATGAATTTCGCCAACGCGGGCATCCCCGTGCTGCTGCTGGAAACGAAGCAGGAAGCGCTGGACAAGGGCTTGGCCACCATCCGCAAGAATTACGAAAATACGGTGAAGAAGGGCAAGCTGACGCAAGAGAAGGCCGAGCAGCGCATCGCGCTGGTCAGCGGCACGTTGGCGTATGCCGACATCGCGCAGGCGGACATCGTCATCGAAGCCGTCTTCGAAGAGCTGGGCGTGAAGGAAACCGTGTTCAAACAGCTCGACGCCGTCATGAAGCCAGGCGCCATCCTCGCCTCGAACACGTCCACTTTAGACCTGGATAAGATCGCCGCGTTCACGCAGCGTCCGCAAGACGTGATCGGCACGCATTTCTTCAGCCCCGCGAACGTCATGAAACTGCTGGAAATCGTTCGCGGCAAGGAAACGGGCAAGGACGTGCTGGCCACGGCGCTGGCGCTGTCGAAAAAGCTGAAGAAGACGGGTGTCGTCTCGGGCGTGTGCGACGGTTTCATCGGCAACCGCATGATCGAGCAGTACAGCCGCCAAGCCGGTTTCCTGCTGGAGGAAGGCTGCTTGCCGGAGCAGGTCGACAAGGCCGTCGAGAAGTTCGGTTTTGCCATGGGGCCGTTCCGTATGGGCGACCTGGCCGGCAACGACATCGGCTGGGCCATCCGCAAGCGCCGCTACGTGGAAA
Source organism: Janthinobacterium sp. BHSEK (assembly GCF_056174685.1). Taxonomy (NCBI): domain Bacteria; kingdom Pseudomonadati; phylum Pseudomonadota; class Betaproteobacteria; order Burkholderiales; family Oxalobacteraceae; genus Janthinobacterium; species Janthinobacterium sp. BHSEK. Next base: position 24,686 of record NZ_JBWBYV010000093.1, read on the forward strand.
AGCCGGACGTCACGTATTCGAAGACGGCCGACCTGCTGTGCGAACTGGGACGCTACGGCCAGAAGACGGGCGCCGGCTGGTATGACTACAAGGCGGGCGACCGCAAGGCGTATCCGTCGGAACAGGTCAACGCGATGATCGTTCAGCATTGCGCCGACATCGGCGTGGCGCGGCGCAAGATCAGCGACCAGGAAATCGTCGAACGCCTCGTGTATGCGCTGGTCAACGAAGGCGCGCGCATCCTGGAAGAGGGCATCGCCCTGCGCGCCTCGGATATCGACATGGTGTATTTGACGGGCTACGGCTTCCCCCTGTTCCGCGGCGGCCCGATGTTCTACGCGGACACGGTGGGCTTGCCGAACGTGCTCGATACGATCAATGGCTACGCGAAAGGCCGCCACGGCGAAGCGTGGACGCCGGCGCCCCTGCTGGTGAAACTGGCGGGCGAGGGCAAGGGTTTCAATAGCTAAAACGGCGCTACCGTTGACGCCCGCTGTTGTCGGATTACGCGCGGCTTCGCCACGCTAATCCGACCTACTGAGTAAGTCGGCGTAGGTCGGATTAGCGGCGGCACGCCGCGTAATCCGACGCCGCCACGGACGCCAGCAAGTATGTTTACTTCTTCTTCGCCACCATCTTGACCGCCTCGTTGACGATGACGGGGTTGTCTTTCTGGATGTAGTAGCCGGCGCCCGTGATGCGCTCGATGGCCGGCGCGCCGGACAGGCGCTGCCAATCCTTTTCCTGCGCCCGCACGACGTTCTCGAACGAGCCCATTTCCTCGATGCCGAACTTGTCGCGCACCAGCAGCATGGCGGGCACGCGCAGCGGGCTGTTCATGTCGACGTGCTGCAGGCATTGCGTCTGGGCATCGAATTCGGTCGATTCCGTACTGTTGAACATGAGTTTGCGCCGCGTCTTCACGAGCATGGCGTAGGTGGACGCGTCCGTCTGCAGGCGGTTCCACTGCTGCGGGTGCGTGGGGTCGAGCAGGACCAGGCCGGCCACGTCCTGCGGGTACAGCCTGGCATACACATACTGGTACAGTCCGCCCAAGCCGTGGCCCACCAGCACATACGGCGGCTTCAGGCCCGCCTGCGCCAGCAGGGCGCGCTGCTGGGCGGCGATGGTGCAGGGATCGCGCGGCGTGGTGGTCTTCTGGCTGTCGCCGTAGCCGGGACGGTCGTAGACGAGCACGCGGTGCTGCCGGGCCACTTCGGGCACCACCTTGGCCCATACATCCTTGCCGTCGCCCATGGCCGACTGGAACACGACGGGCAATCCGCCCTGGCCGCTCAGGGTATACGCGATGCTGGCGTCGGGCAGGGCGGCCGTGGCCGGCACGCCTGGCGTGGCCGGGGTCGATGGCAACAGGGAGCAGCCGGAAAAACAGCCTGCCAGCAGCAAGCCGGCGCTGGAGAGGAGCATGGTGCGCGCGGGGCGGCCGACGAATAGATGATGCATGAATCTCCTTCTTGATGCGGGGACCGGGGACCAGTATGGCGTGCCAGCCATTATAGGCAAAACCATATAGAAGTGGAAATGCCGAACAGAAGCGGATTTCCCCGCCTGTCAGCCGGCGTCGGCCTGGTGGCAGACGGCTTCGATGCGGTTGCCGTCCGGATCGAACAGAAAGGCCGCGTAATAGCTGGCGTGGTAGTGGCGCAGGCCGGGCGCGCCCAGGTCGATGCCGCCATGCGCCAGGCCCGCGTGCCAGAACGCTTCCACGGCCGCGCGCGAGGGGGCCTTGAAGCAGCAGTGGCGGCGCGGCGCGTCGTCGGGGTGCGGGCCCAGGCGCACGGAAAAATAGCTGCGTTCGGGGTGCTCCGCATCGCTGCGCTGGCCATAGCCTATCCAGGCGTTGGCATGGTCGCTGCCCACCTTGGGCACGTCCAGCGCGGCGAAGATGGCGTCGTAGAAGCGCTCGGCGCGTTCCAGGTCGCTGACGGTGAGGGAGACGTGATCGAGCATGGGCACTCCGCTGTAAAAACAAGGACGGCCATAGCATAGCCCGGATCAGGGCGGCCGTGGGCGGGAGTGACCGAGTGACACCGGCGGCGGCCGACTGCCGGTTAAGGGCGGCTGGCGAGGCGCGCCACGATGCCGCGGCTCATCAGCTGCACGCGGGGCGCGAACAGCATCACGGCGCAGAAGGCCACGGGCCAGGCGGCCAGGAAGGCATGGCGCCAGCGGGGCAGGAAGTCCGCCTGCAGGCCGATATTGAGCCAGGTGACCCAGGCGCTCATCAGCAGGGTCATGACCAGCGACATCAGGAAGGCAAATACGCAGCGCAAACGCAGGGCATCGGACATGGGGCACTTTCGAAAAATGAAGGATATGGCAGCGTAACGACTTGCAGCAATCTATACTAGAGCCATATTTTTAATTTCAAATTCCGAAAATGCAATCATGCTTGACGAATCATGCTCGATGACCTAGCCCTGTTTGTCGCCATCGTGGAGGCGGGCAGCCTGCATGCGGCCGCCGTCAAGGAAGACTTGCCCGCCGCCACCGTCACGCGCCGGCTGCAGAAGCTGGAAAGCCAGCTGGGCTACCGTTTGCTGAACCGCAGCGCGCGCCGCCTGCAGCCGACGGCGGAAGGCTGGCAATACTACGAGCAGTGCCGTCCCCTGGTCCACGCCTTGCGGCAGGCGACGCAGCAGCTCGACGCCAGCCTGTCGGCCGTCTCGGGCAGCATCCGCGTGCTGGCGCCCGTCAACTTCGCCAGCGGCTTGCTGACGCCCGCCTGGGTCAGTTTCATGCAGAAATACCCGGACATCCGCCTGGAGCTGGAACTGTCGAATTTGCTGCAAGACCTGGTGGGCAGCGGCGCCGACCTGGCCATCCGCGTGGGCGCGCTCGACGATTCTTCGCTGATGCAGCGCCGTCTGGGCAGCGCCGCACTGGTGATGGTGGCCGCGCCCGGCTACCTGGCGCGCGCCGGCGTGCCGCGCGACTTGCAGGAACTGGAAAAGCACGAGCTGATCGTGGCCGAACCGCTGCGCAGCTGGCGCTTGCGGCGGCCCGGCGACGGCGCCGAAATGCTGATCGAACCGCAGGCGCGCCTGCGCGTCAATGAAATGCGCCTGGCCGTGGAAATGGCCGACGCGGGCATCGGCATCCTGCTGTGCCCGCTTTTGCAGTGCCGCGACGAGGTGGCGCGCGGTTCGCTGGTGCGCGTGCTGCCCGACTGGATGCCGCAGCCGCGCCACGTCTATGCCGTGTGGACGCAGCGGCGCTACCTGCCGGCCCGCGTGCGCGTGCTGCTCGAGCACCTGGCGGCGTTTGCGGCGGCCAATCCGCTGTTGAATGAGGGTGCCGGTGCCGATGAGGTGGCTGCACTGGCGCGCGGCGCGCCGGGAATCCTTTCTATTTAGTAATACCGAGCGCTTGTACTTTTCGCCAGGATCGCGTTAAGATAAAGCTGCACGCTTATCCGGCGGGCAATCTGGTGTTTTTTCGCGCAATCCGTCCCTATCCATGAGAGTAGCAATGAAATATCTGATCGTTCCCTTCTTGCTGGCGATGACCGGCTGCGAAGTACTGTATGACGCGAACCGGGACAAGATCGGCGAGTACTGCAATAGCCTGAACAATTTCGACGACCGCAATGCCTGCCGCAAGCGCAACCAGACCAGCTACCAGGAATACGTGCAGCAGCGCGACCAGGTAAAAAAGGGCAAGAGCGACAAATAAGCCTGCCGCCGCCTGCGCCGCATACGCTGCTTAAAAAACAAACGCCGCTGACCAGTCAGCGGCGTTTTGCTTTGCGGGCCCCGGCCTTGCGGCCAGGGCTTGCAACGGATCAATCGTCGGCGTAGATATTGTTGTCCTTGGTTTCCTTGACGAACAGGGTGCCGATCACGACAGTCGCCAGAGCGACGACGATCGGATACCACAGGCCGTAATAAATGTCGCCCTTGAAGGCCACCAGCGCGAAGGCCGTGGTCGGCAGCAAGCCGCCGAACCAGCCGTTACCGATATGGTAGGGCAGCGACATCGAGGTGTAACGGATACGCGTCGGGAACATTTCCACCAGCATGGCGGCGATCGGGCCATACACCATGGTCACGTACAGCACCAGGATGAACAGCAGCAAGACCACCATCGGCTTGTTGATCTGGTCCGGATCGGCTTTCGCAGGGTAGCCCGCTTCCTTGATGCCGGCACCCAGTTCTTTCTTCAGCGCCGCTTCGTGGGCCTTGCTTTCCGCATCGAAGTTCAGGCCATCGGCCGTCATGACGGCGTTAAACGACGTGAATTCCTTCGTGCCGATGCGTACCTTGGCGATTGAGCCGGCCGGTGCGTCTTCCTTCGTGTAGTTCACCGAGCTGTTCGACAGGAAGCCCGTGGCGATGTCGCACGACGATGGGAATTTCTTCGTGCCCGTCATGTTGAACTGGAAGTGGCAGGAAGCAGGATCGGCGACCACCACCACTGGCGAGTTCTTCAGTGCCGCTTCCAGCTGGGGATTGGCGAAGTGGGTCAGGCCGTTGAAGATCGGGAAATAGGTGGCCGCGGCGATCAGGCAGCCGCCGAGGATGATGTACTTGCGGCCGATGCGGTCGGACAGGCTGCCGAAGAACAGGAAGAATGGCGTGGCCAGCAGCAGGGCGATGGCGACGAGCACGTTGGCCGTGGCCAGGTCCACTTTCAGGGTCTGGATCATGAAGAACAGGGCATAGAACTGGCCCGTGTACCAGACGACGGCCTGGCCGGCGGTCAGGCCGATCAGGGCCAGGATGACGATCTTCAGGTTTTTCCACTTGCCGAACGCTTCCGTCAGCGGGGCTTTCGAAGTCTTGCCCTCGGCCTTCATCTTGGCAAACGCCGGCGATTCATTCATGGCCAGGCGGATCCACACGGAAATACCCAGCAGGATCACGGAGACCAGGAAGGGAATGCGCCAGCCCCAGGCCTCGAAATCCTTCTCGCCGGTCGCCAGGCGGGTGCCCAGGATGACCATCAGCGACAGGAAGAAGCCCAAGGTTGCCGTCGTCTGTATCCACGCCGTGAACGCGCCGCGCTTGCCTTCAGGGGCGTGCTCTGCCACGTAGGTGGCTGCGCCGCCGTATTCGCCGCCCAGCGCCAGGCCTTGCAGGATGCGCAGGATGACGAGGATGATCGGCGCGGCGATGCCGATGGACGCATGGCCCGGCAGCAAGCCGACGATGAAGGTGGAGCCGCCCATGATCAGAATCGTGATCAGGAAGGTGTACTTGCGGCCGATCATGTCGCCCAGGCGGCCGAAGACCAGCGCGCCGAACGGACGCACGATGAAGCCGGCGGCAAAGGCCAGCAGCGCGAAAATGAAGGTGGTGGTGGGGTCGCCGATGAAGAATTGCTTGGCGATGATGGATGCTAGCGAACCGTACAGGTAAAAATCGTACCATTCAAAAACGGTGCCCAAGGAGGACGCAAAGATGACCTTGCGTTCCTCGGGCGTGATCGGCGTACCCTTGGTGGAAATTTTCCGTACGTCGGCCGGGCCGGATGATGATGCCATGGTTTGTCTCCCTATGTTTTATAGTGAACTGGTGCCGAGGTCTTTTTGACCATTCTTGCAACAGCTTGGGGCGAGTGTGTTCTCCGAACCTTACGTCATGCTTGCTTGAAACTTACACCAAGCTTACAAATTGCCGGCCATCCGAATTTTGCGAACGACCGTACTTAAATGTGCTATTCTGCTTACAAGCTACCATCATTGACCACATAACATTCCCACAAGGAGACACAGCATGAATGAAGCCGTCATCGTATCGACCGCCCGCACGGGCCTGGCCAAGTCCTGGAAGGGCGCGTTCAACATGACGCATGGCGCCACCCTGGGCGGCCATGTGCTGGCGGCCGCCGTCGAGCGGGCGCGCATCGAGGCGGAGGAAGTGGAAGACGTGCTGGTCGGCTGCGCTTTCCCCGAGGGCGCCACGGGCGGCAATATCGCGCGCCAGGTGGCCTTGCGCGGCGGTTGCCCCGTCACCACGGCGGGCATGACCGTCAACCGCTTCTGTTCCTCGGGCTTGCAGGCGATCGCCCTGGCGGCGCAGCGCATCATCGCCGGTGAAGGCGATATCTATGCGGCGGGCGGGGTGGAGTCGATTTCCTGCGTGCAAAATGAAATGAATACGCATATGTACCGCGAGGTCTGGCTGCAGCAGCACAAGCCGGAAGTGTACTGGCCCATGCTGCAGACGGCGGAAACCGTGGCCAAGCGCTACCAGATCTCGCGCGAGCGCCAGGATGTGTATGGCGCGCAAAGCCAGCAGCGCGCCGCCGCGGCCCAGGCCGCCGGCCTGTTCGATGCGGAAATCGTGCCGATGACCACCATCATGGGCGTGGCCGACAAGGCCAGCGGCATGCTGGTGTCGCGCGAAGTGACGATTTCCAGCGACGAAGGCATCCGCGCGGACACGACCTACGACGGCGTGGCGAAGATCCGCCCGGCCATTCCGGGCGGCGTCATCAGCGCCGGCAACGCCAGCCAGTTCTCCGACGGCGCGGCTATGGCCATCGTCATGAACGCGAAGGTGGCCGAAGCGAAAGGCTTGCAACCGCTGGGCATCTTCCGCGGCTTTGCCGTGGCCGGCTGCGAACCCGATGAAATGGGCATCGGCCCCGTGTTTGCCATTCCGAAACTGCTGAAAAAGGCGGGCTTGACGGTGGCCGACATCGGCCTGTGGGAACTCAATGAAGCGTTCGCCGTGCAAGTGCTGTATTGCGCCGACACCCTGGGCATCCCCATGGACCGCCTGAACGTGAACGGTGGCGCGATTGCCGTCGGCCACCCGTACGGCGTGTCGGGCGCGCGTCTGACGGGCCACGCCTTGATCGAAGGCAAGCGCCGCGGCGTCAAATATGTGGTGGTAACGATGTGCATCGGCGGCGGCCAGGGCGCGGCCGGTCTGTTCGAAGTGCTGTGATGTAGATACAACCCAGTCCGCGGGCGGCTTCCAGGGCCGCCCGTTTTCTTTTGCAGCTCACTTTCTGCAAGGCACGCCGATAGCGGTTACAGTAATGCTTCATTAATAAACAACCAGCCTGCCACCATGATCAAGCACATCGTTTTCTGGAAACTCAAAGACCACGCCGAAGGCGCCGACCGCGCCACGAATGCCCTGAAACTGAAAGCCCTGCTCGATTCCTGTTCGGATCTAGTGCCCGGCATCGTGACATTCGAGGCCGCCGTGGCCCAGCCGGGCCTGGAAGCCACCTACGACATCGTGCTGTACAGCGAGTTTGCCAGCCGCGCAGCGCTCGATGCCTACCAGAACCATCCCGAGCACGTGAAGATCAAGCCGTTTTTTGGGGCGGTGCGGGAAGCCAGACAATGTATGGATTACGAAGTGTGAAAACCCGTTAACCCCAAACGAAGGGCTGGGGTCAGACCCTCAGGGTCTGACCCCGGTATTTGCTCTGGGGTTTAGATTGTTCGTCCAACAAGGAGCATTCATGACCACCTACCAACGCATCGTCCTCGCCTCGCGCCCCACGGGAGAAGTGCAGCCGGATAACTTCCGCCTGGAAATCAAGGAAATTCCCGCCATCACGGATGGCCAGCTGCTGGTGCGCAACCAGTTCCTGTCGCTCGATCCCTACATGCGCGGGCGCATGAGCACGAATAAAAGCTATGCGGCGCCGCAGGCGCTCGATGAAACCATGATAGGCGGCACGGTGGGCGTGGTGCTGGAATCGAGGCATCCGAAGTTCGCCGCAGGCGACATGGTGGTGGGGACACTGGGCTGGACGGAAGTGGCCGTATCGGACGGCACCATGCTGCGCAAGGTCGATACGACGCACATCCCCGCGTCCGCCTACCTGGGCGCCGTCGGCATGCCGGGCATGACGGCCTGGTATGGCTTGAACGAAATCATGGCGCCGAAAGCGGGCGAAACGGTGGTCGTGTCGGCCGCCAGCGGCGCCGTCGGCAGCGTCGTGGGCCAGCTGGCGAAACTCAAGGGTTGCAGGGTCGTCGGCATCGCGGGCGGGGCGGAGAAATGCGCGTATGTCGTCGATGAGCTGGGTTTCGATGCCTGCGTCGACTACAAGGCGGGCAATCTGGCGGCCGACCTGGTGGCGGCCACGCCGGACGGCATCGACGCCATCTTTGAAAACGTGGGCGGCGCCGTGTTCGACGCGGCCCTGGCCCGCACCAACGCGTTTGGCCGCGTGGCCGTGTGCGGCTGGATCGCCGGTTACAACGGCGAGCCGACGCCGCTCGACAATGCGCGCTTCATCCTCACCAACCGCCTGACCGTGCGCGGTTTCATCGTCTCGGAGCAGCCGGAATTCTGGCCGCAAGGCCTGGCGGAACTGGGTACCCTGGTGGCGACGGGCAAGCTGAAATTCCGCGAATCCGTGGCCGAGGGCCTGGCCAACGCGCCGGAAGCCTTCATCGGCCTGTTGAAAGGCCGTAACTTCGGCAAGCAGCTGGTCAAGCTCGGCTGATCTCTGTCTGGAAAGGCGGGCCGTGCGACAATAACGGCCTGTCTTTTTCTTCATTACACCATGACCAAGCACACCATCCGCCTCGGCGACTGGGCCACCCTCGGCCCCCATGCCACCGCCATCCGTTTTGAAGTCTTCGTCGATGAACAGAAAGTGCCGGCCGAGATCGAACTCGACGACATGGACGCCGTCTGCCTGCACGCCGTCGCCTATGACGACGCGGGCAACGCCGTCGGCACGGGCCGGCTATTGCCGGACGGCCACATCGGCCGCATGGCCGTGCGCCAGGCGGGCCGCGGCACGGGCGTGGGCGGCGCCATTTTGACCTTGCTGATGGACAAGGCGCGCGAACGCGGCGACCTGGCGGTGGTGCTGAACGCGCAGACCGTGGCCGCGCCATTCTATGCGCGCCACGGTTTCGTGCAGCAGGGGGAGGTGTTTGAAGAGGCGGGGATTGCGCATGTGGAGATGCGGCTGGCGTTCTAGGATGTTGTCGGATTACGGCCTGCGGCCTAATCCGACCTACGCCGGCTATGGCAGGTCGGGTTAGCGCAAAGCGCGTAACCCGACACCACCAGCACCATCAGTTCTGCGCGTGCGACTGACGCCATTTGTCCAGGATCACGGCCAGCACGATCACGACACCCTTGGCCACATACTGCCAGAACGACGACAATCCCAGGATCGTCAAGCCGTTGTTCATCACGCCGATGATCAGGGCGCCGATGACGGTGCCCCACACGGAACCGACGCCGCCCATCAGGCTCGTGCCGCCGAGCACGACGGCCGCGATGGCGTCCAGTTCATAACCGGTACCCCAGTTGCCGTTGGCCGCGTACAGGCGGCTGGCCGACATGGCGCCGCCCAGGCCCGCGAACAGGCCGCTGATGGTGTAGACAAACATCAGCACGAGACCGACCTTGATGCCCGTCAAACGTGCCGCCTGGATATTGCCGCCCACGGCGTAGATATGCAGGCCCAGGGTGGTCTTGCGCAAAATAAACCAGGTCAGCAAGACGACGGCGGCGGCCAGCCAGATCAGCCAGGGCACGGCCAGGAAGCTGCCGTTGCCCATCCATTCGAAGCTGGGGATTTCCGTGTTCAGCACGCTGGTGCCGTCGGCCAGCAAATAGGCCGCGCCGCGCAGGGCCGTCATGGTGCCCAGGGTCACGACGAACGGATTGAGGCCGACGAGGGCGACGAGCACGCCGTTCAGTGCGCCCAGCAGCAGGCCGACGATGAGGAAGGTGGGGATCGAGAAGCCGGCGAACTGGGCCGATAAGGACATCAGCATGCCTGCCACGGCCGAGACGGCCAGCACGGAGCCGACGGACAGGTCGATGCCGCTGGTCAGAATGACGAAGGTCATGCCGGAGGCCAGCACGATATTGATCGACACCTGGCGGAAGATGTTCATGGTGTTGTTGCTGGTCATGAAGGTCGACGTGCCGTCGGCCGAGAAATACACGGTCAGGCCGTACATGGCCAGGTACAGCACGACCAGCACGGGCAGCATGCCCAGGCGGCGCATCAGGTTCGAGGCATTGAAGGGTTCGGCGGCGCGCGGGGCGCCGCGGGTGGTACTCGTTGTCATGGTCTATCTCCTGAATGATTATTCTTATGCCGCTTCCAGTTGGGTAGCGTAAGCAAGGATGTTTTCCTGCGTGATATCGTCGCCCGTCACTTCGCCCGTCAGGCGTCCTTCGCACATCACCATCACGCGGTCGCAGATGCCGACCAGCTCGGCCAGTTCGCTGGAAATGCACAGCACGGCCGTGCCCGCATCTGCCAGCTGGTGGATGATCTTGTAAATTTCGCTCTTTGCGCCCACGTCCACGCCCCGCGTCGGTTCGTCGAGGATGAGGACTTTCGGGGCGATGGCCAGCCAGCGCGCCAGCAGGACTTTCTGCTGGTTGCCGCCGGAGAGTCCCCCCACGATGCCTTCCGGGCCCGAGACCTTGACGTTCAGGTTGGCAATCGCCTCGCGCGTGAGCTGCGTCAGGGCGCCACGGTTGACCACGCCAGCCGTCGCATGCTTGGACAGGATATTCATCGACATGTTTTCCATGGCCGATAATTGCATGAACAAGCCCAGGCTCTTGCGGTCTTCCGGCAAATAGCCGATGCCATGGCGGATGGCCGCCAGCGGCCGCTGGATGTGCACTTCCTGGCCGTCGAGCCACACTTGCCCCGATTGCTTCCTGTCGGCGCCAAAGATCAGGCGCGCCAGTTCCGTGCGGCCCGCGCCGACGAGGCCGGCAAGTCCCGTCACTTCGCCCGCATGCAGGGCGAACGAGGCGGGCTTGACCTTGCCGCCGCCCACGTTTTCCACGCGCAGGCGCTCGGCGCCCCGCGTGCTGCGGCGCTGGTGCGAATAGAAGTCGTCGGCGGGGCGGCCCACCATCATTTGCACGACTTTCTTTTGATCCAGCTCATCCTTGCCCAGTTCGCCCACATAGGCGCCGTCGCGCAGCACCGTGATGCGGCGCGCCAGGCGTTCCACCTCGGCCATGCGATGGCTGATGTAGAGCACGGCCAGGCCCTTGTCGCGCTGTTCTTCGATGATGCGGAACAATTGTTCGGTTTCCCGGTCGGACAGGGCGGCAGTGGGCTCGTCCATGATCAGGATGCGGCTTTCGTGCACGAGGGCGCGGGCGATTTCCACCTGCTGCTGCTCGGCGATCGACAGGCTCGATACCATGGTGTCCGCATCGAAACGGGAACCGAGGTCGGCCAGGATGGCGTTCGTGCGCGCGCGCATCTCGCCGCCCTTGACTGTCCAGAACGGTCCTTGCGGTTCGCTGCCCATGAAGACGTTCTGCGCCACCGTCATGTTCTTGGCCACGCTCAGTTCCTGGTAGATCAGATTGATGCCCAGCGCGCGGGCCTCGCCCGGGTTGCGGATGCGAATTGGCTTGCCGTCGAGAATGATTTCACCGGCGTCCGGCGTGTACACGCCCGACAGGATCTTCATCAGGGTGCTCTTGCCGGCGCCGTTTTCGCCCATCACGGCATGGATTTCGCCGCTGCGCACCGTCAGGTGCACGCCGCGCAGCGCGCGCGTGGCGCCGAAGCGCTTCTCGATGCCGCGCATTTCAAAAATAATATCGTCGCTCATGGGAATATCCTTGCTGGTGAAACTGGCGCCGCCCGCGAACTGGCCGGCGGCGCCACGTGGTTCAGGTCAGGCAGATCAGTTCTTTACCCAGCCGGTGTAGGTGGCGACGTTTTCCTTGGTGATGGCCGGGGTCGGCAACAGCACCATGGTCTGTTTCGGCGTGCGGCCGTTCATGATGTCGTAGCCCATCTGCACGGCATCGGTGGCCATGCGGTACGGGTTTTGCGCCGAGGTGGCGGCAAACAGGCCGGCCTTGTTTTTCAGGGCGTTTTGGCCATCGGGCGCGCCATCGACGGCCGTGATCAGTTTGACGTCCGTGCGCTTCGATTGCTTGATCGCCAGTTCGGCGCCGATGCCGGTCGGATCGTTGATGGCGAACACGCCGTCGATCTTCGGATGGGCCGTCAGCAGGTTCGACATCACGGTCATGCCGCCGTCGCGGCTGCCGCCCGCGTTCTGGTTGTCGGACAGGATTTTTATGTCCTTGAAGGCGGCCAGGGTCTTCTTGCAGCCGTTGACGCGGTCGATCACGGACGTGACGGGCGGACCGTTGAGGATCACCACATTGCCCTTGCCGCCGATCTGCTTGGCCAGGTAGGCGCACGAGACGTCGCCGGCCATGGTGTTGTCGGACATCACGGTGGCCGAAGCGCCGACGGCGCCTACGTCGACGGCGATCACGACCACGCCCGCATTGCGCGCTTTCTTGATGGCCGGGGCGATGCCCTTCGAGTCGACGGCGTTCAGGATGATGATGTCGGTCTTGTTGGCGATAAAGTTCTCGATCTGGTCCACCTGGGTGTTCAGGTCATACTTGCTGGAAACAGTCGTGACTTTCACGCCGGGCCCGCCCAGCTTTTTCGCGCTTTCTTCCGCGCCGCGGCCGATGGCGACAAAAAACGGGTTGGCCAGGTCGCCCACGCTCACGCCGATGGATTTCAGCGGTTTGTCGGCGGCGAAGGCGCCGCAGGCGGCGGACAGCAGCAGGGTGGCGGTAATGACTTTTTTCATGAGGATCTCCAAGGGTTTTTATTGTAAAAACAAACGGTGCTACGGGTAAAAAACTGGGTGCAAACTTACTGGCTGCGCAATTTCTCGATCATGGCATCCAGCTTGCCCGCATCGACGGCAAAGCCGCGGATGCCTTCGGCCAGCTTCTCGGTGGCCATCGCATCGTCGTTCAGGGCGTAGCGGAAGGCGGCTTCGTCATACGTGACGGCCGGCTGCGCCGCGCCCAGGTCGGCGCCCAGCGCGCGCTCGAACGGGGCGTCAAGCGCTTCGAGTTTCGCCAGCAGATCCGGGCTGATGGTCAGCAAGTCGCAGCCGGACAGGGCCGTGATCTGCCCCACATTGCGGAAGCTGGCGCCCATCACTTGCGTGGCGATGCCATGTTGCTTGTAGTAATTAAAGATGCGCGTGACCGATTGCACGCCCGGATCGTTGGACAGGCTGCGCGCCGCTTCGTCCCATGCCGCGCCCAGCGATTTTTTATGCCAGTCGTAGATGCGGCCCACGAACGGCGAAATCAGGCGCACCTTCGCGTCGGCGCAGGCGACGGCCTGGCAAAACGCGAACAGCAGGGTCAGGTTGCAAAAGATGCCGTCTTTTTCCAGCTCGCGCGCGGCCTGGATGCCTTCCCAGGTGGCGGCGACCTTGATCAGCACGCGCTCGCGGCCAATGCCGGCTTGCTCGTACAGCGCGATCAGGCGGCGTCCGCGGGCCACGGTGGCGTCGCGGTCAAAGCTCAAACGGGCATCGACTTCCGTCGACACGCGGCCCGGCACCACTTTCAGGATTTCCAGGCCGAAACGCACCAGCACCTGGTCGACGATATCGTCCAGCGACGCGGTTTTGTGCGCGGCAACTGTGCTTTCCAGCAAGGGCGCGTAATCGGGCTGCAGCACGGCCTTCAAGATCAGCGACGGGTTGGTGGTGGCGTCTTGCGGCGCGAAACGGGCCAGTTGCAAAAAGTCGCCCGTGTCGGCGACGACGGTGCTGGTTTGCTTCAATTGTTGCAGCTGATTCATTGCTATTCCTTATCACTGAGTTGGTGCAGGGCTTGCACGGCGGGAAACAGGCTACGGTAGCGGCCGTAGCGGATGCTCAAGGCTGCGCTGTGCGCGGCATCGGGCAGGAAAGTATTTTTGATAGGCAAGCCCTGCGTCAGCAGGCTGGCGTCGCCGATGGCGGCAAAGCCCAGCTTGGCCGCACCGAGGCTGGCCGACAGCTCGCTGTTGTGCAAGGTGCGCATTTCGCGTCCCAGCACATTGGCCAGCAGCTGCGCCCAGTACTGGCTGCGCGCGCCGCCGCCCACCAGCATGCAGTGCGGCACGACGGCACCCGTCGAGGTGACGGCTGCCATGGCGTCGCGCAAGGCAAACGCCACGCCTTCGAGCACGGCGTAGCCGAGCTGCGCCGGCGTGCTGTCGTGGCCCAGCTGCAGGAAGGCGCCGCGCACCTGCGGGTCGTTGTGCGGCGTGCGCTCGCCCGACAGGTAGGGCAGGAACAGGGGGGCGGATGGCGCGATGGGCGCGTCGAGCGGCAGGGCGCTTTCCACCAGGGCCAGCAGGGCTGCCTCGTCGGGCTGGCCCAGCACGCCAGTGGCCCAGCGCAGGCAGCTGGCGCCCGACAGGATCGCGCCCATCGCATACCAGCGGCCGGGCAGGGCGTGGCAAAAGCTGTGCACGCCGCCGGCAGGGTTGCCCAGGGGCGCTTCGGTCACACTGACGATGGCGGCGCTGGTGCCCAGCGAAATGAAACTGTCGCCGCCGTTGACGGCACCGATGCCCACGGCCGAGACGGGATTATCTCCGCCGCCGCCCGCCACCACCACGTCCATGGGCAAGCCCAGCTTGTCGGCGATGGCGGCCGGCACGGTGCCCGTGGCCGCGTCGCCTTCGGCCAGCGCCGGCATCTGTTCCGCACGCAAACCGCAGGCGGCCAGCATGGGGGCGTACCAGGCGCGAGCGGCCTCGTCCAGCCACAGGGTGCCGGCCGCGTCGGACATGTCCGTCAGCTTGATCCCCGTCAAGCGCAGGCGCAGATAGTCTTTCGGCGACAGCAGGCAGGCGATGGCGGTAAAGGCGTCAGGCTCGTGCGTTTGCAGCCACAGCAGTTTTGGCGCCGTCAGGCCCGCCATGGGCAGGCTGCCCGTCACGTCCGCGTAGGCGGGATAGTCGCGCGCCAGGCTGGCCGCTTCGGCTTCGGCGCGCGCATCGTTCCACAGGATGGCGGGGCGGATCACGTTATCGTGACTATCGAGCAGCACGGCGCCATGCATCTGGCCGGACAGGCCGATGCAGGCGATCTGCGCATAGTCCTGTGGCCAGCCGGCGCGCAGCTGCGCCAGGGCGTTGACGCAGGCGGCCCACCAGTCCTGCGGCGACTGTTCGGACCAGCCCGGCTGCGGGCGGCTGGTATCGATGCGCACGGAGGCCTGGCCGCGCACGGCGCCGGTGCCGTCCATCAGCACGGTTTTCAGTTCGGAGGTACCGAGGTCGATACCGAGGGAAATCGCTGGATGCATGTTGATTTATGGTGAAAGGTCAGGGGCAGCCGCAGGAATTGCGCACGCGCAAGGTCGGCGACAAACGCTGCACGTGCTGGGCGCGGCCCGGGTTGGCGATACGGTCGATCAGCAGGTCGACGGCCATGGCGCCCAGCTCTTCGAGCGGCTGCGCCATCACGGTCAGGCGGGGGCTGAAGTAATCGGCCCAGTCGAAATCATCGAAGCCGGCCAGCGCCACGTCTTGCGGCACCGCAATGTGGGCGTCGCGCAAGGCGTGCATGGTGCCGATGGTCATCAGGTTATTCCCGGCCACGATGGCCGTCGGACGCTGCGGCAGCGCAAGCAGTTCCCGCGTGGCCGCGCCGCTGCGCTCCAGGTTGGAGTCGCCCGAGCGCAGCAGGTCCGGGTCGAAGGCGATATCGGCGCGCTGCAGGGCCAGGCGGTAGCCTTCGATACGCTCGTGCGTCGTCGACAGGCCGGGCGCGCCGCTGATGAAGCCGATGCGGCGGTGGCCGTGGGCCGCGATCAGATGGCTGACCAGTTCTGCCGTCGCCTCGATGTTTTCCACGCCCACCTGGTCGAACGGCTGCGGCGACATGCGGTCGACCAGCACGGAAGCGATCTTGTTGCTGGTCAAGTAGTCGAGCGTGCGGTTGTGCGCGTCGCCCGAGGGCGCCAGCACGATGCCGTCGACCCGGCGCTGGTGCAAGTTCTGCACCACCTTGAGTTCCTGTTCGGGATCGTCATGCGTATCGGAAAACAGCATCATCAAGCCGTGGCGCGTGCAAGCCGCCTCGATGGCGCGCACGGTTTCGCTGAAGTAATGATTGGTGAAGGCGGAAATGGCCACGCCGATGGTGCCCGACGAGGAACCGGCCAGTGCGCGCGCCAGCATGTTCGGCACATAGCCGATCTGCTGCATGGCCGCGTTGACGGCGGCGACGGTTTTCGGACTGACCTTGCGGGTGCCGTTGAGTACGTGCGAAACGGTCGACAGCGATACGTCCGCCGCGCGCGCTACATCTTCCATGGTGGCCATGGTGTCTCCTGATGGTTTTATTCTTATTGTGTGCTGCGATAGTGTGCGGCTGTGTCGCCGCGTTGGAATCTATCGTAAACAAAAGAAAGCGCTTGCGCAAGCGCTTTCTTTTTTGTGCGAATGGGTGGTGGGTGGGTTTTCGATGAGGATAGGGGAAGCTTGCGTAGGTCGGATTAGCGCGCCGGAGGCGCGCGTAATCCGACAGCGGGGACGGCGGTGATGCCGGTGTGGTGGTGTCGGCTTACGCGCTTGCGCGCTAACCCGACCTACTGGATCACCAGCTCATGCAGTTCGCCGGGCGAATCCGCGAACAGTTTGACGACGGTGGACGTGCGCGTGCCGTAGCCCGGCGTTTCGATGCAGACGGCGGACAGCACGCGCTCGAGGTCGAGCGGCACGCCCGTGTCGGGCAAGCGGAAGTCCGGGGCGCGCGTGGTGTCGGCCAGCATGTCGAAGTAGGCCTCGTCGGGCGCGCCCTGGCACAGCAGGCTGGCAAACTGGGCCTTGGTCTTCAGGACCTTCGGCCACGGCGCGTCCAGCAGGGCGTTCGACAGGCCGTAGATGCCCGGTTCCAGGGGTTGGCCATTGCGCGCATCGCCATCGCCCCGGTTGGAAAACCAGATCAGGGTAGTGGCGTCGCCCAGCACCAGGTTGAAACCGTTGTAGGCTTTGCATCCGGGGCGGATCTGCGCGATATAGTCCTGCGGCGACATGCTGCCCGCCAGGTAGTCGGCCACCAGGGCGCCGCGCGAGGGAGCGTCGGGATTGCGGTCTTGCGGGCTGCGGATGTTCGTGATGGCGGCAAAGCGCGAGCTGCCGCTGCCGGCCTGGGTGATGCCCATCCAGCTGCCGCCCGCCTGCAGGTCGCGGCCTGCATACACTTGCGGGTGTTCCGGCCAGGCCCCGGCGGGGGCGCTGGCGCGTTCATAGAATTCGTCGCGGTTGGCGGCGGCAATCAGCGGGATGTGCGGATTGACTTTCCAGGCAAAAACGATCAGGCACATGGGGGCAAATCCATGAACACTTCCGTATGGCGCGCGCCTGCCGTCAGGGACAGCAAGCCCGCCTCGTCGGCGGCCGCGGCCAGTTGTTCGGCAAAACCTTCGCCGACGACGGGGTAGATTTCCATCCACGTCTGCAAGCCATCCTTGGCCTCGGGGCGGCGCTTGAGTTGCGGCGCCACGCCGGACGCGGCCGCCAGTTTCGCCTGCAAGGCGCGCACCCGGGCTTCCAGCGCCTGGGCGTGCTCTTCCTTGACCTGATAATAAATGTACAAATCTTTCATGGCATTCTCACAAGTCGAGTGCGTCGAGCACGTAAGGCATGGGCAGGAACTGCACGTGACCACCCTGGACCGAGCCGTAGCGCACGGCGCCGGCGGCGCTTGAACCTTCTTCGATTGCCCCCAGCTTCATTTCGACGAGGGCGTCGATGCCGCCCACGCCGTTCGGCGCCGCGTTGACGACCATGCCGCAAGGCTGCTCGGGGTCGCTGACGGCAAACAGTTCGCCGCCGGCCACGACGGATGCATCGGCGATGCTGACGAGGGTGGTGCGGCGCTTGAGCTTGCCCAGGTACTGGCTGCGCGCGACGATTTCCTGGCCCGGGTAGCAGCCTTTCTTGAAATTGACGCCGCCCAGCAGCTCGAAGTTGACCATCTGCGGCACGAATTGCTCTTGCGTGGCGGCCGTGATCTGCGGGATGCCCGCGTGGATGTCGGACAATTGCCAGGCGTCATTGCCGCCCTTGGCCAGCTGTTGCGTCAATTGCGGCCACACGTCGCGCGCCGTGGCGGCCGACGTCAGCCATTCATAGCGGGCGCTGCCAAAGGCATCGGCCACGCGCAGCAGGGTGCCCAGCGCGTGCTCGACCTTGCTGAACGGCGCGGCGGGCAGAGTGGAAAACAGTGCGGACAGGGCCGCGCCGGCTTGCTTGCCGCCGAGGCCCAGCATGACCTGGTTCGCTTCATCAAGGGATGCATCGTGCAGTTTGGCCTTGGCGCGCAGCACGAACATCTGCAGGCGCTTCTGGATGGCCGGCTGTATGGCGCGCGGCAATTGCAGATAAATGGTGGTGGCGTTGCGCCACATCAGGAAACTGGCCAGCAGGCGGCCCTTCGGCGTGCAGTAGCCGGCCAGGCGTACTTGCTCCTGGTTCAGATGTTCCACGTCATTGGTCAACTGGCCGTGCAGGAAACTGGCCGCATCGTCGCCGTTCAAGCCGATCAAGCCCTGGTCCGTGATGGCCGCGACAAAACCTTCTTGCAGCTGGGGCACGGTCAGGGATGAGCCGAAATCGGCGATGGGGGAGACGCCGGTGGCAAGTGCGGTGCCGTCAGGCGCGCCATCGGTGGCGGCGGGGCGGGCGCCTTGGGCAGTTAAAAATTGATTCCAGTTATTCATAATTTCCATTAGATCAGCGATTAAGCATTATCATTACGGGTTCATTATAGTGATGTCGCGCAGATTGCGTCGGCAGCGGCAAGATTGCCAGTGTTGGCGCCGCTTTGCGCGCACTTGCTTCACAAATGAACGATCATAACAAGCGCGCGTTGCCCGCCAGCGAGCGCATCACAAGAATCGGAACAATGGCTTTCTTTAAAAAACTTGTAGTCAGTTCAGTCATCGCCGCCATCGGCGTGGGCGGTACTTTTGTGTATTGGGCGCAGCAGCCCATCACCACGGACGGCGAAGCGATCCCGTTTACGATCAGCCCGGGCAGCGGCGCGCATGCGGCCGGCCAGCAGATCGCGGACGCGGGCGTGCCCATCGTGCCCATCCTGTTCAACATGCTGGCGCGCATCGAAGGCAAGACCTCGAAGATCAAGGCCGGCTCCTACGAGCTGAAACCGGGCACGACGCCGCAGCGTCTGATCACGCAGCTGGCCCGCGGCGAGTTCGCGCAGGAATCCTTGACCATCATCGAAGGCTGGACTTTCAAGCAGATGCGCGCGGCCATGGCGAATCATCCCGGCCTCAAGCACGATACCGCGGGCCTGTCCGACAAGGAACTGATGGCGAAGATCAGCCCGGAATACGTGTTGCCGGAAGGCCTGTTCTTCCCCGATACCTATCTGTTCGCCAAGGGCGCCAGCGAAATGCAGATTTTCAGGCAGGCGCACACGGCCATGATCGGCCGGCTGTCCGAAGCGTGGGACAAGCGCGATCCGGCCTTGCCATATAAAAACCCGTACGAGGCGCTGATCATGGCGTCCATCGTGGAAAAGGAAACGGGGCAAAAGTCCGAGCGGGCCATGATCGCCGGCGTGTTCGTCAACCGCCTCAAGACGGGCATGCTGCTGCAGACGGACCCGACCGTAATCTATGGCATGGGCGATAACTACCAGGGCAAGATCCGCAAACGCGACCTGGAAGCGGACACCCCGTACAATACCTACACGCGCGGCGGCTTGCCGCCCACGCCGATCGCCCTGGCCGGCGCGCAATCGCTGACGGCGGCCCTGGCGCCGGCCCGCACGCAGGCCCTGTATTTCGTCGCGCGCGGCGACGGCACCAGCCAGTTCTCGGCCAACTTGCCCGACCATAACCGCGCCGTGAACCAGTACCAGCGCTAATTCCTTATCAGATCAAGAGTTTCATGACACAACACTATCAACCCCGCTTCATCACCTTCGAAGGCATCGATGGCGCGGGCAAGTCGACGCATATCGGCTTTGTTACCGATTACCTGCGGCAGCGGGGCGTGACCCTCGTCTCGTCGCGCGAACCGGGCGGCACCAGCCTGGGCGAAAAGCTGCGCGAACTGCTGCTGCATGAAAAGATGCACCTGGAAACGGAAGCCCTGCTGATGTTCGCCAGCCGCCGCGAACACATCGCGCAAGTCATCGCGCCCGCCCTGGAACGGGGCGAGTGGGTCATTTCCGACCGCTTTACGGATGCCAGTTTCGCCTACCAGGGCGGCGGGCGCGGCATGGACTTGCGCAAGATGGAGCAGCTGGAAGCGTGGGTGCATCCGCATCTGCAGCCGGACATCACGTTCCTGTTCGACGTGCCGCTGGCCGTGGCTAGAGCCCGCCTGGACGCCACGCGCGCACTGGATAAATTCGAGCAAGAGCGGGCGGACTTCTTTGCCGCCACGCGCAATGAGTATCTGCGCCGGGCGGCCCAGTTCCCGCAGCGTTTCCGCATCATCGATTCCACGCAAAGCATTGCCGACATCCAGGTTCAGCTGGCAAAACTGCTTGATGAATTGCTTGAACAAAGTGTTGCAACACGTTGATTGACAAAGAATAATATGACCAGTTCTCTCTATCCGTGGCAACAGGACGCCTGGCAGCAGTTGCAAGCCTTGCGCCCGCGCATGCCGCACGCCATTTTGTTCCATGGCGCGCAAGGCATCGGCAAGGCCGACTTCATCGAGCATTTCGCGCAAGCGCTGCTGTGCGAAGACGTGCGCGCCGACGGCCATGCCTGCGGCGCCTGCGCCTCGTGCGGCTGGTTTAGCCAGGGCAACCATCCCGATTACCGCCGCGTGCGTCCGGAAGCGCTGGAAGACGAGGTGGCCGACGATGGCGAAGAGGGCGAAGGCGCGAAGAAAAGCGCCAAGAGCAAGACGCCGTCGAAAGACATCAAGATCGAGCAGATCCGCAACCTGGCGGACTTCATGAACATTTCCACGCACCGGCAAGGCTTGCGCGTGGTGGTACTGTATCCGGCCGAGGCGCTCAACACGCCCGCCTCGAACGCCTTGCTGAAAACGCTGGAAGAGCCGCCGCCGGGCACCCTGTTCCTGCTGGCATCGAACAGTCTGGACCGCCTGCTGCCGACCATCCTGTCGCGCTGTCGCAAGTTTGCCTTGCCCATGCCCAGCCACGAGCAGGCTTTGACCTGGCTCAAGGCCCAGGGCTTGAGCGATGCGGACAGCTGGCTGCGCGAGCAGGGCGGCGCGCCGCTGGCCGCGCTGGCCCAGTCCGAGTCGGGCGGCCGCGAGGAAACGGAACAGTTGCTGCAGGTACTGGCCAATCCCGGCGTGGAAGCGGCCCTGAAGGCGGCCGACAAATTACAGAAGGCGCCACTGGCGCCGCTGGTGGCGTCCCTGCAGCGCTGGCTGTACGACGTGTTTTCCGTCAAGTTGTCCGGCACCATCCGCTACTACCCGCGCCACCGGCGCGAACTGGAAGCGCTGGCAGGGCGCATCAACGTCAGCCGCCTGATGGCCGCCATCAAGTCGGCCAACGAACGCCGGGCGATTGCCGAGCATCCCCTGTCGCCCAAGCTGTTCCTCGAAGACATGTTGCTCGACTACGCATTCAGTTGCCAATAAAATCAAGTACTTGGATTGTAAAGTTAATGTAAATTATCTCTGCGCCGTTTGCCACGCCGGCAAGCCGGTGTTACAGTCAAGGCACTGGACAGCAACGGAGGCGTGCATGCAACGGGTCACTGGCATCGGCGGCATCTTTTTCCACGCGCAAGACCCGGCGGCGCTGCGCGCCTGGTACCAGCGCCACCTGGGCCTGGACGTGCAGCCCTGGGGCGGCGCCGCCTTCACCTGGACGGACGCCGCTGGCCAGCCCACGGCCGGCACCACCATCTGGTCCGTGGCGGCCAAAGACAGCGAGCAGTTCGCGCCCGGCAAGGCGTCCTTCATGGTCAATTACCGGGTCGACGACCTGGATGCGCTGCTGCAAGCCTTGCGTGACGAAGGCTGTAACGTGCTGGACAAGGCGCCCGACTCGGCATACGGCCAGTTCGGCTGGGTCATCGATCCCGAGGGCAACAAGGTGGAACTGTGGCAGCCGCCCGAAGGGCAATAGGCAATGCAGGCGCCAGATCAGCGATAATACGGGTTCGGCTAACCATTTCATTTATTTATGCGCGACATTATTGCTGGATTCCTACGTTTCCAAAAAGAGGTTTTTCCTGAGCGCCGCGAGCTGTTCAAGACCTTGGCCACGGGACAAACTCCCAAGGCCCTGTTCATTTCCTGCTCGGACAGCCGCATGGTGCCCGAACTGGTGACGCAGCGCGAACCAGGCGAACTCTTCGTGATCCGTAACGCGGGCAACATCGTGCCCTCGTACGGACCCGAGCCGGGCGGCGTCAGCGCCACGGTGGAGTTTGCCGTGTCTGCCCTGAACGTGACCGACATCGTCATTTGCGGCCATTCTGATTGCGGCGCGATGAAGGCGATCGCCACCTGCGCCTGCCTCGATCACATGCCGGCCGTGCGCAGCTGGCTGCACCATGCGGACGCGGCGCGCATAATCAACGAATCGGTCGAGCATCCGACGGAGCAGTCGCGCATCGACGGCATGGTGCGCGCCAACGTGGTGGCGCAGCTGAATAACCTGCGCACCCATCCCTCGGTGGCGCTGGCCATGGCGCAACATCGGCTGACCTTGCATGGCTGGGTGTACGACATCGAGAACGGCTCGCTCGACGCGCTCGACGAGTCGACCGGCAACTTCGTTCCGCTGGCGGAACATCCTGCCTCGCAGATGTAATCGGCTGCCAGCATCCGAACCGCCCCGGCAGGGGATGCGCGCCGCCGCCGTTGCCCTGCCGGTTTTTGCTCCCTCCGGTACAATCCCGCCTTATGTATATCGATTCCCATTGCCATATCAATTTCCCCGAGCTGGCCGCTCGCATGCCCGAGATCCTCGCCAAGATGGCCGAGAACAAGGTGACGCACGCCCTGTGCGTGTCCGTCGACCTGCCGGACTTTCCGCAGGTGCTGGCCCTGGCCGAGCGGTATCCGCATATCTTTGCCTCCGTCGGCGTGCATCCCGATTATGAAGACACGCCTGAACCGTCCGTGGAAGACCTGGTGCGTCTGGCCGATCACCCGAAGATCATCGCCATCGGCGAGACGGGCCTCGACTATTTCCGCCTGACGGGCGACCTGGAGTGGCAGCGCGAGCGTTTCAGGACCCACATCAAAGCTTCAAGAATCACCCGTAAACCCTTGATTATCCACACAAGAGCGGCCAGCGAAGACACGATCCGCATCATGCGCGAAGAGGGCGCGGGCGTGGCCGACGGCGGCGTGGCCGGCGTCATGCATTGCTTTACGGAATCGCTGGAAGTGGCGCGCGCCGCCATCGATATGGGTTTCTATATTTCGTTTTCCGGCATCGTCACGTTCAAGAGCGCCAAGGATTTGCAGGCGGTGGCGCTGGAAGTGCCGCTCGAGCGCATCTTGATCGAAACGGATTCGCCGTACCTGGCGCCCGTGCCGTTCCGCGGCCGCATGAACGAACCGGGCTATGTGGCCCACGTGGCGGAATACCTGTCGATCCTGAAAGGCATTCCCCTGGAACAGGTGGCACGCCAGACGACGGAAAATTTCTTCAAGTTATTCAATCAGTTGCCATAACTTCTTAAGGTAAAACATGATGAAAAAACTCGCGCTGGCGATGTTGCTGTGCTGCGCCGCCGCCAGCCAGGCGGCGCCGGAACCCGATGCGTTCTTCCGCGCCGTGTCCGTCAACAACGCCAGCGGCGTGCGCAGCATGCTGATTGAGGGCATGAATCCGAACCAGCCTGACGCGCAGCGCGGCGATATTCCCCTCGTGCTGGCCTTGCGCGACGATGCGGACCGGGTTTTCCAGGTGCTGCTCGACGCGCCGGGCATCGACATCGAGGCCCGTTCGGCCAACGGCAACACGGCGTTGATGATGGCCGCCTACAAGCACAAGCTGGACGCGGTGAACGCCTTGCTGGCCAAGGGTGCCAAGGTCAACCAGAGCGGCTGGACGGCGCTCCATTATGCGGCCTCGGCCGGCGACCTGCCCATCATGAAGATTTTTCTGGACCGCGACGCCGTCGTCGATGCGCGCGCGCCCGCCAACGTCACGCCGCTGATGTTTGCCGCCCGCGAAGGACAGGAGGGCGCCGTCAAGCTGCTGCTGTCCTGGGGCGCGGACGCCAGCCTGAAGAGCGACCATGGCTGGACGGCCGCACAGTTCGCCCAGGCGGGCGACAAGCCGGGTGTGGTGGCCATCATCGAAGCGGCACAGAAGGCGCGCGCAGCGCGCAAGTGATCGTTCTAGTAATATTTTCCATGCCAGCGCTGAAACTGGCATGGAATTGCCTCTCACCTCAGCCCTTTGTTCTCCCTGGCGATTAACGATAATGATCGTGTCGCATTAATCAGGAGATTGTTCGCATGGGCCATCCCACCACCGTCAGGCGCCGGCTGTATTGTCGCCGCCCCGCGCGCAGCCCGTGCGATATCACTGCTTTCTGGAATGACAAAACCGATCGGCCATCGGAGCCAGACTCCAAGAGGACAGACATGCTGAATGAACGAGAAATCGAGAGTTGTTACCTGGGGCAATTTATCCCCGTCCATTACCATCACAATATGTTGATGGACCAGAACCGCATGCACGGGTTCAAGTCGGCGATCGATTATGCGGTGAAACCCGGGATGAAGGTGCTGGAGCTGGGCGGCGGCACGGGCGTGCTGTCGTGGTTCGCGGCCGCGCGCGCCGACAAGGTCTGGTGCGTGGAGTTCAATCCGGACATGGTCAAGGAAGCGCGCAAGATGCTGGCGCTCAACCCGAACGGTGAAAAGGTGGAAGTCGTCCACGCGGACGCCTTTGAATATCTGCCGCCCGAGCCTGTCGACGTGGTCATCTGCGAAATGATCCATGTAGGCATGCTGCGCGAAAAGCAGGTGGAAGTGATCGAGTCGTTCAAGCGCCGCTACCTGGCCCGCTTCGGCGGCCCGCTGCCGATCTTCCTGCCCGAGGCCGTCATCATGGCCGTGCAGCCGATGCAGCAGGAATACGATTTCGAGGGTTTTTACGCGCCCATCGTGCAATTTCAGGAAACCACGGCCATCCATCCGGGCGTGCTGGAACTGGCGCCGCCGTCCGTCTACAGCATCATCGACTTCAGCCAGCCGACGGATAGCGTGTTCGGCTTCGACGGCAAGTTCGTCGTCGAGCGCAGCGGCACCCTGAACGCCTTGCGTTTCGTCACCAAGAACATCCTGGCCGTGGTGCCCGAGCGCTCGACCACCATCGACTGGCTGAATCACTACATGTGCCTGCCGCTGGCCGCGCCGCTGGCCGTGAAGGCGGGCGACGTGCTGCAGGTGAGCTTCCAGTACCGCGCGGGCGGTTCGATTCCTTCGCTGGAAACGTCGGTCCGCGCGCAGGTGATCTATGACGTGAATCTGCAGCCAGTCACGCAGAACCCCGTCTACGCCTGACCAGCTGACCAACCCTGCTGCGCGTCGCGATTTGCGGCCTGCGATGCTCACCGTACTAAAGTACGGTTGCGCTTCTTAGCCACAACTCACTGCCGCTCGCGACGGTTTTGTCAGCCGTTCGAAACCAAATTTGGGCAACGCCGCAGCGATTTCATCCTGCGGCGTTTGTCCATTCAGGGTATATTCCGTCTTTTACCACTGGACAGCTTTATTATCATGGAACAGATCGATCAGCGTTACCTCGTGCAACAGAATAAAATCAGCGACGGCGAGACCAAGCCGCCCGTGTTTGCCAAGGTAATGCGCAGCAAGGAAGGCGTGTTTGAAGGCGTGTCCTTCATCAAGTCGAAGGACAAGGCTTCCATCCTGACCATCGAAGAGGCCAACCAGGCCATCAAATGGGCCGCCAGCAAGAAGCCGAACGCGCACGAATACATCACGAAAGTGATTTGCGTCGGCCAATAAGCCTCCGTTCATTCCCGTTTTTGCACCGTTCATCCCCGCATTGTGCCGTTCATCGCATGGCCGTTGCCGCCGCGGCGGCGCTTGATTACAGTGCCGTCACGGTAGCGGGGCAAGCACGGCTTGCTCCGCACATTTCATTCTAGGGGGAAACGCGATGCTGGGATTCGTGCTGTGGCTGCTGCTCTTGCTGGTGTGCTGGCCCCTGGCCTTGCTGGCCCTCGTGCTGTATCCGCTGGCCTGGCTGCTGTTGCTGCCGTTCCGTTTGATCGGCATCGGCGTGGAAGGCGTGTTCGAATTGCTGCGCGCCATCGTCATGCTGCCGGCCCGCGTGCTGGGCGGCGGGCGGCACTGAACTGGATTTCCCATAAAAAAATGGCGCCGTCGGCGCCATTTTTTTATGCATGTACCGTTTACACCGCTTACAGGTCGACCATGAAACCGGCGCCGATCGATTTCTGCGAATAGTTATAGTCGATCAGGCTCTGGCCATAGCCGGAGAACAGCTGCAGATAGCCTTTCAGGTTGGCCTTCAATGGGAAAGCCCAGCTTGCCTGCATGGAGCCATGCTTCTTGCTGAAATTGCGGCGCGCCGTGACGGCGTATTCATGGCCCTTGTTGCGGTAGCTTACGCGCAAGTCGCCATGCCCCATGTAATCGGTGATGTCGATATTGTCATTGTCGGTCTTGCCATTGTCGAGGCGGTGCCAGATGCGCGTCGTGACGGCCAGGTTGTCTTTTTCCATGCCCAGCTCGGCATACACGCGGTTCCAGCTGCGCGACAGGGTCGACGTCTGGCCATTCGACTGGTGCACCAGGCCCAGGTTCAGGTAGTTGAATTCCACGCCCGCGAAATTCTTGTTGATCGGCAAGATCAGCATCAGCTCCGGCTGGTAATTGGTCTCGCGGAAGGGGCTCGAAGCCTTGCGGTTATACGCCTGCCAGAAACTTTGCTGCGTATAGCCGAACCACATGTCGATGGGCGTGCCGGCGATGTCTTCCAGCAGCTTCATCTTGAAACTCAGCTGGAACGTCAATTCCACGTGCTGGCTCTTGATGCCGCCCGGCGTGAAATCCTGGAACGGTTCGTCGTTCGAGGCGTCGCTGTAGTTGGCCAGCAGCAAATAAGTGTCGCGGTGCGGGCGGAAGTTGAACAGGCCCCGCTTCGAGGCATCGTTGAGTTCCCACGATTGCTGGGTGCGCGAAATCGGTGCTTCCGGCGGCGCCGCGCCAGCCTGCGCGATGGCGGGGATGGCGGCGTTGACGGCGTCCGGCGTGGCCACGCCCGGCGGGCTGACGGGCGTGATGGGGGCGACCTCGGCGGCCGCTGCCAGGGTGACGGCAGCCGTGGCAGGGTCACCGCCGGCGGCGATGGTGGCTTTTTCCGCCGCCTTGGCCAGAGTGTCGAAGCAGCCCAGGCGGGCGCTGGCGTCACCAAGCACGGCGCAACGCTGCATTTGCTGTTCCAGTTCGCCGGCCATGGCCAGCGCCGGCGACGCCAGCAGGGAGGAGAGGATTATTTTTCTTAGTTGGATGGTCATAGGCTGAGTGGGGCATGTCATTCGGTGCGCACCTGGGCTGCATGCCGGCGGCGTCGCCTTGCACGATAAATCACCGTGCGTCTTGATCCTGATTAATCTTTGTTGGATTAATAGTTTTGAAAGTATAGCGGAATACCTCGATTGCCCCGTGCGCCAGCCGTGCGCGGGGGTAACAGTGTTGTACGCATGGTAAAAACCGGTCACCCGAGCCGCGCAAATCGATGTCTGCTACACTGGAAAACCGGCGCAAACACAGTCGTGCCGGGCTAGCCATGGAGATTGTGATGACCCGCAAAACACCTATCGAGCGCTACCGCAACATCGGCATCAGCGCCCATATCGACGCCGGCAAGACCACCACCACCGAGCGCATCCTGTTTTATACGGGGGTCAATCACAAGATCGGCGAAGTACACAATGGCGCCGCCACCATGGACTGGATGGAGCAGGAGCAGGAACGGGGCATCACCATCACCTCGGCCGCCACCACGGCGTTCTGGAAAGGCATGGCCGGCAACTTCCCCGAACACCGCATCAACATCATCGACACGCCCGGCCACGTGGATTTCACGATCGAGGTGGAGCGCTCGATGCGCGTGCTCGACGGCGCCGTGATGGTCTACGATGCCGTCGGCGGCGTGCAGCCGCAATCGGAAACCGTCTGGCGGCAAGCCAATAAATACCACGTGCCGCGCATCGCCTTCATCAACAAGATGGACCGGGTGGGCGCGGATTTCCTGCGCGTGCGCAAGCAGATCGGCGAGCGCCTGAAAGGCGTGGCCGTGCCCATCCAGCTGCCCATCGGCGCCGAAGAGCATTTCACGGGTGTCATCGACCTGCTGAAGATGCGCGCCATCACCTGGGACGACGCCAGCCAGGGCGTGCAGTTCAGCTATGGCGAGATTCCCGCCGAGCTGCTGGCGCAGGCGCAGGAATGGCACGAGCACCTGGTCGAACACGCGGCCGAGGCCACCACCGAGATGACGGAACGCTACCTGAATGGCGACACGTTCACCGAAGCGGAGCTCAAGCAGGCCTTGCGCGCGCGCACCATCCGCAACGAAATCGTGCCCATGCTGTGCGGCAGCGCCTTTAAAAACAAGGGCGTGCAGGCGATGCTGGACGCCGTCATCGAATACCTGCCGTCGCCGCTGGAAGTGCCGCCCATCATGGGCCACGACGAGCACGACAACGAAGTGGAGCGCCATCCGGCCGACGACGAGCATTTCTCCGCGCTGGCCTTCAAGATCATGACGGACCCGTTCGTGGGACAACTGACTTTCTTCCGCGTGTATTCCGGCGTGGTCAATTCGGGCGACATGGTCTACAACCCCACCAAGAGCGCGCGCGAGCGCTTGGGGCGCATTTTGCAGATGCATGCGAACGAGCGCAAGGAAATCAAGGAAGTGTATGCGGGCGACATCGCCGCCGCCGTGGGCCTGAAGGCCGTCACCACGGGCGACACCCTGTGCGCCATCGACCACGTCATCGTGCTGGAAAAGATGATCTTCCCGGAACCCGTGATTTCCCAGGCGGTCGAACCGAAGACCAAGCCGGACCAGGAAAAGATGGGCATCGCCCTGAACCGCCTGGCGCAGGAAGATCCGTCGTTCAGGGTGCATACGGACGAGGAATCGGGCCAGACCATCATGTCGGGCATGGGAGAATTGCATCTGGAAATCCTGGTCGATCGCATGCGGCGCGAATTCGGCGTGGAAGCGAACGTGGGCAAGCCCCAGGTGGCGTACCGCGAAACCATCACGCGCACGGTGGAAGACGTCGAGGGCAAGTTCGTCAAGCAGTCGGGCGGACGGGGTCAGTACGGCCACGTGGTGCTGAAACTCGAACCGCTGGAGCCGGGCACGGGCTACCAGTTCGTCGACGCCATCAAGGGCGGCGTGGTGCCGCGCGAATTCATCCCCGCCGTCGACAAGGGCATCATCGAAACCCTGAAGGCGGGCGTGCTGGCCGGCTATCCGGTCGTCGACGTCAAGGCGACATTGACGTTCGGCTCCTACCACGACGTCGATTCCAACGAAAACGCGTTCCGCATGGCCGGCTCCATCGCCTTCAAGGATGGCATGCGCAAGGCGTCGCCCGTGCTGCTGGAACCGATGATGCAGGTGGAGGCGGAAACGCCGGAAGAATTCATGGGCAACGTCATGGGCGATTTGACGGCCCGGCGCGGCATGGTGCAGGGTGTCGACGACATTCCCGGCGGCGCGGGGCGCATCGTCAAGGCGCTGGTGCCGCTGGCCGAGATGTTCGGCTATTCCACCACCCTGCGCTCATTGACCCAGGGCAGGGCCACGTACACGATGGAATTCAAGCATTATGCGGCCGTGCCCAAGCACATATTGGACCAGGTGGCGGCGGCCGGTAAAGCCAGGTAGGTCGGATTAGCGGGGCAACGCCCCGCGTAATCCGACACCACCAACGGCCGTGCCAACAATGTTGTCGGCTTACGCGCGTTGCGCTAAGCCGACCTACGCATCAATTCAGAAGATTCTGCGCAATGATGGCATCGGCCATTTTCTCCGCCTCGCCCACGGGCTGCTCCAACACCTTGGTCGTGTAGACGGTGGACGCCACCATCGGCTGGTCCAGGGTCGCCCCTTCGCCATGGCTGGTGTCGACCGACACCGTCGTCGACAGGCCGATGCGCAGCGGGTGGGCGGCCAGTTCCTTCGGATCGAGCGTGATGCGCACGGGCACGCGTTGCACCACCTTGATCCAGTTGCCCGTGGCATTTTGCGCCGGGAGCAGGGAAAACGCGCTGCCCGTGCCGGCCGACATGCCCAGCACCTTGCCGTGGTAGACCACCTTGCTGCCGTACAAATCCGTTTCGATGGCGGCCGCCTGTCCCACGCGGATATTGCGCAATTCCGATTCCTTGAAGTTCGCATCGACCCATAACTGGTCCAGCGGCACGATGGACATCAGGGGCGTGCCCGGCGTCACGTGCGAGCCCAGCTGCACGCTGCGCTTGGCGACATAGCCCGAGACGGGGGCGACCACGGCGTTGCGGCGCACGGCCAGCCACGCCTGCAGCACGTCGCCCCTGGCCGCCAGCACGGCCGGATGGCTGGCCAGGTTGACGCCGGCCACGCCCGATTTGGCGGACTCGGCCTGGCGCTGCGCCACCGTCAAGGCCGCTTTGGCGTCGTCGACGGCCTGTTTCGCATGAACAAGGTCTTCGCCCGAGATCGTGTGGTCCAGCGCCAAGGGTGCGCGGCGGGCCAGGTTGCCCTGCGCCGTGGCCAGGGCCAGGCGGCGCTGTTCGATGACGGCGTCGTACTGCGCCACGCTGGCATAGCGCTCACGCTCCTGGCGCACGATGTTGCCCAGGCGCGCCTCGGCCTGGCTCAGGGCCAGGTCCGCATCGATGGCGTTCAGCGTGATCAGCGGTGCGCCCGCTTTCACCATCTGCGTCTCGTCGGCGCGGATGGCGTCGACATTGCCCGTCACTTGCGCGGACAGGGTGACGAGGTTGCCGCCCACGTAGGCGTTGTCCGTGACTTCTTCCTTGGCCAGCACTAATTGATAATAGGCTGCCCAGGCGGCGCCCGCCACGAGAAAGGCGGCCGTGATGGCGATCAGGACGGCCTTGCGCTTGCCCGGCTGTTCGGTGGAGGTGGTGGTGGCTGTGGTTTCGCTGCTCATGATGTGTTCCGTAATCGATCGTTATTGTTTAGTCGTCGTGGCGGCAAAGTCGCTGCTGCCCCGGTAGCCGCCGCCCAGTGCCACGGTCAGGCTGATTTCCGCGTCCTGGCGCTGGTTTTGCAGCTGCATGCCCAGGTCGACCTGGCCGCGCACGGTCATTTCCGCATTCAGCTGGGTGGCGCGGTCGGCTAGTCCCTGTTTTAGACGGGCATTCGCGTTGCGCAGCTGCGCTTCGCTGGCGCGCAGGTTGTCCTGCTGCAGGCGCAGCTGGTTTTCCACGCCTTGCACCCTGGCGCCCGCCTGCGCCACGTCGCGCACGACATTGAAGACGTTCTGGTTGTAGTCGGCGATCAGCTCGTTGCGTTCGCTGCGCGCGCCGGCAAGCTGCGCCTGCAGGCGGCCGCTGTCGAACAGGGGCAAGGACAAGGCGGGGCCGACGAACAGGGTGCGGCTGCCGGACTCGAGCAGCTTGCCCAGTTCGATGGCATCGAGGCCGAACGAGGCTCCCAGGTCGATATCGGGGTAGAACGACGCCTGCGCCGCCTCGATCTTGCTCATGGCCGCCTGTACCCGCCAACGCGCCGCCTGCAAGTCGGGCCGGCGCGCCAGCAATTCCATGCCCAGCTTGCCGGGCAGCGCATGCGGCAGCGCCTGGGCCTGCCTCGGCTGCAGGCTGGCCAGTGCCGAGCTGTCGCCGCCGAGCAGGGCGCGCAAGGCTTCCCGTTCCGTGACGACCTGCGTTTCCAGCAGGGCGATCTGCTGCTGAAGCAGGCTCAGCCGCGTTTGCGCGGACAGATGGTCGTCGCTGACGCCGAGGCCGTTGGCGATGCGCTTTTCCTTGTCCAGCACCAGTTGCTGCTGCAGGGCCACCAGCGCATGCAGGTTGTCCATGCGGGCCCAGCCGTTTTGCATGCTGAAGTAGTGGCGTGCGATCTCGGCCGCCAGCATCTGCTCCGCCATCGCGTACTCGGCACGGCGCGCGTTGACTTCGCCCAGGCTGGCCGCGATCTGCGCCTTGTGCTTGCCCCACCAGTCCAGGTCGTAATGGGCTTGCACGCCCACCGTGATTTCATTGTAGTAATTGCCGCCGATGGGGGCGGGCATCAGGCCGTTGCCCGAATAGCGCTGGCGGCTGGCGTTCGCGCCCAGGTCGACCCTGGGGCCGCGCTCCGCATGTTGCGCGTCGAACGCGGACAGGGCCGAGCCGATGCGGGCATTCGCCACCGCCAGGTTCGGGCTGGCGGACAGCGCCTGGTCGATCAGCTGGTCCAGCTGATCGTCCTGGAACTGGCGCCACCACTGGGCGGCGGGCCAGCCTTCGCTGGCCAGGTGGATGTCGGCCGCCAATTGCATGGTGGCCAGGTCTTGCTGCGGCAGCTGTTGCGTGTCGGGCGGGATGCTGGCGCAGCCGGTCAGGGATAAACTGAGCGCCAGGACGCTGAGGGAGAGTTTCATCGGTGTGTGCATGAGGGTTATTCCATGGCCGCGTGGTCGACCACGACGGGCGCATTTTTCTTCGGTGGTTTAATCAGGAGCAAAAGCGGCAGCACGAGGATGGTCAGCCACATCATCAGCCAGAAGTCGTCGAGGTAGGCGATCATCGACGCCTGCCGCGTGATTTCGCCATTCAGCGCCGCCATGCCCGTGCTCGTGCCCAGGTCGAACACCTGGGTGATGCCGGGGTCATGCAGGGCCGGATTGGCGATAGTGATGTGTTCCGTCAGGGACGCATGGGCGATCTGCGTATTGCGCACCAACAAGGTTTGCACGAGGGCGATGCCGATGCTGCTGCCGATATTGCGCACCAGGCTGTAGATGGCCGTGCCTTCCGCCCGCATCTGCGGCGACAGGGTGGCGAACGTGGCCGCGCTCAGGGGCACGAAGACGAGGCCCAGGCCGATGCCCTGGATGATGCCATTCCACACGACCGTCTTCGGCACGAGGTCCAAGGTGAAATTGGCCATTTGCCACAGCGAAAACGCGGTAATCGAAAAGCCCACGCCCAGCAGGATGCGCGTATCGATCTTGCCCGTCAGCCTGCCGACGATCAGCATGGCCAGCATCGTGCCCAGCCCGCTGGGCGCCGTCACCAGGCCGGCAATGGCCGCCGGGTAATTCATCAAGCCTTGCAGCATCGACGGCGTCAGCGCGCGGGTGGCGAACAGCACCATGCCGACGATGAAGATGAACAGCAAGCCGCTCACATAGTTCGAATTCTTCAGCAGGCGGTAATCGAGGAAGGACTTGCCGGCCGGGCGCAGGGCCGTGTGGGCGATGAAATAACACAGGCTCATGGCCAGCACGATGGCTTCGAGCCACGTTTCCGTAGAGGAAAACCAGTCGTTCTGCTCGCCCCGGTCCAGCAGCATCTGCAGCGCGCCGATGGATAGGCTCAAGGTGGCAAAGCCGAACATGTCAAAGTGCATGCGGCGGTTGGGCGGGTCCTTGCGGATGTAGCGCCAGATGCCATAGAAGGCCATGGCGCCGATGGGGATGTTGATGAAGAAGACCCAGCGCCAGCTGTAGCTGTCCGTCAGCCAGCCGCCCAGTGTCGGTCCCAGGATGGGGCCGATCATCACGCCCATGCCCCAGATGGCCATGGCCGAGCCGTGCTTTTCGCGCGGATTAATATCGAGCAAGACCGCCTGCGACAGCGGCACCAGGGCCGCGCCGAACACGCCTTGCAGCAAGCGGGCGGCGACGATCTCGGACAGGGTGCCGGACAGGCCGCACAGCACGGAGGCGAGCGTGAAGCCGGCAACCGACACGAGAAAGGTGTTTTTTTGGCCGAAACGGTCGCACAGCCAGCCCGTCAGGGGCGTGGCGATGGCGGCGGCGACGATGAAGGAGGTCAGCACCCAGGTGATCTGGTCTTGCGAGGCGGAAAGGCTGCCCTGCATGTGGGGCAGGGCGACGTTGGCGATGGTGCCGTCGAGCGCCTGGATGATGGTGGCGAGCATGATCGATATCGTGATCATGCGCCGGTTCAGGGTGGGGTCCTGTGAAGCGGGCAGCGCCGGCGTGGCACTGGCTGTGGCCGAACTCATGCGGATTTCTCCGTCGCAGCCTGTAGCGCTTCCAGCAACTCGGTGGCGGCCCGCAGTTGATCGGGATCTATGCCCTGCAGCAGTTCCTTGCGGAAGCCGTCCGCTTCCTTGCGCACGGTGTCATAGACCAGCATGCCGGCCTCGGTCAGCACGACGAGTTTCACGCGGCGGTCCGTTTCCGACGGCTGGCGCTGCACGAAGCCCGATTTCACGAGCCGGTCCAGCATCGATACCATGGTGGGGTTTTCCACGCCCAGCTGATGGGCCAATTCGCTTTGCGAGGGCGGCCGCGGCGATTTGGCGATCATGGCGATGCACATCCAGCTCGCTTGTCCCAGGTCCAGGTCCTTCAGGCGCCGGTCGATGGCATGGCGCCAGCCGCGCGCCGTCTTGTGGAGCGCGGCGGAAAAGCGCTCTTCGATAGAAATCATAAGGTGAGTCGTCTAATAGTTAGGTGTCTAACTAATATTCTAGCATGCTGGTTTGACAGGCGTACAGGCCTTTCCGTTTGTCGGCGCCGCTGGTACATTAACAGTCAGCCCACCACCATCAGGAGACAGCATGACGACGGAAAAACAGAAGCAGGACGGACAGCACCGCGACAGCAGCGACTTTGTCATCACGCAAACCTTCGACGCGCCGCGCGAGCTGGTGTTCCAGTCGTGGGTGGAGCCCGAGCGCCTGGCACAATGGTGGGGCCCCGTCGGCTTCGAATTGAGCGTGCTGGCGCTGGACTTGCGGCCGGGCGGCGTCTTCCACTACGGCATGCGCGCCGACAACGGCTACGAGATGTGGGGCAAGTTTACTTATCAGGCCATCGAAGCGCCGGAAAGGATCGTCTCGATTTTGTCATTCGCCGACAAGCAGGGCAATGCCGTGCAGCACCCGGTCAGCGCGACCTGGCCATTGGAATCGTTCAATGTCATGACCCTCACGGAAGAAAACGGCAAGACGACGATGACCTTGCGGTCGACGCCGCACAAGGCCACCGATGAGCAGCATGAGACTTTCCTGGAAGGGCATGAGTCGATGACGCAGGGGTTCAAGGCTACTTTTGCACAGCTGGCACAGTACCTGGCGCGTGTTCAGTGAGGGTATTGTTTTGAACGGCGGGCCAGAGCCGCGGGCCTGAGAAAATGGCCATGGCTGCGTTGCTTGGGCTCGCCGTACATGCGTACTGTCTTCGCCCGCGCGCCTTGCCCTGGCCATTTTTCAGGCCCGCTGGGCCCGGGGAGCCTTGGTTTGAGGCGGGGGCGTGTTCTTGCTGTCGTTGGCAGTTTGCGTTTGAGTAACGTCTTTTTTCGACCTATTGTGTTGAAAATGTCGAGCGGCAACCATTTCGGGATGTCTCAGACCTCCAAGCAGTCGGTGATCGTTCAATAGCTGCAGTTCTGGCCAGTCTAGGCTGGTAGAATTTCTATCTCAACGTCAACGTACCCGCGTTTTTCAACACAATAGACCTGAAGCAACTATTGCTGATCATACGGATATTGTTGGCCTTACTTCATCATGTTTTTTACAGAAATGAAGAAGTGAAGTGCGGTTGATAGCGTCAATATATCTTCTTCTTCAATTCCGGCTGGATCAAAATGCATGACGTCATTCCTAATCAGACGAACCTCGTCAAGTGTGTCAATAAATACTTTT